>LKNG01000014.1 GCA_001564115.1 Natrialbaceae archaeon Tc-Br11_E2g8 | reverse complement strand
TAGCAGAACCCCTCGCTCGGAACGACGAGCGATTCCTCAGAGCGTACGAGTACGACGACGGGTCGGTGCTCGCGGTCGACTTCGGTCCCAGCGACGACGCGACCGTCGACGTGGTCGACGGGACGGTCATCGTCGTGGTCGACGGGGAGCAAGTCGAGTTCGAGCTCCACGAACCCGACGCACGAGCGTTTATGAAAAACGGCGTCCTCACGATCGAGACGGAGGAAGCACAATGAGACTCACCGTCAGACCCCTGAAACAGAAAGACGCCGGCCGCGGACTGGCCGCCATCGACCGCGCGTCGATGCGCGAACTCGACCTCGAGAACGGCGATTACATCCTGCTCTCGAGCGAGGGGGAGGGCCAGGCGGTCGCCCGCGTCTGGCCGGGCTATCCGGAGGACGAGGGACGCGGCGTCGTCCGGATCGACGGCCGCCTCCGCGGGGAGGCCGGCGTCGGGATCGACGACCGCGTCACCGTCGAGAAAGCGGACGTCAAAGCCGCCAGCTCGGTGACCGTCGCCCTGCCACAGAACCTGCGGATCCGCGGTGACATCGGTCCGCTCGTGCGCGACAAACTGAGCGGCCAGCCCGTCGCCGAGGGCCAGACGGTTCCGTTCTCGCTCTCGTTCGGCCCGATGGGTGGCTCCGGCCAGTCGGTACCCCTGAAAATCGCGAACACCGAGCCGACGGGCACCGTCGTGATCACCGACTCGACGGACGTCGAGATCTCCGAGACCCCGGCCGAGCAGATCGAGGCCGGCCCCCAGGGAGCCCCCGAGGGCGTGCCGGCGGTGACCTACGAGGACATCGGCGGCCTGGACGAGGAGCTCGATCAGGTCCGGGAGATGATCGAGCTGCCGATGCGTCATCCGGAGCTTTTCAAACAGCTCGGCATCGAACCCCCGAAAGGCGTCTTGCTCCACGGGCCGCCGGGCACCGGGAAGACGCTGATGGCGAAAGCCGTCGCCAACGAGATCGACGCCCACTTCCAGACGATCTCCGGTCCGGAGATCATGTCGAAGTACTACGGTGAAAGCGAAGAGCAGCTCCGTGAGGTGTTCGAGGAGGCCGAAGAGAACGCCCCCGCGATCGTCTTCATCGACGAGCTCGACTCCATCGCCGCCAAACGCGAGGAGGCCGGCGGCGACGTCGAGCGCCGGGTGGTCGCCCAGCTGCTCAGCCTGATGGACGGCCTAGAGGAGCGCGGTCGGGTGACCGTCATCGCCGCGACCAACCGCGTCGACGCGATCGATCCCGCCCTCCGCCGGGGCGGACGCTTCGACCGCGAGATCGAGATCGGCGTCCCGGACAAGGACGGCCGCGAGGAGATCCTGCAGGTCCACACCCGCGGGATGCCGCTGTCCGACGGCATCGACCTCGACCGGTACGCCGAGAACACCCACGGCTTCGTCGGTGCGGACTTAGAGAGCCTCGCCCGCGAAGCCGCGATGAACGCCCTGCGGCGGATCCGTCCGGATCTCGACCTCGAGAGCGAGGAGATCGACGCCGAGGTCCTCGAGAGCCTCCGAGTGACCGAGACCGACTTCAAGGAGGCGCTGAAAGGGATCGAACCCTCCGCGCTCCGGGAGGTGTTCGTCGAAGTCCCGGACGTCACCTGGGAGGACGTCGGGGGGCTCGAGGGCACCAAAGAGCGTTTACGCGAGACGATCCAGTGGCCCCTCGACTACCCCGAGGTGTTCGAGGCGATGGACATGCAGGCCGCCAAAGGCGTCCTCATGTACGGCCCACCGGGCACCGGCAAGACCTTGCTCGCCAAAGCCGTCGCCAACGAGGCCCAGTCGAACTTCATCTCGATCAAGGGCCCCGAGCTGCTGAACAAGTACGTCGGGGAGAGCGAGAAGGGAGTCCGCGAGGTGTTCGAGAAGGCTCGCGCCAACGCCCCGACCGTGATCTTCTTCGACGAGATCGACTCGATCGCGGGCGAGCGCGGACGGACCACGAGCGACTCGGGGGTCGGCGAGCGCGTCGTCTCCCAGCTGCTGACCGAACTCGACGGGCTCGAGGAGCTCGAGGACGTCGTCGTGATCGCGACGACGAACCGGCCGGACCTGATCGACAACGCCTTGCTCCGTCCGGGCCGGCTCGACCGCCACGTCCACGTGCCCGTTCCCGACGAGGCGGGACGCCGGAAGATCTTCGAGGTCCACACCCGCGGGAAGCCCCTCGCCGACGCGGTCTCGATCGACTGGCTGGCCGCCGAAACCGACGGCTACGTCGGCGCCGACATCGAGGCCGTCTGCCGGGAGGCCTCGATGGCCGCGACCCGAGAGTTCGTCCGCTCGGTCGACCGCCAGGAGATCGACGAGGCGATCGGCAACGTCCGGATCAGCAAGGAACACTTCGAGGACGCCCTCTCGGAGGTCGGCCCGAGTGTCACCCCCGAGACCAGAGAGCGCTACGAGGAGATCGAATCCGAGTTCCGGACCGAAGAGCCCGAGCCGGGAGGACAGGTCGGACGCACCTTCCAGTGATCAGGCACGGGCCTCCTCGACGGTGATCACGTCACAGTCGAGGTGTGCCCGGAGGTAGGTGTCGACCTCCGGGTTGTCGGTGAGCCGCCGGATCAGCCGGCGCAGCCGGCCGACCTGTTTGTGGCCGACGACGACCACGTCAGCGTCCTCGGCGGCGACCTCGTCGAGGATCGACTCCTCGACGAGAAATCCCGACCGGACCACGTACCGGACGTTCTCCAGCCGTCCGAAGTGGCGTTCGACCTCGGATTTGAGGTCAGTCCGGGTCACCGTCCGGCCGTTCTGGTAGAGGTTCACGTGGAGGATCGACAGCGCGGCCTCACGCTCGCGGGCCACCTCCAACGCTCGCTCGAGGGTACGCTTCGAGTGAGCGGACAGCGGATACCGGACGGGGACCACGACCAGCGTCATCGGGTCGACGAACGTGGCGACCGCTCGTAAACCTTTCACTCCTCGTTCGAATCTCCGAGGGGTGGCGGGAGGTGGATATGAACTACGCCAACGTCGGTCGCTGCTCCCTCGTTGTCTACGTCAAATCGCCTCGTCGTGTTTTCGACGCTCACGACACTCGTCGCTGGGCTCCTCGTTACTGTTCGCGTCGAAAAGTAGCGGGAGGTAGATTTGAACTACCGATCTGCGGGTTATGAGCCCGCCGGAATCTCCTGGCTATCCCATCCCGCTGGTATGTCGTACCCTTCTGGCGTAGTTAAGGATTGTGATTCGACCACCGTATGCGAGTTTCTACCGGCCGCGGTGGACTTTCCACGTCCAGAGGCTCTCACAGACGTAGTTGACGACGAAGCCAAAACAGATACCGACGACGTTCGCGAGCACGTACCAGATACCGGCGAACTCGATCAGGGCCGTGTAGACGGTCAGCGTCACCAGAAACCCCCCGAAACGGATCACGTACGACTGACCGAGCCGACGGAGGATCGCCCGGAGGCCGACCTTCCCGTAGCCGGCGAACGTCAACCGTTCGTTGATCGAGAAGATGACGACGATCGCGACGATCCAGGCGACGACCTTCGCCGGGACCTCGCCGAGACCGCCGAGTTCGACGGCCGCGATCAGGACCCCGGTGTCGACGACCGCCCCGAGGACGCCGACGCCGGCGAAAAGCCCTATCCGGCTCATCGAGAGCAACGCGGCGAGACGGCCCCGGACGCCCGGATTACTCATCTCTGGGTTCACGACCGAGGCGGTCGAGCACCGACGGTGGCTGGCGCCGCCGTCTCGCGATGGCCGCGTGGACGCGATCGCCGCGCAACGACGCGGCCCGGTGGCGCGCACGCACGAGCGCTACCCCGAGCTCGACGGTCGTTTCCACCGGCGAGACCGTCGATCGCTCGGCGTCCTCCCAAATCACCGGCACCTCGACGATCCGGTGGCCGAGTG
Source organism: Natrialbaceae archaeon Tc-Br11_E2g8 (assembly GCA_001564115.1). Classification (GTDB taxonomy): domain Archaea; phylum Halobacteriota; class Halobacteria; order Halobacteriales; family Natrialbaceae; genus Tc-Br11-E2g8. The sequence goes on along the minus strand of LKNG01000014.1, from coordinate 18,870 downwards.
CGTCAACGAGCGCTACGAGCTCGACGTCCCAGGCGAACCCCGGCTCCCGGAGGTGCGTCCGGACGTCGGTCCAGGCAGTTCGATCGATCGCCTTCGCCCCACACTGGTAGTCATAGAGGGCGACCGGGAGCAGCCGTCGGGCCACCCACGCGAACGCGTCCCCGAGTCGACGCCGGGCGAACGTCTGGTGGCCCCTCACCTCGGCGTCGGGGTGTCGCCGCGAGCCGACCGACAGCGCCGCCTCCCCCGTCTCGACCCGGGCGACCACGTCGGCCACCGACGCCGCCGGCGTGGAGCCGTCCGCGTCGGCGAACGCGAGGACGTCGGTGTCGAGAGCTTCGAAGCCGGCGGTGATCGCGGCTCCCTTCCCCCGGCGACCGGCTGCGAGCGCGACCGTCGCCGGACAGCCCTCCAGCGCGGCGACGACCTCGGGGTCGGGGTCGTCGAGTTCGATCCGGACGCGTTCGGGGGAGATCCGGTCCCGGAGCTGCTCGACGTAGCCGGCGAGGACGTCGGGCTCCGGCCGAAACGCCGGAATCACGACGCCGACGGTCCGAGTCATCTACCCGAACTCCCCGCCCGAGACGGTAAAAACGTTCTGTACCGTGGACGTGTCGATCCGACGTGGCTCACGGACGTGTCGATGGACGTGGCTCCCGATCGTCGCGGAGCGCGGCGAGTCCCCGTCCACACGGATGGAGGTTCGGGTGTGGCCCGCCCACCAGCCGACGACACGGGAGCGTGCCGGCCGGCGAAGCCTCGGGGTTTAGGTAACTCGAGCCTACTGGCCGTGTCGCCATCGGGGATCCGTCGGAGATCGAGGGCGGTGGGAAGGGGAAGACGGACCCCACGGCAGAGTCCGTGTTCGTCGGTCGGGCCTCCGGTCGGCGACGGCGCTCGATCTCACCTACGAGGCCAGCCGACCGAGGAGGCCGACCAGCCGCCAGGGAGCGGCGAGCAGCTCCCGGAGGACCGGCGCGCCGTCGTACAGCCAGAGCGCGAGGACGAACGCGGACAGCCCTAACACGCCCCACTCGTAGGTCGAGAGCTCGCCCGCGGCGATCCCCTGCCAGTACTCGAGGATCATCTCGGTCGCCCGGCCGAGGAAGTCGTGTCGGTGGCCGCCGGAGGCCGCGGGTCGCACGGGCCAGAGGATCCGTTCGATCGGCAGCTCACCCCGCGTGAGATAGATCGGGACGACGTCCGCGGGCAGGTGCAGGAGGTAGCCCAGTCCGAAGGCGATCCCGAGCCGCGGCCGGCCGACCACCCGGGCGAGCCAGCCGACGGCGATCGCCAGCGGAACGGCGAAGAAAATCGAGTGGCCGAGCGCGTACCCGGTCTCGAAGACTCCGTACTCCCAGGCGAGGGGTTTGTCGATCAGGTCCGGGAGGACAGACGCGAAGACGACGACGAGGGTTCCGGCCGCGCCCGGGGAGTCGCGGTAGACCGCGTGACAGAAAAGCGAGTACGCGAGGTAGCCGATCACGGCGTGTTCCCAGGGCCACATTCGCCGGAGGTCGGCCCCGTGGGCGATTAGTTAAGCGGCGCCTGCGCGTCGATCGCCTCCGGCGTCCCGGAGGCCGGAGGTGGGTCCGACGTCGGTTGGCCGACGGCACACTCCGAACGAACCGACGGTCCCGACTCCGTCAGTCCGAGCGAACCGACGGTCCCGACTCCGTCAGTCCGAGCGAACCGACGGTCCCGATTCCGTCACGTTCACGTCCGATGGGCGTCGATACGTCCGACGTTTCCCGATTCGGATGGCTTTTGTACCGTCGCGGGCTACGGTCTCCTGACCGATCGACCGATCTACCCCCATGCGAACCGATCCCTACACCTCCAACCTGGAAGACGAGCTCCCGTACGACCCCGAAGCCGGGCGGTACGTCCTCGAGTACGACCCCGACGGCACCGCGACGCTGACGACGACGGTCGTCCACGGGCTCGCGGCGATCACCGGCATCGACGTCTCACAGGGGGAGTTCTCGCTGTACGACAGCGTCGATCCGGACGCCTTGGAGCGGCTGTTCGCCCCGAAAGCCGACGGTTCGCGCCGACACGACGGTCACGTGGCGTTTACCGCCCTCGACCACGAGGTGTACGTCCACGCCAGCGGGGAGATACACGTCTACCCACCCGAGGACGGCCGGACGCGGTGAGGTAGCTATTTTTCCCTCCGCGTCCTCCGGGGGCGTATGACGGTCATCGCGTTCCTGAGCGTCGCACCGGTCATCGAAGGGAGCATGGCGAAGGAGGTCACGAAGGCCGTGGCAGCCCTAGAGGAGTTCGACGTCGCCTACGAGACGACCCCGATGGGGACGACGATCGAGGCCGAGGACGTCGGCGAGCTCCTCGACGCGGTCGAGGCGGCCCACCGGGCCGTCGACGCCGATCGGGTCAGCACGTTCCTCAAGATCGACGACAAGCGGACCAGCGAGGAGTCGGCCGCCCGGAAGGTCGCGGCCGTCGAGGCCGAGCTCGGTCGCGAGCCACGCTCCGGGAGCGAGTGAGAGAGGTCGGCGGCGAGAAGCGACGTTCCAACCTCGAACCGCAAGAGCCAACTTCGAGCGGCCGCCCGACGCTCTTATGGAGTCTACGATCGCGGTCGACGGAATGGCCTGTGAGGGGTGTGAGGAGACCGTCGTCGACGCCCTGACCGCACTGGAGGGGGTCTCGACGGCCACGGCCGACCACGGCGACGACGCGGTCCGCGTCGAACACGACGGCGTCGACGGCGAGGCGCTCGCGGCGGCGATCGAGGACGCGGGCTACGAGGTCGTCGACTAGGCCGGACCGAACGACAAACGGTTTCCACGGCGACGGCCAACGGCCGGCATGGACAGTCTCAACCGGATGGCGATCGAGCTGGTCGACGAGGCCCTCGAGTTCGCCGAGGAGCTGAACGTGGGGGCCTACGAGCTCGAGAACGAAGCGACCGTGCTCGATTTCGGCCAGGAGTTCGACGGCGGCCTCGAGGCCGGCTTGCTGCTGACGGAGATCCAGACCGCGGGGCTCGCGACCCCCGCACGGGCGCTCGGGGAGCTCGGCGACGCCCCGATCCAGTACGTCGAGCTCTCGACGGACCACCCCGCGCTCGCCTTGCTCTGTTCGGCCAGGGCGAGCTGGGAGCTCCTCACCGAGGAGTTCGAGGGGTTAGGGAGCGGCCCGGCCCGTGCGCTGGTCGCCGAGGAAGACGAGTTCCGCCGGGTCGGCTACACCGACGCGTTCGAGCTGACCGCCCTCGCCGTCGAGACCGACGAGGGGCCGACCGAGGCCGCCGCCGAGCAGGTCGCCGAGCTGGCCGAAGTCGAGCCCAGCGGCGTCTTCTTGCTGGTGTATCCGACGGCCAGCGTCGTCGGCAGCGTCACGAACGCCGCCCGCGCCGCGGAGCTGGCGACGTTCCGCCTCGCGGAGCTCGGCTACGACCCCCTCGACGTGGTCTCGGCGACGGGCCGGGCGCCGGTGGCCCCCGTCGCCGGCGACGAGCGAACCGCGATCGCCCGGACGAACGACGCCGTCGCCTACGGCGGGACCGCCCACCTCGTCGTCCGGGAGGAGTTCGGCCGGTTCGACGAGGTGCCCTCGACGGCCCGCGCGGATCACGGCCGGCCGTTCGCCGAGATCTTCGACGACCTCGAGTGGTCCTTCGAGGAGGTCCCAGCCGAGCTGTTCGCGCCCGCGAAAGTCACGATCGACGTCATCGGCGGCGGGACGTACGTCTACGGCGAGACGAGCGAGGGACTGCTCGTGGAGTCGTTCGGTCTGTAGCGGGGAGACGTGCGGGGGCTCACTCGTTCGCGAAGACGTCCGTCACCGTCCCGACGCCCTTGCTACGTCCCTCCCGGAAGACGAACTTCTGGCCCTCCTCTATCAGATACGGCCGGAACTTGAATCTGATTCGCGTCTTCCCGGTGTCACCGGGCAGCAGCCGGCCGTTTTCCGGGTGGAAGGCGGCGGCCTCGCCGATCGTCTCGAGGTGGACGACGGGCTCGTAGCCGTCGCCGATCCGGGTCGGGTGGTTGAGCACCATCACCTCGGCCTCGAACTCCCGTACCGGCTCGGGGTCGGCGTCGGCCGGCAGGAGGACCATCCCGCGTTCGAGCTCCGACTCCTTGATCCCCTTCAGCGCGATGCCGACGATGCGGCCGGCCCGGGCCCGGTCGACGCGGTGGTAGTGCATCTCGATCGAGCGCACCTTCACCTCCCGGAACCGTCCCTCCGGCGTCGGCCCGACGAGCAGTTCGTCGCCGGCCTCGACCTCGCCGGACATGACCGTCCCCGAGGCGACCGCGCCGACGCCGGTCACCGAGTAGCTCCGGTCGACGTACATCCGGAACTCCCCGTCGCCGTCGGCGGTCTTGGGTAGCCGATCGAACAGGTCGTCGAGGGCGTCGAGCCCGGCCATCGTGACGGCGCTGGTCTCGACGACCGGGACGACCGTCTCGCCGATCTCTTCGACGGCGGCGTCGACGCCGTGGCGGTCGACCCCGAGTGGGGTCTTGCCGACGTCCCGCAGCAGGCGTTCGACATCGCGTCTGACCGTGTCGACGCGCTCGGCGTCGACCGCGTCGACTTTGGTGATCGCGACGACCGTCGGAAGCTCCGTCGCCAGCAACACCCCGAGGTGTTCGCGGGTGGTCCGGGTGGGGCCGTCGTCGGCGGCGACCACGAGCAGGCCGTAGTCGAGTTTCTGGCCGACGAGCCCGCGGATCGTCGTCCGCAGCCAGGGCTCGTGGCCGACGGTGTCGACGAACGAGACCAGCCGGTCGGCCTCCTCGACGACCGCCGCGCGGTCGCCCTTGCGGTCCGGGTTCCGCACCCGGATCGGTCCCTCGTCGTCGAAGCCGTAGACCGCATAGGAGAGATCCGCGGAGAGGCCGCGTTCGACCTCGTGGGGCTGGACGTCGAGGAAGGCACGGGTCGCGCCGTTTCCGTCGTCGGGGGTGCCGGTGATCAGCGAGCCGACGAGCGTGCTCTTGCCGTGGTCGACGTGGCCGGCCGTCCCGACGACGACGTGCTCGTCGTCGGCCTCGAGGACCGAGCCGTCCCTGACGGTGGCGACGCCGACCAGGCCGTCACCAACCCCCCAGGTCTGGACGTCGTCGATGTGGGCGTCGGCCTCCTCGGCCAGCAGGGAGAGGACGTCCATCGACTCGGAGAACGTCTCCGGATCGATCCCCGCCAGCCCGCCGTCGTCGGTGACGCCGACGACGTAGGTGGCCTCGCCCTCGCCAGAGAGCACGCGGTGGCGTAGCTGAGCCGCCAGGCTCTCCCGTCTGCCGTCCGCGAGGTGAAGTTCCCGGGAGAGGCGCTCTTTGAATTCGACGTCGCCACCGTCCTGCTCGCCACGGTCCAGGGCCCTCCGGAGGAGCGCCCGGTCACGGCTCATGGCGGTCGCTAGCGGCCGGTGTGGCAAAAGCCTTCCCGTCGGTCGTCACCGTCTATCACGGTGGGGCTCCCCAGCGCTCGGTAGTCGTCGACCGTACCGCACCGGCTCCCGACCAACACTGAAGCCTCTGGGGGACGTACCGATCGTATGAGCGTCACCGGCCTCTGTGAGGTCTGTGGATCCCGCCCGGCGGTCGACAGATGTGGGAACTGTGGCACCTTCGCCTGTGAGAGCCACTACGAACGGGAACTCGCCCTCTGTGTGGACTGTGCCGCATCGGCCCGCCGCGGCCGTGGAACCGGCTCGGAGGTCCACCGGTTCAGATGACCTCGATCCGGGACCTCCTCGCGGACTCCCTCGGGGTCGGTAGACGGTTCACCGTCGAACTCGAGACCGTCGACGGGACGCTCGTCGCCGACCATCCCGAGCCGTCGAGTCCGATGGACGTCGCCGTCGTCGAGGGCACCGACCGGCTCGAGGAACGTCCGCCAGCGGAGCCGGTCACCGTCGAGGTGCTCGGGAGGATCGTCGACGGTCGGGTCGCAGCCCGGGTCGTCGGGTCGGCAGACGGCCGATCCGAACGGGACCGGCCCCCCTAGACGAGCACCCGTTCGAGGTCGACGACCGTCCCCCGGTCCGCGTCGGGGTCGCCGACGAGCCGACCGAGACAGACGGCCGCGCCGTTCGGCGTGTAACAGGCGACGAGCGCCCCCTCGGGGGCGTCCGCGGCGTCGATGACGCCCGGAGCGTACACCGGAGCGCCGTTCGCGACCTCGGCGGCGGCGCTCGGAGCGATCGTCAGCGCGGGCACCCCCTCGAGGATCCGCTCTCCGGGATCGACCGCCTCGTAGAGCGGGCCGGGGTCGTCGTCCTCGAGCCAGAACGCCAGCGCGTCGACGAGGTCGGTCGCGCTCACCAGATCGCGGTCGTCGAACGGCTCGGTCGCCGTCCGACGGAGGTCACCCATGTGGGCGCCGGTGCCGAGCGCCAGCCCGAGGTCGTGACAGAGCTTCCGGACGTAGGTGCCACTCTCACAGCGGACCGTGAGCAGGACCCGTCGATTCCCGCTCTCTTCGACCGACAGCTCGTGGATCTCCCGGCTGCGGAGCCGGCGGCTGACGGCGCTCTTTCGCGGTGGCTTCTGGTAGATCTCCCCCTCGAACTCGGCGACGACGTCCCCGAGATCGGCGGGCACCGGGCCGTGGCACTCGAGGACCACGACGTACTCCTTTCGTCCCTCCAGGAAGGCGGGCGCGAGCCGGGTGGCGTCCCCGAGCATGATGGGGAGACAGCCGGTCACCTTCGGATCGAGCGTCCCCGCGTGGGCGGCCCGGTCGATCGAGCCGGGGTCGGCCCCGGCGAGGGCGTCGTCGACGGCGTCCCGGATCCAGCCGGCCAGCTGGTGGGACGAGGGTCCGGACGGTTTGTCGAGGTTGACGACGCCGAACGCGAGGAGTTCGGCGGGCGAGCGCTCGTCGGGTGGGCCACGCAGAACCATCAGAAACCGTCGTCGAGCTCGACGGGCACCTGTCCCTCGTCGCCCGCGGGGTCGTACTCCTCGACGGCAGTCACGAGCATATCGAGGACGGCGTCGGGCCTCCAGCGGGCCGTGTTCACCGAGAGGTCGTAGATGGTCAGATCGTGGATGTCGATCCCGTAGTAGGCCTCGTACCGGGAGGCCTCGCTCGCCTCCCTGGCCATCGTCTCCTCGGTGGCCCGGGCCGGATCTTTCCCCTCCCGGTCGGCGATTCGCTCGCCCCGGACGGACGCGGGGGCGTCGAGCCAGAACCGAAAGTCGGCCTGTTCGGCCGCGAGCCACCCGGCGAGCCGCGACTCGAGGACGAGATCGTCGCCGTCGACCGCGGTCTTCCGGAGCCGCCGGTCGAGGTCGCGATCGATCTCCTCGTTCTCCTCGGCGAGTTTGTTGAATTCGAGCGGCGTGTATCCCCGTTCGTCGGCGAGCTCCCGGAAGATGTCACCGCCGCTTACGTGCTCCAGTTCGAACCGGTCGGCGAGCAAGGCCGCGGTCGTGCTCTTCCCGCTTCCAGGCGGGCCCGAGACCGTCAGTAACATACCGGCACTCCGGCGGCGCACGTAAAAGGGATTGTGAATCCACGGTCCGTGGCCAGTCGGCTCCCGGCGACCGGTCGACGACCCCAACGGCTCCCGGAGACCGATCGACGACCCCAACGGCTCCCGGAGGCCGATCGACGACCATTTCTATATAGGGGCACCTTCGTCTACTGTCCTCATGGTGGGTTCGAGCGTCGAAGGCGTCCTGTTCGACGAGTCGATAAACGAGGCGATCCGAACCTCCCTCCCCGGCGCCGTCGTCTCGGCGCTCGAGGTGATCACCCACCTCGGCGACGGGGTGACCCTGATCGTGTTCGCGACGTTGCTCTACTGGTTCGGCGCGGAGGAGCGCCGACGCAGCCGGGCGCTCGTCATCGCTATCGGGATCGGCGCGCTCGCCATCAGCGCAGGGCTCAAGGGGATCTTCCTCCGGCCTCGTCCCGAGCTGGCGTTCGCGCCGGCGGGGTATCCGGGCTACAGTTTCCCGAGCGCCCACGCGCTGGGTGCAGCTGCGTTCTACGGGGCCCTCGCCGCGGTCGCAGACACGGGCACTCGCCGTACGCGGTACGTCGTCGCGGGAGCCGTGATCGCCCTCGTGGCCCTCTCCAGGGTGGTGATGGGGGTCCACTACGTCGGGGACGTCGTCGTCGGCGTCGCCCTCGGGCTCCTGTTCGTCGCGGCGATCCTCCGGTTTGGACGGGTCGATCCCGGTTTCGTCTTCGCGCTCGCCGGACTCATCGCGATCCTCGGATTCGCCCTCGGCTCCCGGGAGTTCACCACGATGACCGTCGGCGCCTCCCTGGGGGCGACGGTCGCCTGGCTCGGGATCGGCGACCGACCCGCGGATCCACGCGGCGCGTCGATCCTCCTTCTGGGGTGGCTCTGTCTGCCCGTCCTGATCGCCCTCCGGGCGGCACCGGCGTTCTGGACGGCCCACTGGAGCCTCGAGCTGCTCGGCTTCGCGGTCGCGACCGCCGCGGTGCTCGTCGTCCCGGTCGCCGCCGAACGGATGAACGGGTGGCCGCCGGTCGAGTGGCTCCAGACGCGTCTCCCGTTTACCGGTCGAGTCGTCGACCGCGAGCGGCTGAAACCCCCGTTCGACGACTGATACGGGTCGGTCGATGTCGCCGATTACTGCCTCTGAATCCCAGGATCTGCCGCTGAGCCCCGACTTGCACCGCCGAAGCCCGATCGCCACTGCCGTCCGTCAAAACCTGCCGAACCCGGAGTCCCCGCTTACGGGCGGCGGTTTAAATGCAATGGCGCGACCAGAGCCGGCATGCGTCCGCGGTCGACCGCGTTTCTCCTCCTCGTCCTGCTCGGAACGGGCGCCGCCCTGACCGTGGCCGGTGGCCCGTCCGATCCGGTGCCGGAACCGGACCGGGAGTGGAACGCCTCCGCGGGCTGTCCGACCGGGCCGACCGAGGAGAGCCGCGAGCGGGCGGCGGCGGTCGCCGACGGCGACGAGCCGACGATCGTCGAACTCCACCCGAATCCGACCACCTACGGCAACGTCGGGGAGTTTCTCGTCCTGAAGCTGCCCGAAGAGCGCCATCTGGGGGAGCTGACCGTGACCGACGGCCACGCGTCGGCGTCGCTCCCGAACCGGACGGCGGCCGGACGGATCGCGCTGAGCGCCGATCCCGACCGGACCGACGAGCTGACCGACGACCCAGTCGTCGGCTTCGAGGGCAATCTCCGGCTGGCGGCCGACGGCGACGCCCTCGAGTTGCGCGAGGGGAACCGGACGATAGACGCCGTCGCCTACGACCGCGCGCCGACGGCCCACACCTGGCACCGGACCGACGGCGAGGGGGGCGTCTGGTGGCCCGACGGGGCGACCTGCCTCCCGCCGAAGGTTTTCGAGGACGCCGAGGTGACGGCGTTCGTCCTGCCGGACGCCCCCGACCCTCCCCTCGAGCTCCTCCGGGAGGCCGACGAGCGGATCCTGCTGGCCGGCTACACCTTCACCTCCGAGCCGGTCGCCGAGGAGCTGCTCGCGGCCGAGAAACGCGGACTAGAGGTCGAGGTACTCCTCGAGGGCGGCCCCGTCGGCGGTACGCCCGAGCGAAGCGACGCCGTGCTGGGCGAGCTCGAGGCGGCCGGCGTCGACGTCAACGTCATCGGGGGCGAGGGGGCCCGCTACAGCTTCCACCACCCGAAGTACGCCGTCGTCGACGACCGGGCGGTGGTCCTCACGGAGAACTGGAAGCCGGCGGGCACCGGCGGCGCGGGGAGCCGCGGCTGGGGCGTCGTGGTCGACGATCCGGCCGTCGCGACGGCGCTCGCGGAGCTGTTCGCCGCCGACGCCGACGGGGCCGACGTGACCTCCTGGCGCGAGCACCGCGAGCGGGCGACGTTCGTCGAGGAGGAGCCGGCGTCGGGCTCGTTCGACAGACGGGCGGAGCCGGAGCGACTCGAGGCGGAGGCAGTCGAGGTGCTCGTCGCTCCCGACAACGCCGAAGACCGGTTCGCGGAGCTGCTCGGCTCGGCCGAGGAGTCGATCCTGATAAAACAGGTGCGGATCGGCTCCGCCGAGTTTCGGCTGGTAGAGGAGAGTCTCGCGGCCGCACGGCGTGGCGTCGAGGTCCGGATCCTGCTCGACTCGACGTGGTACGTCGAGGAGGAAAACCGCGAGCTGGCCGCGGAACTCGAGCGGACGGCCGAGGAGGAGGCCCTCGACCTCGAGGTCCGGCTCGTCGAGCCGGACGGTCGCTTCGAGAAGATCCACGCGAAAGGCGTGGTGGTAGACGACGAGGTGGTCGTCCTCGGCAGCCCCAACTGGAACGAGAACGCGTTTCGCGAGAACCGGGAGGTGGCGGTCGCCCTCCACGGTACCGAGGTCGCCGGCCACTACGCCGCGGTGTTCGAGGACGACTGGGAGGGTGACAGCTGGCCGCTCCCGTTCGGGCTGGTCGGCCTCCTCGCGCTCGCGTTGGTCGCTGCCGCGGTCGTCGGCTACCGCCAGCTCCGGTTCGACGGCTGGACGGAGGCGACGACGGGGAGGATCGATGGCCAACGCCTTTGCCCGCGCAGTCCAAGGAACCGGCGATGGACGGCTACGATCTCGACGTGGAGCCCCCCTTCGACCCGACGGCGGTCGAGATCGACGATCGAGAGGTCTTCGAGCTGCTCGAGCCCGCGGTTCGGCGGTGGTGGCTCGAGGAGTTCGGCGAGTTCGTCCCCGAGAACGGGGGGTTTTTCACCCCGCCACAGAAGGGGGCGATCCCGCGGATCCACGAGGGCACGAACACGCTGATCTGTGCGCCGACGGGCTCCGGGAAGACCCAGGCGAGTTTCTGTGCGATCGTCGACGAGCTGTTCCGGCGCGAGCGGACGGAGGGCCTCGAAAACGCCGTCTACTGTCTGTACGTCTCCCCGCTGAAGTCCCTCGCGAACGACATCCACCGCAACCTCACGCGACCCCTCGAGGGAATCGAGTCGATCGCCGCCGACCGCGGCGAGGCGGTCGGGGAGATCCGCCACGCGATCCGCCACGGCGATACCGGTTCGAGCGCCCGCCAGCGGATGCTCGAGGAGACCCCACACATCCTGAACACGACCCCGGAGACGCTCGCAATCCTGCTCAACGCCCCGAAGTTCCGCGAGAAGCTCCGGCGTGTCGAGTACGTCATCGTCGACGAGATCCACTCGCTGGCGGCGGGCAAACGCGGCACGCATCTCTCGGTGAGCCTCGAACGACTCGCGGCGCTCGCCGACCGGCCGCTCACCCGGATCGGCTGTTCGGCGACGATCGAACCCATAGAGGAGGTCGCGGAGTTTCTCGTCGGCCGCGAGGAGCCCGGCGGCCCCCCCAGGGAGTACGAGATCGTCGACGCCCGGTTCGCCCGCGAGTTCGACCTCGAGCTGGAGTGTCCGACAGACGACCTGATAACCACCCCACGCGAGCTCGTCCAGGAGCGGTTCTACCGGCTCCTCCACGAGCACGTCCAGTCACACACCAACACGCTGGTGTTCACGAACAGCCGATCGGGGGCCGAACGGGTGTTACACGAGCTCAGAGAGCGGTTTTCGGCCTACGGCGAGGACAACTCCGGCTGTCACCACGGCAGCCTCTCGAAGGAGGTCCGTCGGCGGGTCGAGGAGGGGTTGAAAGCCGGCGAACTCGACGTCGTCACGACCTCGACCTCCCTCGAACTCGGCATCGACATGCCCCACGTGGACCTCGTCGTGCAGGTGGGTTCGCCGAAGAGCGTCGCCGCCCTCCTCCAGCGGGTCGGACGGGCGGGCCACCGGGTCGGCCAGACGGTGACGGGCCGGCTGATCGCCCTCGACCGGGACGAGCTGATCGAGTGTGCGACCATGCTCAAACGGGCCGAGGAGGGATTCGTCGACGCCGTCTCGATCCCGGAGAACGCCCACGACGTCGCCGCCCAGCACGTCTACGGGATGGCGATCGCCGAGATCCGGCCCGAACGGGAGCTGCAAGCGATCCTCCGGAGGGCTTACCCGTACCGGAACTACGACGACGAACGCTACGAGTCGCTCATGCGATATCTCACGGCCGAGTACGCCGGCATGGAGGATCGGAACGTCTACGCGAAGATCTGGCGCGACGAGAACGACCCACCCGGCGGCGAACACCACCACCCCGAGTTCCCCGTCGGAGAGCCCCTGATCGGCAAGCGGGGACGGCTCGCCAGGATGATCTACATGACGAACGTGGGCACGATCCCGGACTCGTTCAGCTGTGACGTCCACACCCGCGCGGACGACGAGTGGGTGGGCGGGCTGGACGAGGACTACCTCGACACCTTGGAGAAAGGCGACGTCTTCGTCCTCGGCGGGAACCGCTTCGAGTACCGGTACCGTCGGGGCTCGAAGGTGTACGTCGATCGGACGAGCTCCCGGCCGACAGTGCCCTCCTGGTACTCCGAACGGCTCCCGCTCTCGCCGGATCTCGGCCGGGAGATCCTGGCCGTTCAGGGGGAGCTGCTCGATCGCCACCGCGACGGAGGTCCGCCGGCGGTCAGGGCCTGGCTGCGGGAGTTTCCCCTCGACGACGACGCCGTCCGCGCGATCGCGCGGCTGTTCGACCAGCAGCTCCGGTACGCCGGCCCCACGAGTGTCAGTACCGAAAGTCGGCTGGCGATCGAAGTCGAGCGCGACCGCGAGGAGTACGCCCGTCGGTACTACGTCCACTCCTGTCACGGCCGGCGGTTCAACGACGGCTTCTCGCGGTTGCTGGCGGCCCGCTGTGCCGCCGAGGCCACGGCGAACGTCACCGTCGCCGTCGCCGACAACGGCTTCGTCCTCTCTATGCCCCTGAACCGGAAAGTCGACCTCGTGGGGATCGTCGAGTCGCTCGATCCGGACGCTGTCCGGGAGGAGCTGCGGGCGGCACTCGACGGAACCGATCTCCTCCAGCGGTACTTCCGGATCAACGCGACGCGGTCGCTGATGATCCTCAAACGGTACAAAGGCTACGAGAAATCGGCGAGCGAACAGCAGGTCGCAAGCGAGATGTTACTCGGGTTCGCCGAGGACGTCCCGGAGTTCGCCGTCCTGGAGGAGACCTACCGGGAGATCCTGGAGGACAACCTCGACGTGGCCGGGATCGAGTCGGTCGTCGCCGCGATCGACGCCGGGGAGCTGACCGTCGAGCGGCTCCCCCTCGACTCGCCGAGCCCGCGGGCGTTCGGGCTGGCGACGCTTTCGGCCAGCGACGTCGTCCTCGCCGAAGACGAGAGCGCGGCGTTGCGGGCGTTCCACGAGTACGTGCTTTCCGAGATCGACGCGACCGATCGAGCTCAGTAGCCGACGACCGCCCCGTCCTTCCGGGGTTCGGTCGCACCGGCGTAGGTCCCGCGAGTTCGCCGAACGAGCTGTGCGCCGCCGAATGTCGTCGGCGGCATGACGCGGACGTCGTGGCCCTTCCGGGCGAGCTTCGTCGCCCCGGTGAGCCGTTCCTCGACCGCCAGCGTCCCCTCCTCCCGGTAGCGCCACCGCGGGAAGTCAAGCGCCTCCTGGGGGGTCATCCCGCAGTCGATCAGGTTCGAGAGCACCTGGACGTGTCCCTGGGGTTGCATGTACCCCCCCATGACGCCGAAGGCGGCCCAGTCGTCGGCGGCGAAGCGGGCGACCGCCGGGATGAGGGTGTGGAACGGTCGCTTGCCCGGCTCGAGGCTGTTGGGGTGATCGGGATCGAGCGAGAACGACGCGCCGCGGTTCTGGAGGGCGATCCCGGTGTCGCCAGCGACGAGCCCGCTGCCGAAGCCCGCAAACCGGGAGTTGATGTAGCTGACGAGGTTTCCCGCCTCGTCGCCGACGGTCAACAGTACGGTGTCCGCGTCCTCGGGTGCCCGGCTCGGAACGCCGACCGCCGGATCGTCGATCGCCCGGTCGCCGATCGCCCGCGCCCGTTCGCGGGCGTAGCGTTTCGATCCGAGCGGCGGGATCTCCGCGTACTCCGGATCCGCGACGTACCGGTGGCCGTCGACGAACGCGAGTTTCGTCGCCTCGGCCAGCGCGTGGACGCGTTCGGGCGACGCCGCGGGGAACTCGCCGGCGTCTATCTCCTCGGCGACGTTGAGCGCCTCGAGGACGATCAGCCCCTGGTTGTTCGGCGGCAGCTCGTACACCTCGACGCCCCCGTACTCGGTGCTCACGGGCTCGACGAACTCGGGTTCGAAGCCGGCGAGGTCCTCGACGGTCAGAAAGCCACCCCTGGACTGGACCTCCGTGGCGATCGCCTCGGCGACCGCCCCCTCGTAGACGAGATCCGCCCCCTCCTCGGCGATCCGGCCCATCGTTTCCCCGAGCCGTGGCAGACGAACGGTCTGACCCGGGGTCGGTGCCTCGCCGTCTACGAGGTAGGCCTCGCGGGCGTGTTCGTCGGTAAAGAGCTCCTCCGCCGCCGTCCAGCCGTGCGCGATCACCGCCGAGACGGGGTAGCCATCCGTCGCGTACTCGATCGCGGGGGCGAGGACCTCCGCGAGGCTTAGTCGACCGAGCTCCTCGACCGTCAGCTCCCACCCCCGTGCGGTGCCGGGGACCGTGACGGCGTGGGGGCCGAGAAACGGCATCTCGAGGTCGTCGGCTCCGCCGGCGTCGTCGACGGCGTACCCCCGCGAATCCGGGTAGTACGCCTCCGCGTCGTCGGCTTCCCGGATTGCCTCGGTGACCGTCTCGATCGTCGCGTCGGCCGGCGCCCCGCCACAGGAACGCAGGCCGCCGACCTCGCCGTCGGCGGTCCGATACAGCGCGAAGACGTCACCGCCGAGGCCGGTCGACGTCGGTTCGACGACGTTCAACGCGGCGGCGGTCGCGACGGCGGCGTCGAAGGCGTTCCCGCCCTCCCGGAGGATCGAGAGGCCGGCCTGGGCGGCCAGGGGCTGGCTCGTCGCGACCATCCCACCCTCGGCGTAGACGGTCGATCGCCGCGAGTCGAACCGGTCGATGTCGGTCGTCATGGAATCCCCTGTGGCCGCCGACGGCTAAAAGGCGCCCATACCGGCAGGGTGGCGACCGGGACGACCCCACTGACGGAGTGGCGACCGGGACGACCCCACTGACGGGGTGGCGGCCGGCGCTACCGGCCGACTTTCACAAGCTGTTTGCCGACGTTCTCGCCCTCGAACAGGCCGAGAAACGCCGCCGGCGCGTTCTCGATCCCCTCGGTCACCGTCTCCCGGTAGCGAACCTCCCCCTCCTCGACCCAGCGGGCCAGCCGACGGCTCACGCTCTCGGCCAGGTGATCGTAGTCGCTGACGATGAACCCCTCGACCCGGGTCCGGGTGCGCTGGTGGAGTCGCCGCGGGCCGGTCGCCCGCTCGCCCTCCGGGAGGTTGTAAAGCGAGATCTTCCCGCAGACGGCGACCCGGGAGTAGTCGGTGAGTCGATCCATCACGGCGTCGCTGACGGGGCCGCCGACGTTCTCGAAGTAGAGGTCGACGCCGCGTGGACAGGCCGACTCGATCGCCGACGGGAGGTCCTCGACGCGCCGGTAGTTCACCGCGGCGTCGAAGCCGAGCTCGTCGGTGAGCCAGGCCGTCTTCTCCGCCGAGCCCGCGACGCCGACGACGCGACAGCCCGCGATCCGGGCGATCTGGCCCGCGAGGGAGCCGACCGCGCCAGCGGCCCCCGAGACGACCACGGTGTCCCCCGGCCTGACGTGGCCGACCTCGACCGTCCCGACGTAGGCCGTGAGCCCGGGCATCCCCAGGACGTGTAAGGCGGTCGACGGCGGTGCCTCGCCCGTGTCGACGGGGTCGAGCTCTGCGCCGGTGGCGACGGCGTACTCCGCCCAGTGGAGGTTTCCCCTGACGAGGTCCCCGACCGCGACGTCGTCGACGTTCGATTCGATCACCTCCCCGACGACGCGGCCCCGCATCGGCTCGCCGAGCGTCCAGGGGTCGGCGTAGGAGTCCGCGTCCCGCATCCGACCGCGCATGTACGGGTCGACCGAGAGGTAGCTCGTCCGCACGAGCGCCTCGTTCGGACCCGGTTCGGGGATCGGTTCCTCGCGAAGCGAGAAGTCGTCCGTCGACGGCTCGCCGGTCGGTCGCTCGGTCAGGATCCACTGGCGGTTGGTTCCGTCTACCATGTCGGTCGGGAAGCGGGCCCGACGTATCGTTCTTGTCCCCGACGATCGATCGTTCCACATCCAGACGACGGCCGTGGGCGACGTCGACACGCCCGGGCGAGAGGACACAACGTTCACGGTGGTCCACGCGAAGGGACGACCATGCGCGACGGCTCGCGGCTGCCGGGCGTAGGTGCGCCCGAGACGGAGGATCGGATCGTCCTCCACGTCGACGCCGACTGCTTCTACGCGGCCTGCGAGCGTCTGCGCGAGCCCGAACTCCGCGGGGAGCCCGTCGTCGTCGGGATGGGGTACGAACCCGGGGAGACGGGCGGGGCCGTCGCCACCGCCAGCTACGAGGCCCGCGAGCACGGCGTCGAGAGCGCGATGGCGATCTCGACCGCCCTACAGCAGCTCCCGAGGCGGGCCGACTGGGATCCGGAGTCCCCGCGAGCTCGCGCGGAGACCGGCTACTACCGCCCCGTCGACATGGACTACTACGAGTCGGTCGCGGCCGAGGTGAAGGCGATCCTGCAGGACTGTGCCGACGTCGTCCGGGAGGTGAGCGTCGACGAGGCCTACCTAGACGTCACCGAGCGGACGGCCTGGGAGGTCGCCGACGGCTTCGCCCGCCACGTCAAAGGCCGGGTCCGCCGGGAGGTCGGGGTGGTCGTCAGCGTCGGCGTCGCGCCCACGATGAGCGCCGCGAAGGTCGCGAGCGACTTCGAGAAACCCGACGGGCTCACCGTCGTCCGTCCCGGCGAGGTCCGGGCGTTCCTCGCCGACCTGCCGGTCGAGGAGCTCCACGGCGTCGGGCCGGTCACCGCCCGCGAGCTGCGCTCTCTGGGCCTCGAGACCGCCGGCGACGTCGCCGAGACCGACCCGGAGCCGCTCGTCGAGCGGTTCGGCGAGCGCGGTCGGGAGCTGTACCGTCGGGCCCGCGGCCGGGACGACCGGACGGTCGAGCCGAAGGGCCGCCCGAAGAGTTTCTCCCGGGAGTCCGCCTACGACCCGCCGGTCGAGGAGTGGGCGGAGAAACGCGAGGCGATAGGGACGCTGGCCGAGGCCGTCGCCGACCGCGCGAGCCGGGAGGGTGCGCTCTACCGCACCGTGGGCGTCAAGGCCGTCACGCCGCCGTACGAGGTGAACACCCGCGAACGATCGCTGCCCGGACCGGTCGACGATCCGGCGCTTGTCGTCGAGATCGCCCGCGAGCTGTTCGCGGAGTTCGCCGACGACCGGGTCCGCAAGCTCGGCGTTCGGGTGGCCAACCTCGCGTTCGACGCCCCGGACCAGACCAGCCTCGACGGCTTCGCCGCCCGGGGAGAGTCGGAGGCCGACCGGGGCCGACCGCTCGGGCAGCGCTCGCTGTCCGAGTTCCGCTGATCGGAGGGTGGCGAGATCCCGGCGTGGGCGGTGGCGCGACCCACGCGTCCGGACCCGAACGGCCGTCGCGTATATCAACCCCCGAATCGAACACGGAAACTATAATCCCCGTGTCCGTACGTGGGGACGAACGGGTCGTCGACGAGATGGGGTCTCACATGACAGAGGACTTCTACGATCTGCTGGAGGTTCCCACGGACGCCAGCCAGGAGGAGATCAAACGGGCGTTCCGCGAGCAGGTCCGGGTCTACCACCCCGACCACAACGACGACGACCGTGCACGGGCGCAGTTCACCGCGGTGAAAAAGGCCTACGAGATTCTCGGCGATCCCGTCGAGCGACAGGCCTACGACCGCCTCGGTCACCGGGACTACGTCGCCAAACGGACCAGCGGGATCCCCTCCCCGGACGTCTGGGCGAGCGACGACTCCGGATCCAGGAGGGTTTCGGGAGCGTCCTCCGGTTCCGCTAACCGACGCTCCGCCTCGGGTTCCACTCGAGGCAGCAGCTCTTCGGGGACGGCGAGCGCCGCCGGAACGCGAAGTAGCCCGGACGAAGCCACGACCTCGGGAGCGCACGGATCGACGGCCGATTCGGGGCGGAGCTCGGCCGGTTCCGGACGGACGTCGACCGGATCGGACCGGGCGTCGGCGTCCGCCGGGACTGGGAGGGCAGCGGCGTCCGGCTCGACGACGGCGACCGGCTCCACCACCCCCGGGACGTCGGCCGGAACCGCCACGACGACCGCCGGATCGCCGGCGGGAGGCTCACGAACGGCCGGCGGCTCGTCCAGTGGGGGGCTCGGAGCCGGCCGGACCGGACGGAGGCGATCGGCGCCACGCTGGCTCGCCGAGAACCCGCTCGCGAGGTGGTGGCGGAACTGGAACCCCGCCTCGGCGCTCCTGTGGCTCCCGACGCTGGCTTACCTCGCGGGGCTCGCGGAGTTCGCCCTCGAGAACGAGGACGGCCTGCGGGAGCTCGCGGCCGCCCTCTCGGCGGCGGGAGGCGAGCCAGCCGCCTTCTGGGCGGCCCTGACGGGAAGCCGGTACGGTATCGAGTCGCCGCTGGCCTTCCTCGCCGGGACGGAACCCGTCGATCCGCCACTCGAGCCAGTGGAGTTTCACGCCGTCCTCGGCGGGCTGGTCGCCCTCGCGCTGGTCGCTGCCGTGGGCGCCAGGATCGCCTGGCGGGGGGACACCTTCGGAGCGATCGGACGGACCGAGACGGTCGTCGTCGCGACCGCTGTTGGTGTCGCGACCGGGCTCGTCGGCGGCCCACTGCTCGCCGGAGTCGTGCTCATGCCAGCGCTTTTTGCCGTCGTGATCCACTGGACGCGCCGGCTGCCCGGCTGGTCGCCCTCCTACGTCTACGTGTTCGCCGTCGGCACGCCCGCGCTCGCCCTCGGAGCCGCCGTCGCGGGCTACACCTCCCTCGCCGGGGAGCTCGTTGCGTTCGCCGTCCTGCCGGTCGTCGGCGC
>LKNG01000167.1 GCA_001564115.1 Natrialbaceae archaeon Tc-Br11_E2g8 | reverse complement strand
CGTCGACCAGGAGGGCGGTCCCGCGCCGCCGACGGCCCAGGCCGCCTGGCAGGCCGCCGAGGTCGCCGGCGGGAACCTCGCCCGGGCGGTCGAGGGCCGTCCCCTGAAGGAGTGGACGTTCGACGACAAGGGTACCGTCGTCTCCGTCGGCGAGGAGGCCGTCGCCCACGACGTCAAGGGGATCCCGATCGACACCTTCGGTGGCTTCCCCGCACGGAATTTAAAGAAGTTCATCGCCGCCCGGTGGATCGCCGATCTCACCTCCTGGAGCCGGGCGCGGACGGCCTGGTCGTCGCTGTGACGTCCCCCAAAGACCGCTCGTTGCTGTGACGTCCCCCAAAGACCGCTCGTTGCTGTGACGTCCCCCAGAGACCGCTCGTTGCTGTGACGTCCCCCAGAGACCGCTCGTTAGACGACCGCCGCCCGGCGACCGGTCGTCCGTCGACACGAACCTATTTCCGCCTCTCGGCCCGACCGCCACCATGGTTTCGAAGACCTTCGATCCCGACCGCTGGGAGCCGGTTGACGGCTTCGAGTTTCGGGACGTCACCTACCACCGCGCGGTCGACACCGGCGCCGTCCGGATCGCGTTCGATCGGCCCGCGGTCCGCAACGCGTTCCGACCCCGGACCGTCGACGAGCTGGCCGACGCCCTGGAGGACGCCAAACGGCGCACCGACGTCGGCTGTGTGTTCCTGACGGGCAACGGCCCGTCGCCGAAAGACGGCGGCTGGGCGTTCTGTGCCGGCGGCGATCAGACGATCCGCGGGGAGTCCGGCTACGAGTACGACGAGGGAAGCGAGACGGCGTCGGAGAGAACACAGCCACGATCGGCCGAGGGGCCACAGCCACGGTCAGCCGAGGGCGGTCGGCTGCACGTCCTCGAGGTACAGCGGCTGATCCGTCACCTCCCGAAGATCGTCGTCTGTGTCGTTCCCGGCTGGGCCGTCGGCGGCGGCCACTCGCTGCACGTCGTCTGTGATCTCACCATCGCGAGCGCCGAGCACGCGAAGTTCCTCCAGACCGATCCCGACGTCGCCAGCTACGACGCCGGCTTCGGCTCGGCCTACCTGGCCCGCCAGATCGGCCAGAAGCGAGCCCGCGAGGTCTTCTTCCTCGGGAAGACCTACTCCGCCGAGGAGGCCGCCGAGATGGGGATGGTAAACGAGGTCGTCCCCCACGAGGAGCTGGAGGAACGGGCCCTCGAGTGGGCCGCCGAGATAAACGGCAAGAGCCCGACGGCGATGCGGATGCTCAAGTACGGGTTCAACATGGCCGACGACGGCTTCGTCGGCCAGCAGGTGTTCGCCGGCGAGGCCACCCGGCTCGGCTACATGACCGACGAGGCCAGGGAGGGGCGGGACGCGTTCGTCGAGGGGCGAGAACCCGACTTCTCCCCGTTTCCCTGGCACTACTGACGGCGCCAGGACGTCGCGAGCGCGAGGGGTGCCTCGTTGGCTTCGAACGCAGCCTGGAGCCTCTAGTCGTCGTTCGCGGCCTCCGCCCGCCTCTCGGGCGGCCGCGGTGCCGGGGCGTGACCCTCGTGGCGGACGGCCGTCTCGCGGAGCCCCTCGGAGATCGCGGGGACCTCGTCGGCCCCGACCGGCCCCTCGCGGTCGATCTCCGCCATCGAGCGGGGGAACGTCCGGAGCTCTTTCTGGATCGCGATGCCGACCTGTGCACCCTCCCCCATAGCGATCGGGATCTGGTTGTTGCCGGGGGTGAGATCGCCGACGGCGTAGACGCCGTCGACGGAGGTTCGGCCGTCCTCGTCGACCGCCACGGTGCCCTCCTCGGTGCGTGCTACGCCGAGTGAGTCGGCGAGGTCGGCGTGGTAGCTCGAGCCGTACATCGGGAACCCGCCGCGGTACTCCCGGACCGTCCCGTCCTCGAACTCGAAGGCCTCGAGCCAGCCGTCCTCGCGCTTTCTCATCCCCGCGATCTCCGCGGTGACGACGTCGACGGGGTGGGCCTCGAGCAGCCGGGCGGTCTCCTCGCTCCAGGCGGGCTCGCCCCCACGGGTGAGTACGTCGACGTCGTCGGTGAAGTTCAGCATGATCATCGCGACGTGGGCGGCGGCGTCGCCCGTCCCCATCACGTAGACCGGCTCGTCGACGAACATGTACGCATCACAGTGCAGACAGTAGTGCAGCCCCATCCCGGTCCGGGGAAGCGGCGGATCGGGACGCTCGTCGGCGAAGCCGGTCGCGAGCACCACCCGCCGGACGACGACGGTGTCGTCGTCGGTCTCCACCCGGAATCCCTCCTCGAGGGCCGTGACGTCCTCGACGAACCCACGCCGGACGTCGGCGCCGTACCCCGCGACCTGTTCGCGGGCCGTCGCGAGGAACTCGACGCCGGAGACCTCCTCGGTGATCCCGATCACGTTGTGGGTGTCGAGCATCATCGCCGCCCGTCCGCCCCCGCGGTCGACGACGAGCGTGTCGAGCCCGAGTCGAGTGGTGTACAGTGCGCTGGTCAACCCTGCCGGCCCGCCGCCGACGACCGCCACGTCGTAGTCGAACCCGTCGGTCATTCTCTACCCCCACGTTGGGACCTCGGGAATAAAACCCGTCCGGCTGGATCACCACGGCTTCAGCGCGGATTCGACCGAATCCCTGGCCGCCCCGGCGAGATATCCCGTCGCGGCGCCGACCCCGGCGCCGACGGCACCCGCACCCGGGCCAGCTAGCCCGCCGAGTCGGCCGCCGACCGTCGCTCCACGTGCCGCACCCCGTGAGGCGTGTTTAGACCGGAGACACGGCGGTTCGAGTCGTGGCATACGCGCCCGTACGGAGCCTCCACTCCTAACAGTTCGGGTCGCAGAGGGGAGCAAAACGACTATCGTCCCGGAGCCGAAATCCGGGATCGAATGGCAGCCGACGATCCCGACGAGCCGTTACCGTGGTGGGTGAAGGCCCTGCTCGGGGTCGTCCTGTTGACGATTCTGTTCGTCCTCGTCATCGACCTCCTCGTCTTTCTCAACTGAACCCCGGCGCCTCGAGCGGCCGGACCGACTCACCGCCCGGCCCGGGCCGTCTGCATCGCCGCGCTGTTGTACGCCGACCCGAGGCGGCCGTCGGCGTCGGCGGCGATGACGCCCGCGGAGGAGCCGGTGAGCTCGCCGAACTCCTCGATCGCCAACTCGCAGGCGTCCTCGGCCGAGAGCCCCCGCTCGACGTGGCCGACGACGCGCCGGGAGAGGGTGACGCGGGCGATGTCCTCGCCGGCGCCGGTCGCGCTCGCGCCGGCCGCGGGCGCACAGTAAAACCCCGAGCCGACCTGGGGAACGTCGCCGACCCGGCCGGCGAGGGCGAGCCAGCGGCCGCCCGTCGACGTCGCGGCGGCGATCGACTCCCCGTCGGTCGCGACCGCGCCGACCGTGTCGTGGTCGTGTGGGTCGTCCCCTGTCCCTCGGCCCTGTGCGTCGTCCCCTGTCCCCCGGCCCTGTGGGTCGTCCCCGTCCTCCCGGCCGAACTGGTTCCGACGGCCGAAGTGCTCCCGGATCCACTCGAGAGTCTCTCGCGGATCGCCGGCCGGCACCTCGGCGTCGGCCCACCGATCCGCGGTTCGATCGGTCCGGAGGTCGACGTCGGTCTCGATACCGAACGCCTCCGCGAGCGCGACGGCGTGCTCGCCGGCCACGAGGACGTGTGGGGTTTCCTCGAGGACGAGCCGGGCGACGCCGACGGCGCGTTCGACCCCCGGCATCGAGCACGCGGCGCCGACGGTTCGGTCGTCGGTCATGATCCCCGCGTCGGTCCGGACCACCCCGTCGCTCTGGACCGCGCCGCCGACACCCGCGTTGAACCGGGGCGAGGACTCGAGGACGGCGACCGCGTCCTCGACGGCCGCCACCGGATCCGCCGCGTCGACGCCGACTGCCGCCGCTCGCTCCAGAACCCGTCGTCTCTCCGTCGGCTCCTCCGGACGGCCGCCCGCGCCGCCGTGAACGATGATCCGCATGTCCGACGGCTCCGAGCCGAGGGACATAACCGTCCCGATTCGGGGAGGTCGCCGTCGTCGGCTCCGGCACGTCTCCGGATCCCACACACTTAGGGCCTCCCCTCGAGTACCGCCGGGCGATGATGCCGGTCGGGCTCCTGGCCGCGTTCTGCGTGGCGATGTCGCTTCTCGCGGTCGCCAAACTCGCCCTCACGGAGCGGCGCCGACCGGTCGACGTCGGCGCGACGCTGCTGGTCGTCGCCATCACGGCGTTCGTCCTCCTCTGGCGCGAGCTCGAGGGAGGGGTCAGGCTGAGCCCGCGCGTGGCGTTCTGGTTTCTCGCGGGCTCGTCGTGTGCGGCCGTCGGCGCCGGGCTGCTCCTCAGGGAGTAGCTCGCCGACGGAAATGGGAGCCCTTTTAGCCGGGGTGAATCAACGGTCGAACGATATGAGCTCCGACTACGAGCAGGTCGAGGTTCCGGCCGCCGGCTCGAAGATCAGCTACGAGGACGGTAGCCTCGAGGTTCCAGACGATCCGATCCTCCCGATCATCTACGGCGACGGCGTCGGCAGCGACGTCGGTCCCGCCGCACAGGCGGTACTCGAGGCCGCCGCGGAGGCGACCGGCCGGGAGATCAACTGGATGCGCGTCTACGCCGGCGAGTCCGCCCGCGAGCGCTACGGCGAGGACGTCCACCTCCCCGAGGAGACCGTCCGTGCCTACGAGGAGTTCCGCGTCGGGATCAAGGGGCCGCTGACGACGCCGGTCGGCTCCGGGTTTCGATCGCTGAACGTCGCCCTCCGGAAGGAACTCGACACGTACGCGAACGTCCGCCCGACCTACCACCTGGAGGGCGTCCCCTCGCCGGTGAAAGCCCCCGAGGAGATGGACATGATCACCTTCCGGGAGAACACCGAGGACGTCTACGCCGGCATCGAGTGGGAGGCCGGCACCGACGAGGTCGAGCGGGTCCGGGAGTTCGTCGAGGAGGAGATGGGCGCCGACGACGTCATCCACGACGGTCCGGTCGGCATCGGCATCAAGCCGATCACCGAGTTCGGCTCCAAGCGGCTGATCCGCCGGGCGATCGACTACGCCCTCGAACACGACCGCGACTCCGTCACCCTGGTCCACAAGGGCAACATCATGAAGTTCACCGAGGCGCAGTTCCGCGACTGGGGCTACGAGGTCGCCGAGGAGGAGTACGGCGAGGAGGTCATCACCGAGGACACCCTCTGGGAGGAACGGGACGGCGAGCCGCCGGAGGACGCCGTCGTCGTCAACGACCGCATCGCCGACAACATGCTCCAGCAGATCCTCACCCGCACCGACGAGTACGACGTCGTCGCGACGATGAACTTAAACGGTGACTACATGTCCGACGCCTGTGGTGCCCAGATCGGTGGCCTCGGCATCGCCCCCGGCGGAAACTTCGGCGATGGGATGATGCTCGCCGAACCCGTCCACGGTTCGGCCCCGAAATACGAGGGCCAGGACAAGGTCAACCCGACCGCCATGATCCTCTCGGGACGTATGATGCTCGAGTACATGGGCTGGTACGACGCCGCCGACCTGGTCCGCGACGCCGTCGAGGAGACCATCTCGGAGGGCTTGGTCACTTACGACCTCGAACGTCAGCTCGAGGACGCCGAGAAGCTCGCCACCAGCGAGTTCGCCGAGGAAGTCGTCAACAACATCGAAAAGTTGGCATAGAGCCGGTTTTTCGGGCGTTCGATCACCAAACTTCCGTTTATTTCGAACCGGGCGAGAGCCGTCAGTGACGCCCTCGATCCGTGTCTCGATAGCGTCGAGGAGTTCGTCCTCGACGGACGTCCGACAGTATCAGTCGTCGGCCGGAAGGGGTCGTTCCTCGGACGTGAGAAGCGGCGTTCCGTCGGCGTTGGGCCCGAGTCGCGGGCCGAAAGGCGGG
>LKNG01000166.1 GCA_001564115.1 Natrialbaceae archaeon Tc-Br11_E2g8 | reverse complement strand
GGCGTGGTGGGCGATCTTGAGCCACTCGGTGATCCCCCCACAGACGGTGGCGTCCGGCTGGAGGATCCCCGCCGCACCCGTATCGAGGAGCCGGGCGAAGTTGTGCCGGGTTCCCTCCAGTTCGCCCGTGGCCACGGGGTAGGTGATCGCGTCGGTGACCTCGCTCATCGTCTCCACCCGATCGATCATCACCGGCTCCTCGATAAAGTACGGATCGTAGGGCTCGAACGCACGACAGGCCCTGACGGCTTCGGTCGTCGTGGCCCACTCCCCGCTGGCGTCGAGCAGGAGGGTCCGGTCGGGGCCGATCTCCTCGCGGACGGCGGCCACCCGCTCGACCTCCTCGGGGATCGGGAGCTTCGCGACTTTCATTTTCACCGCGTCGTGGCCCGCATCGACGTACCGTCGCACCTCCCCGCGGAGCCCCTCGTGGCCTTTTCCCTCGCGGTAGTAGCCGCCGCTGGCGTAGCTCGGGACCGACTCGGCGTAACCGCCGAGGAGCTTGTGGAGGGGCTGGCCGGCGGCTTTCGCCTTCAGATCCCACAGCGCGATGTCGACCGTCGAGATGGCCCGGAGGAAGAGACCGGTCCGGCCCACCTGGACGTTCCCGTCGTACATCTCCCGCCAGAGCCGTTCGGTGTCCCGCGGATCCTCGCCGACGAGTGTGGGTGCCAGCCGGCTCTCTACTGCCCCCGCGATCATGTCGGCCGTCCCGTAGCCCAGCGAGTAGCCGACCCCCTCGAGACCCTCCGCGGTCCGGACGTAGGTGATCGCGTGGTCGCGATACTCGATCGTCCGGTTGGCGAAGGAGACGGGCTCCTCGAGCGGGATGGCTATCGGAACCGACTCGACCTCGGTGATCTCCATGCCGGATCGACACCGCCCGTCGGCATAGCTGTGACGGGGTCGCCAACCGGCCCGTCGCATCCACCGACGAACCAGCCGGCCCGTCGCATCCATCGACGAACCAGCCGGCCCGTCGCATCCACCGACGAACCAGCCGGCCCGGCCTCCATCTGCGAGGAACTATTAGGCCGTCCGTGCGTACCCCCGGTATGGACGTTCCGGACCGCGCGGACGTGGAGTCGCTCGTCGACCGCCAGCCGCTCGCACCGTTCGTGACGCTGAGTTACGACCCGCCCGCGGAGACCGTCGACGATCTCGAATCGACGACCGAAGCCGAGGTCGATCGGCTCCCACTCGAGGGTCTCGAGCCCGGCGCCACGGTCGCCGTCGGGGTGGGTAGCCGCGGCGTCCACCGGATCGACGAGGTCGCCAGCACGGTCGTCGCCGCGCTCGCGGATCGGGGGTTCGAGCCGACGGTCGTCCCCGCGATGGGCAGCCACGGCGGCGCGACGGCCGAGGGGCAACTCGAGGTGCTCGAGGCGCTCGGAATCACCGAGGAGTCGGTCGGGGCGCCGATCGACGCCAGGATGGACGCCGAGCCCCTCGGGGAGGTCGAGGTCGGCGGGACGACGGCGACCGTCCACTTCTCGACTGCGGCCCGCGAGGCGGACGCGATCGTGGTGATAAACCGGGTGAAGCCACACACGAATTTTACCGGCCGGGTCGAGAGCGGGCTGGCGAAGATGAGCACCGTCGGCCTGGGCAAACAGCCCGGCGCGAACGCCTTTCACTCGACCGCGATCGAGGAGGGGTACGTGCCGACCATCGAGACGTTCCTCTCGGTCGTCGCGGCCGAGACGCCGCTGCTGGGCGGAATCGCCCTCGTGGAGAACTTCGACGAGGAGACCGCCCACGTCGAGGCGATCCCCGTCGACGCGTTCCTCGAGCGGGAGCCGGCGCTGCTCGAGCGGGCCCGCCGGGAGATGCCGACGCTGCCGACCGACGAGGTCGACCTGCTGGTCGTCGACGAGATCGGCAAGGAGATCTCCGGTGCGGGGATGGACACGAACGTGATCGGCCGGTATCGGGTGCTCAACGCCCCCGATCCGGAGACGCCGGCGATCAAGCTGATCTACGTGCGCTCGCTGACCGAGGCGACGAAAGGCAACGCCAGCGGGATCGGGCTCGCGGATCTCACCCGGCGGTCGGTGATCGAGGATCTCGACTTCGGGAAGACGTACGCCAACGCCATCACGAGCGGCTCGCTCTCGAAGGTGAAACTCCCCATGGTCGCCCCGGACGACGAGCTGGCCGTCCAGATCGCCCTCGGCGCCCTCGGCGGATACGATCCCTCGACCGCCCGGATCGTCTGGATCGAGAACACGACCGACCTCTCGGAGCTGCGGGTCTCCGAGCCGCTCGTCGAGGAGCTCGCCGACGCCGACGGCGTAACGGTCGGCCGCCGTGAGCGACTCGCCTTCGACGACGGAACGGCGACGTTCGAGCCGATCGAGTGAGCCCGTCGGGCCGCGTGGAACCCGGTCCCGGAGGCCCGAGGAGATCGAGGCCCGGAACTCCGCGTGGAGCCCGGCCCCGGATCGCTCACTCGACGGCGCGGTCGACCCGGCCTCACTCGACGACGTGGTCGACCCGGCGGTCGTCGGCGTACGCGAGGTTCAGTTCGAGTTCGTTCGCGGAGGCACGCAGGAGATCCGGGAGCTCCGCCTCGAGGCGCTCGCCTTTCAGCCGGCCGGCCGGCCCCGCGACGACGAGCGCGCCGAGGACGGTGCCCTCGTGGACGACGGGCACGCCGGCGGCGTTCAGCCCGTCGATGTGTTCCTCGCGGTTGGTCGCGTAGCCGCGCTCGCGGACCCGGTCGAGCGTCTCGTAGAGGGTTTCGCGGTCGGTGATCGTGTTGGCCGTGTGTTCCGACAGCCCCCAGCGATCGAGGATACAGTCGACGCGTTCGCGGGGGTACTGTGCGAGGATCGACTTCCCCCCGGAAGAGCAGTGGAGGTGGATCTGGCGACCGACGCCGAAGCCGACCCGGACGGCGTTCTCCCCGGTCTCCATCGCGATATAGACTCCGAGGCCGTGGTCCTCGGCGATGAACTGTGCCCGTTCGCCCGTCTCCCGGGCGAGCCGACGCACGTGCGATCGCACCCGCGGATACGCCGATTCGCGGTCCAGGGCGGCCCTGCCGAGCCGCGCGAACCGGAGCCCGAGCTGGTAGCGTTCGTCCCGCCGCGAGACGTATCGCATATCGAGAAGCGTGTTGAGGTGGCGGTGTGTGGTACTCTCGGCCATCCCGAGGTGGTCGGCGATCTCCGAGAGCCTGGCCGGGCCGAGCTCCTGGAGTGCGAGCACGACCTCGAAGCTCGTGTGTGTCGTCCGTATCCGGTCGCCGGTCGATCCCCCGGTCATAGCTCCGCTTTAGCGTCCGAGCGGTTATATCTTCCGCTCTCCGGAACTCCGTTCCCGATCGCGGTCGGTTCGCCCCGCCCATCGCTTCCGGCGGCCGTCGGATGGAACTCACGTGATCGTTCGGGTGAATTACGACCGTACAGCTGTAACGAGGCCGTCCGGAAAGCCGGCTCGACACCGTCGGACCGACCGGACGCAGCGGCGAGCGGCTCCTCGATTCCGACCTGCGGAATTGTTCGCACGAATCGGTACCACACGGCGGTCCGCGGGACCGACGCTAGTACGACCGGGGCATGCCGAGGACGTGCTGGCCGATGTAGTTTTTCACCATCTCGTTGGAGACGGGCGCGAGCACGTTGATCATCGTCTCGCGCCAGTAGCGTTCGACGTCGTACTCCTTCGCGTAGCCCATCCCGCCGTGGACCCGCACGGCCCGCTCGCAGGCCTCGAGGGCGTCCTCGCTGGCCCGCAGCTTCGCGGCGTTGGCCGCCGCCCCGGCGTCCTCGCCGGCGTCGTACAGCGTCGCAGCCTTCCGCATCGTCAGCTCGGCGGCCTCGAGCTTGCTCCAGGAGTCCGCGAGCGGGTGCTGGATCGCCTGGTAGGAGCCGATCGGGCTGTCGAAGACCACCCGCTCGCCGGCGTAGCTGGCTGCCTTCTCGATCGCCCGCTGGCCGGTCCCGACCGAACACGCCGCGAGGCTGATCCGCTCGGAGTTCGCAAAGGAGAGCAGATATCGGAACCCCTTCCCCTCCTCGCCGATCCGGTCGGCGGCGGGCACCCGGTAGCCGTCGAACCAGACCTCGTTGGAGTCGGAGGCCCCGCGGCCGGCTTTGGGGATCTCGCTGACCTCGATCCCCTCCCCGTCCGCGCCGAACTCGGTGAAAAAGAGCGTGAGCCCGCCGAATCGGTCGCTCTCCGCTCGCGGCGTCGTGCGGGCGAGCAGCATGATCAGGTCCGCCTCCTGGGCCTTCGAGGTCCAGATCTTCTGGCCGTCGATCACGTACTCCTCGCCGTCGCGTTCGGCCGTCGTCTCGATCCGGGAGGTGTCCAGACCCGCGTTGGGTTCGGTGACGCCCGTACAGACCTGCACCGCGCCGTCGGCCACCGCCGGCAGGTACCGTCGCTTGTGGGCTTCGTCCCCGTATTCGACCAGCGGCGCGACGCTGAACACGTGGTGGGAGGTGACCGACGTGCCGGCCATCGCCGCCCCCGACCGGGCGATCTCCTGCTGGACGAGTGCCGCCTCCGTGACGCCGTATCCCTGCCCGCCGTACTCCGTCGGGATCGTGATCCCACACCAGCCGCCGTCGGCGAACGCCTCGAAAAACTCCGTGGGGTACTCGTGGCGCCGGTCGCGCTCGCGCCAGTACTCGTCGCCGAACTCCCCGCACAGCTCGCGGATCTGGCTGCGGATGAGCCGCTGTTCGTCGTCGTAGCTGAGCTCCATGGACCGGCTTCGTGCCCTGGGGATTTAATCACCTTCCCCGCGGTCTCGGGGCGGTTTTGACCGCCACCCGACGTGTTTTTACCCGGTGTCGAGAACCCCCCGGCAGTGAACCGCGTGGAACGGCTGTTCGGGGAGAACGCGGGTATGGTCGCCGACGACGACTTCCGGCTGTTGCTCGCGGCGAACGCGATGGGGGCACTCGGCACCGCGCTCGTCTCGCCGGTGCTCGACTCGTTGACCGGGCCCTTCGGCGTCTCCGCGGCCCGGATCGGTCTGATGGTGACGGCCGTCGCGGCGCCGTCGATCCTCCTGATTCCGCTCTCGGGGGCGCTCACCGACCGCCTGGGTCGAAAACCCGTCCTCGTCGCCGGATTGGTCCTCTTCGGCGGTGGCGGTCTCGGTATCGCGTTCACCACGGAGTTTCGGGTGGTCCTCGGGCTCCGGGCGATACAGGGGGTCGGTTTCGCCGGGGTGACGCCGGTGATCATCACCTGTCTCGGCGACCTCTACGAGGGGGACGCCGAGGCGACGGCACAGGGGATCCGGTTCGGCGTCAGCGGCCTCTCCCAGGCGATCTTTCCGGCGATCGCCGGCATCGTCGTCGTCGTCGCCTGGCAGTACCCGTTTCTGATCTACGGGCTGGCGTTGCCGATCGCCGTCGTCGTCGCCACGTTCTTCGAGGAGCCCGCCGGTGCCGTCACGGACGGGCCGGAACCCGAAGACGGCTACCTCGCCGGCCTCGCCCGTCTCGCGAGCCGCCCTCGCGTGCTGGCGTACCTCCTCGCGCGTGCGATCGTCGTGATGCCGTTTATCGGGTTTTTAACCTACAACTCGCTCGTCGTCGGCCGGCTCCAGGGTGGCTCCCCGGGGCAGGCCGGGCTCCTGGTCGCGCTGTTCAGCGTCGTCTACGCGATCGCGGCGACCCAGACGGGCCGTATCGCCGCCGGCTTCGATCGACCCACGACCCCGTTGGTCGCTGCGAACGTCCTCGTCGGCGGCGGGCTGGCCGTCTTCGCGCTCTCGCCGTCGATCGTGCTCGCGGCGCCGGCGGTCGCCGCGATGGGCGTCGGCGTGGGCGTGACGTTCTCGCTGTACCGGAGCATCATCACGGGACTCGCCCCACAGCAGTTCCGTGGCGGGCTCGTCAGCATCGCCGAGTCCGGCGGACGGCTCGTCGCCACCCTCACCCCGG
>LKNG01000165.1 GCA_001564115.1 Natrialbaceae archaeon Tc-Br11_E2g8 | reverse complement strand
TCGGTCGCCGAACGGGAGGGCGTCGACCCGGCCGAACTTTCACCGCCGCTGTACGAGGCGATCGATCCCGAGGCGCTCGACTCGGTCTTTCGACCGTCCGGCGCGTCGGTGACCGTCCGGTTCGAGTACAACGGCTACGTGGTCGACGTCGAAGGGCCCGACGCCGTCTCGGTCCGCGAGCGGAGCGTGTGTGGGGACTGACCGGCGACGGCCGGGCTCGGCCATCCACGGCAGCCGGAGGGCGATCACCGGCAGTCGGAGGGTGATCATGGGCAGCCGAGGCGACCGGTCGTCGGCAGCCGAGGCGAACGATCACCGGCAGATGGTGGACGGAGTTAAGTCCGCCGCGGCCGACCTCCGGCCGTGTGCACGCTCGCGCTCGCCTGGAAGGTGTTCGAGGACGCCCCGGTCGTCGTCGGGGCGAACCGCGACGAGGCGCTCGACAGACCGTCTCACCCGCCCGCTGTCTCCCGGGGGGAGCCGACCGTGATCGCCCCCCGTGACCGGGAGGCCGGCGGGACGTGGATCGGGTTCAACGATCGCGGGCTGTTCGCCGGGATCACCAACCGGTGGACCGACGCCGAGCTGGCCGGCGAGCGCTCGCGTGGCCTGCTCGTCGACGACGTCCTCGCCCGCGAGAGCGCACGCGAGGCGGCGGCGCTCGCCGAACGGTCCGTGGGGGAGGTCGAGTACGCCGGCTTCAACCTCCTCGTCGCCGACGCGACCGACGCGGTCTGGCTGGCGTGGGACGGGAGCCTCGATCGGCTCGCCCTCGACCCGGGCGTCCACGTCGCGGTCAACGTCGGGCTCGCCGGCGAGCCGTCGATCCCCGCGAGCAGGGGCGCGCTCGGACGCGAGCAGGCAGAGAACGCCCGGGCGGTCGAGCGGGCACTCGAGACCGACGACGACCGGACGAGGGCACTCGAGACCGACCACGACCCGACGGGGGCACTCGAGACCGACCACGACCCGACGGGAGCACTCGAGACCGACCACGACCCGACGGGAGCACTCGAGGCCGAAGACGACCCGACGGGGGCACTCGAGGCCGACGACCGGACGGCCGCCGACTGGCTCGACCGGGCCGGGGCGGTCCTCGGCGACCACGAATACGGCGTCTGTCTCCACCGGGACGGCTTCGGAACCCGGTCGTCGTCGCTGCTGGCCACGGGACGGTCGCCGCGGTACGCCTTCGCCGATGGCCCCCCGTGTCGGAGCCGCTACCGTCCGGTCGACCTCGAAGGGCAGTTTTAAGCGGCTCGATACCCCTCGTAGTGGTATGCACGGACTCCGTCGGGCAGTCGCCCGTACCGACGAGGGGTGGTTCGCGTGAGCGTCGCGGCAGCCGAGGAGGAGCTCTCGGAGGACGAACGCCGCGGACTCGCGCTCGTCAGGGAGACCGGCGGCATCCACCAGAGTGACTTCTGGAAGGAGCTCGACGTCTCCTCGCGGAAGGGCAGTCGCATCGTCGAGTCGCTGGTCGAACGCGAGCTCGTCGAACGCGAGGAGACGGTCTACAGCGGACACAACACCTACTTCATCACGCCGACCGCCCGAGACCTCGATTTCACCCTGCTTATGGCCGGGGACATGCTCTCGCCGTTTATCGGCGAGGAGGAGATCGATCCCCGGAGCGACGCTTTCTCCCAGTGGATCATGAACCTCGCCTATCAGAGCTGACCGGCACCCGCCAGCTCCCTTCGCTCACTAGCCGCCGAACCGACCGCACCGTCTCAGCCCACCGGCGGCGGCAACTCGACGAACACGAACGCGTCCCGGCTCCCGGGCGGGCCGTCGCCGTCGACCGCCACCGCCAGCCGACGGTGGATCTCCCTGGCGGACCGTCGTTCGGCCGGCTCGAGGCCGTGGGCGTCGGCGAGCTCGTCCCAGAACTCGCCGTCGAGCCACAGCACCGACTCCTCGTCGGTATCGTAGACGAGCTCCCCACGCTCGCGGAGTTCGTCGGTTCCGAGTAGCCGCCCCGAGAGCTGGGCGCGGGCGAGCACCGCGACTAGCTGTGGCCGGGAGACCGGCGACTCGAGGGCGACGGCGTCGATCGCGCCCCCGAAGTACGACTCGACGAGATTACAGGCACGCTCGAACTCGTCGAACGGGACGTCGGCCCCGGGCACCAGCCGGCCGCCGGCCTCGTCGCGTCGGCTTCCCCCCTCGACGTCGGATCGGCCGTCGTCCCCGTTTTCGGTGTCCATCGATCCCCATCTGGAAGGGTTCGACGACCGGATACAAAGTTCCCGCGGCCGGCGCGACGAGCGCCGGGTCGGCACACACTTGTACCCCTCGGCGATAGGGAGGGTAGATGGTCGACGTCGTGACCCTCGGAACGTTCGTCCTCGCCGCGCTGGCGAGTGCGTTCATGGCCTGGACGATCGGCGCCGGATCGAGCGGCTCGACCCCGTTCGCGCCCGCCGTCGGGGCGAACGCGATCTCGGTGATGCGCGCCGGGCTCGTGGTCGGGATCTGCTGTCTGCTGGGAGCGATCTTCCAGGGGGCGAACGTCTCGGAGGCCGTCGGCGGCGAGCTGATCGTCGGCGAGACCCTCACCGCGGACGGGGCGACGATCGGTCTCTCGATCGCCGCGGCGCTCGTCGCGGTGGGCGTGTTCACGGGGTATCCGATCGCGACGGCGTTTACCGTCACCGGCGCCGTGATCGGCGTCGGGCTCGCGATGGGCGGGGATCCGGCGTGGCCGAAGTACCGGGAGATCGCCGCCCTCTGGCTTTTGACTCCGTTCGTCGGCGGCGGGACCGCCTACCTCACTGCGCGGGCGCTGCTCGAGGAGCCGATCCCGGAACGACGGATCGTGCTCGTCCTCGCCGGGATCGTCGGGGCGCTGATCGCGAACGTCGAGTTCGCCGTCCTCGGACCGCCCGACGGGGGGGCCTCGATCTCGGCGACGGTCGCGGCCGACCTCCCGATCGCGGAGACGGCCGGCGCCGCTGGAACGACCGCGACGCTGGCGGCCGTCTGCGTCTCGGTGCTCTGGGCGGACATGCGACGCGGGACCGTCGCCGCGGAGCGACACTTCCTGCTCGCTCTGGGCGCGCTCGTGGCGTTCTCGGCGGGCGGCAGCCAGGTCGGACTCGCGGTCGGCCCGCTCGTCCCCCTCGCGGGCGACGTCGGGCTCTCGCTTACCGCCTTGCTCGTCGGCGGCGGCGTCGGCCTCCTCGTCGGCGCCTGGACCGGGGCCACCCGGATGATCAAGGCCCTCTCACAGGACTACTCCTCGCTCGGCCCGCGGCGATCGATCGCCGCACTCATCCCCTCGTTCGGGATCGCCCAGGTCGCCATCCTCTATGGCATCCCCGTCTCGTTCAACCAGATCGTCGTCAGCGCGATCATCGGCAGCGGCTACGCCGTCGGCACGAGCGGCGTCAGCGGTCGCAAGATGGGACTGACCGTCCTCGCGTGGCTGCTCTCGCTTTCCGGCGCGTTCCTCCTCTCCTACGGGGGGTATCTCGCCTTCCGCGGACTCGTGGGCTGAACGGGAGTCAGGGGTAACCGGTCACGTGGCCCGATCGAGTGCCTCCGCGGCCCGGTCGATGGCGTCCTCGGGATCCGGGCCGAGCGGCGAGCCCACGACGATACCGTCTACGTGCTCTAGTGCCGCCGAGAAGCGGTCGGCGACGGTTTCGGTCGTCCCGGCGATACAGAAGGCGTCGATCATCCCGGAGGTGACGGCCTCGAACGCCGCCGGGAGCTCGCCGTTCCCGAGGGCCTCCCGGACCGTCTCGACGGCGTCGCGGTCGACGCCGTGGCGCTCGAGCACCGGCGGCGGCGCGCCGGCCACGATGAACGCGACGGGGGGACGGGCGGCCTCCCTGGCGGCCTCCGCGTCGGCGGCGACGCTGACGCTCGCGAACGCGAGTCCCTCGAACGGCCCGCGGTCGTCGGGTCGGTCCGCGAGCCCCTCCTCGATCCGGTCGGCCGACCACGCCAGGTCGGCCGGGTGTGAGGCGTTGATCAGGGCCCCGTCGGCGTGTTTCGCGCTCATCCGGAGCATGTGTGGCCCCTGTGCGCCGACGTACACCGGGATCTCGACGGGGCCGAAGTTGAGCGAGGCCTCCGTCGCGGTGAACGTCCCGTCGTGGCTGACCGTCTCCCCGTCCCACAGCCGCCGGGCGATCTTGAAACTCTCGAGCACCCGCCGCAGGGGTCGCTCGTGTTCGATCCCGAGGTTCGAGAGCGCCGAGCGGTCGCCGGGGCCGATGCCGAACAGCCCGCGACCGTCGCTGACCTCGTCGATCGTCGCCACCCGGGAGGCGAGCGAGACGGGGTGAGACTCGTAGGGGTTGACGACGCCGGGGCCGACGAGCAAGTCGTCGGTCGCCGACGCGATCCTCGCGCAGGTGACGAAGGGGTCGCGGTTGAAGTGGTGGCTGCTCGTAAACGCCGCGTCGAAGCCGGCCGCCTCGGCCCGGGCGGCGAGGGTGGCGACGCGGTCCGGCGGCCGTTCGGGCGTGAGCTCGATCGCGTTCATCGGTACTCCCACCCCCTGAGGGCCTGGCGGACGAAGTCGCCGTCGACCTCCCGGAACAGCTCGTCGCTGCCCGGAAGGGAGCCGAACTGAAAGCCGCGGACGACGACCGCGGGGATCCCGTCGGCGCCCTCGCCGGTGACGAGGTTCGCCGCCGCGGCCAGCTCGTCGACGACCGCCTGGACCGTCACGCCGAGCTCGCGGCCGTCCCGGTCGCGCTCGCCCCGCCAGTCCCGACAGGCGGGGATCCCCGCCCAGCCGACGGCGACCCCGCGCTGGCCGTGCCGGAACGGCCGCCCGCAGGTGTCGGTGACGATCACGGCGACGTCCTCGATGCCACGCCCGGCGAGGGCCGTCCGGATCCGCTCCGCGCTCGTCGACGGCGCCTCGGGCAACAGAAGCAGGTCGGCGTCGGGGACGTTGGAGCGGTCGATCCCCGCGTTGACCGTGACGTGTCCGAAGCGGGTCTCGGCGAGCAAGAACGGTGCCTCCATCAACAACTCGGTGCTCTCCTCCAGGACGGCCTGGGCGAACCGGGGATCCCGCTCCCGGCCGGTGAGCTCGCCGAGCCGGTCGGCGATCTCCCGGGCGCGTGGCCCCGGCCGAAACTCCGCCAGGTCGGCCGTCTGGCCTTCGACCTTCGAGACGACGGTGCTCGCGACGGTCACCACGTCGCCGCCGACGAGCTCGAACCGGTCGGCGACGAGCGCGGCGAGGTCGTCGCCGGGCCGGATCTCCGGCAGGTCCGTCACCGCGTGTAGCTCCATACCCGGTGGTGGGAGGGATCGATCAAAAGGCCACCGCCACCGGAGACGACGGCCGGCGTCTCGGGGGTCTCGGATGACCGACATCTTCGGGCCTCCGAGTGTCCATCTCTCCGGGCCTCCGAGTGTCCATCCCTCCGGGCCTCCGAGTGTCCATCTCTCCGGGCCTCCGAGTGTCCATCCCTCCGGGCCTCCGAGTGCCGTCCCGGCCGAACTCCGAATGCCGCCCCGTCCGGACAGCCGAGCGGCGCTCCCCCCGAGTTCTTGTACGATGGGGCGGCCAGAGCCCACGTGAGCGATCCCGGGCGGTGTGGCTGTGAGGTCTCGGTCGAGAGGGGACGGCTCGTCGTCGAGCCGGGTGGCTGTGGCGGCGCCCTCGCGTCGGTCCCCGGCTGCCGGGCGACGGCCGTCCACACGCTCGCCGGCCGGGACGCGTCCGCGGTGGTGGTACGAGGCGAGGGCCGGCTCGGCCCGCGTGGCGTCGCCCTCCTGGTGGCCGCCGGCCGGTTTCGATCCCTGCTCGACGGTCGGGAGCCGCGGCTCGCGGCCCTCGCCGGCCGGGACCCCCTGGTTGCGGCCCGAAAGGCCAGCTCCCGGGGTGGGTGGCTCTCGGCGCTCGCCGCCGAGTCCGGGCTCGCACTCGCCGCCGAGGGGGTCGCCGGCTA
>LKNG01000164.1 GCA_001564115.1 Natrialbaceae archaeon Tc-Br11_E2g8 | reverse complement strand
CGCCTCGTCGTCAGCGTCCGGGGCGACGCGTCGGCCCAGTCGGTCTCCGACGACGTGCGAGCGTTCGCGCTCGAGGTCGAAGACGGCACGGCGACTGACGGCGACGAGGCGGCGGTGACGGCCGTCGCGACCGGCGGCCCCGTGACGACCGCCGTCGTCCAGGACGCCCTCCTCGAGACGCTTGTCCAGGCGTTCGCGGTGACGCTCGTCGTCATCGGCGGCTTCCTCACGGTCCTCTACTGGGTGCGCCACCGGGCGCTCACCCTCGGGCTCGTGACGCTCGCGCCCGTCGTGGCCGCGCTGGCGTGGCTGCTCGGAGCGATGGCGCTGCTCGACGTGCCCTTCAACAGCGAGACGGCCGTCATCACGAGCCTCGCGATCGGGCTCGGCGTCGACTACAGCATCCACCTCGGCGAGCGGTTCGTCGTCGAGCGCGAGCGACAGGACGGGATCACGGCCGCCCTCGAGTCGACGATCACGGGAACCGGGGGGGCACTCCTCGGCAGCGCGGCGACGACGACGGCCGGCTTCGGTGTCCTGGCGCTCGCGCTCGCCCCACCGCTGCAGCGATTCGGGCTCGTGACCGGGCTGAGCATCGTCTTCGCGTTCGTCGCCTGTCTCACCGTCCTCCCGAGCCTGCTCGTGCTCCGCGAACGGCTCCTCGAGCGGGTCGATCGCTAGTCGGGCGACGGGTCAGGGCTGCTGTCGGTAAATAAACACCCCGCCCCTCCGGCGGACCCGCGATTATAAGTGTTGGGGATCGGTTGGTCGGCCGGCAACCGTGAATCCGGATTGACGTGGGTCGCCTCCGTAGGCGTATCCATGACGCCGAACACGACCAGACGACGACTGCTCGCCGCCGTCGCCGCGATCGGAAGCGCCGGGCTCGCCGGCTGTAGCTCCACGACGCCGCTCGTCGGCCAGCAACTCTCGACGTCGGAGACGGTGTCGGTCGAGAACGCCGACGCGCTCCGGATCGACGGCGACGCCGGCGACATAACGGTGCTGGGGAGCGACCGCGACGACGTCGACGTCGACGTCGAGAAACGGTCGAGCTCGGTCAGGACCGACCTCGAGAACCTCGAGTTGCGGACCGACCGGACCAATGGCACCCTCGAGCTTCGCTCGGAGTGGGACGGCAGCGAGGGGTTGCTTCGGGACCGTCCCTCGATGAACCTCGAAATCGACGCGCCACGGGAGCTGGCCCTCGAGGCGGTCCGGGCCAGCGTCGGCCGCGTAACGGTTCGGGACGTGGCTGGCGACCTCCGGGTCGACACCAGCACGGGCCGGGTCGACGTCGCGGACGTCGACGGCGGGGTCGGCGCGAGCACGAGCACGGGTCGGGTCGAAATCCGGGACGTCGAACGCCTCGACGACGTGTCCACGAGCACCGGCCGCGTCGAAGCCGACGTGCCGGCGATCGACGGCGACACGACGATATCGACCTCCACCGGCCGCATCGAGGTGGCGATCGATCCGGATCTCGACGCCGAGCTTCGCGTCGGGACCAGCACGGGTCGCATCGAGGTGTCGGGTCTCGGGATAACCGACGAAACCCGCGGCGACGACGTCCTGACGGGGACGCTCGGCGACGGCGGACCGACGCTTCGGCTCGAAACGGACACCGGTCGGATCGACGTTCGGGCGCTCGAGTAACGTCTCGACGGGTGCACGACCGTTTCAGTTCTGACTGGCGATCCGTCTCACCGTTTTGCGACCGGCTGCGTGGTGAGCGTGTACTACGAACGCGTCGCTGCTGGGCGCGAGAGGACCAGCGAGCCGCTGATCCGTTGGGCCAAGGCCGTCGGCGAAAAACAGCCGTCGTTTTTTTGCTGTCAGTCGTTCTCGAGCCGTCTCGCTCGGCTCCCGCTCGAACCACGACGCTGCTGCCGAGTTACTCCTCAGCTGCCAGCAACCCCTCGGCGACGATCGCCGACAGCCGACCGCCGAGGTTCACCAGCACCAGCGTCAGGTAGCCGACGGCGACGCCGCCGACCGCGGCGACGAGCGCCCGCCCGAGCGAGTCGATCGCGTACCAGCCGGCGACGACGACGTGCTCGCCGTAGTACAGCGGCGCGACCGTGAGACTCGCCGCCAGCGAGAGGGCGACGACGATCCCGACGAACCCGAGGAACCCCAGGACCGTCTTCCACAGCAGGTAGATCGCGCCGAGCCACGTCGCCCGGCCGACTGTGAGTTCCCGCAGGAAGGCGAGCAGGCCCTCGTCGGTCTCGGGGAAGCCCGGCGAGACGTCGGCCTCGAGCAGCCCCTCGGTCACCGCGGCGTCGAGCCACGCGAGGGCGACGACCGCGAGCAGGGTGGCGACGAACGCGATCGGGCCCAGCAGCGTGATGCTCAGCCCGAGGGTCATAGCGACGCCCGTGACTGCGACTGTGAAATAGAGGATCGCCAGCGGGAACGCGAGCAGCAGGTACGCAAGCGAGCGGTACGTCCAGGGGTCGATCGGCGCGGCAGCGATGCCGCGGCCGCCTGTCCCTGGTTCACTCGAGTTCCCGGTCGGGGTCGCGCTCGGGGAAGCGTTCGGAGTCGGTTCGGATCGCGACGGATCGGTTGCGGTCGTTGGCATGGGTCTGACCTCGTTTCTCGAGACGGCCCCGACGTCCGTAAACCGGGGTCGCAAACTGGCGGTTCGCCCACTCTGCGAAAGATTGAAGTAGAGTAGGAATTTCCCCGAGCGGTTGGCGGTCAGGTCCCCTCGAGCGAGTAGAGGATCGCGAGCAACCCGGCGACGTTCGCGAGCAAGACGCCGAGCAGCGTCGCGGCCTCCGAGAGGGCCACCGCAGGGGCGAGCCCGTAGCTAACGACGAACGGGCCGACGGTGATACAGACGATGCCGACGGCCAGGAACCGCATCGCGTCGCTGTCGTTGCGCCGGTAGCCACGGTAGGCGAGTCCGGCGACGGTCGCCCCCACCACGGCGGTCAGCAGTGCCGTCGCGAAGAGGACGGCCGCCGGGTCGAAGTCAGCGACGACCATAGACCACCCCCAGGATGAGGAGCAACCCGAGTAGCTGTACCGCCGTCGCGATGGTCTCCTGCCAGATCGGCCCCACGGCCGGGGTGTTAGAGAGGACGAGCCTGAGCACCATGGGGATCGTCGTCAGCAACACCAGCCCGGTTCCGAGGACGAGCATCCCGGTGCCCCCACCCCGTCTGTAGCCCCGGTAGAGCCGGACGGCCAGGTAGATCGACAGCGCCGTCGCGACGAACAGCGCGAGGAAGACGAGGACCACGACCTCCGACGTGCCGCCGGTGACCTCCTGGAGCGGGAGTGGGGACACGACGAGCCCCACCGGCGACTCGAGATGCCCCATCGCGATATCGAGTCCCGTCGATTCGTGGTGGTCGGTCATTTGAACCCCTCGTAGAGTCTGGTGAAGCGATCGGCCGCCGACTCCTCGGGCCCGCGATCGACGTCGACCCGGAGGCCGTCCTCGTTCAGCTGGATCCGAACCTCCCGCAGGCGCGCGCTGTAGACCTTGTAGTGGTGGCCGCCGGGATCGAGCTTCTGCTGGTCGACCAGCAGATCGCGCTCCTGGAGCCGCTCGACCCGGCGGTAGATCGTCGACGGATCGGCACCGCAGGCGTCGCTCAGCGCGTCGACGGACTTCGGCTCCTCGCGGGTCTGCTCGAGGATCGTCCGGGCGTACTCGTCGCCGAGCACCTCGACGACGTCGGCCTCACCGTCGTCGCCCATCGTGTCGAGATTTCAACGGCGAGCCCAAAGCTTCACTGGTCGATTCGGTCGGGGCGGCCATCGCCGTCCGGACGATCGATCGGTGGCCGGACATACCGTCCGGGAGACCTGTCCGCTCGCCAACTCGAGGCCAACGTTTATGTTCTCGCATCGGGCACTCTCCCTCGAGATGGCCCGATCCGCCGCGACGGCGACCGACCGACGACTCGGCCGCCTCGGAACTCGCCTCGGGCAGTTCGTCTCGGTCCTCCTCGAGCGCCAGACGTACCTCAACCTGGCGTACCTGTTGCTCGCGTTCCCGCTCGGGCTGGCGTACTTCGTGTTCGTCGTCACGGGCGTTTCCCTCGGGCTCGGACTGGCGATCGTACTGATCGGCGTCCCCATCCTCGCGTTCACGGGCGCGGTCGGACTCGCGCTCGCGGGGTTCGAACGGTGGCTGACCGCGGCGATGCTCGGAGTCGATATCGAGCCGCGGGTCGACCTGCCCGGCGATCGCCGACGGGATCGGCTCCTCGCCTTGCTGACTCACCCCAAGACCTGGACGTCGCTTCTGTACCTCCCCGCGAAGTTCGTGGTCGGGCTGGCCGGGTTCGTCCTCGCGACGACGGGGCTGTCGACGGCCGTGAGCATGCTCGTGCTCCCGCTTTACTACGACCGGCCGGGGCTGTACGTCGGCGTCGTTCCGGATCGGGCACCCGAGATCCACCAGACGCTGTATCTGGGCTGGAACTACCTGCTCGTCGGCTTCGACGCCGTCTTCACGATCGGCCACTGGGAGATCTCGACGCTGCCACGGGCGCTCGCGGCCGCCGCGGTGGGGCTCGTCCTCCTGCTCGTCACGCTCCACGCACTGAACGGGCTCGCCCGCGCCTTCGGCTGGTTCGCCCGGGCCACCCTCGAGGACGGCTACGACCCGCTGGCGGTGCTGGGTCGGCGCTGAGGTGTCGGACTGGACTCACCCCTCGGCCGTCCGTCCCGTCTTCCGTTCGATCTCCAGGGCCCAGACGCGTGGGTCCTCCCGGGGGTCGACCGCGGTCACGAGCTCCGGCCGGTAGGCGTTCTCGCCCATCGCCTCCCTGGCGGCGTCCCACTCGTCGATGGTGATCCTGGAGATCGGTCCCTCCACGATGACGCTCCGCCAGCCGCCGGCGTCGACGTCGTACACCAGGAAGCTCGCCGTTTCCGAACGCTCCGCGTACGTTTCCTTCCGTCCCGACTCGGAGTGGCCGGCGAACAGGAAGTAGAGCCGGTCCCCGCCGGCGTAGCCAAACGAGAGTGGAACGCCGTACGGACGGTCGCCGTTCGTCATCGAGAGGACGCCGATCCCTCGTTCCCTCAACAGTCGGTCCATCGCGGCCTCGTCCATCC
Organism: Natrialbaceae archaeon Tc-Br11_E2g8; assembly: GCA_001564115.1. Classification (GTDB taxonomy): domain Archaea; phylum Halobacteriota; class Halobacteria; order Halobacteriales; family Natrialbaceae; genus Tc-Br11-E2g8. Next base: position 895 of record LKNG01000164.1, on the reverse strand, counting down.
GGTGGCCCGCGAGCGCGTCGAACCCGGTAGGCATACGTTCGCCATCGGTCGCCACGGTGAAAAATGTATGCACGTTTGACACGAGCGGGCCGACGTCGGGCGACGGCCGTCGGCGTCCGGACCACGACCGGCGACTGGGTCCCTCACCGATCGGGTCGTCCGGACTCCGTAGCGGAGTGAGCCCGCACCCAGAGCTCGCCGATCCGGGAGAGCCGCGTCCGGTAGGACTTGCCGTGTTCCTCGCGTTCGACGTACCCCTTCCCGCCGGGGCCGAGCTGGTCGACGTTGTAGATGACCTTCGAGCGGAAGCTGTCGGTGTACTCCTCGCCCAGCTCGCGGGCCAGCGACTCGGCGAGCTCCGAGACCGAGTCGAACTCGCCGTCCTCCCCGAGCTTGTAGAGGATGAGCTCCTCGAACGGTTTGACGTTCGAAAACGAGGCGACGGGGAACTCGACGATGTGGCGGCCGCCGATCTCCTTCGCGCCGATGGTCGTCCCGCGTTCGTCGAACTCCGCGAGAAGGTCCCGGGCGCTCTCGAGGCGCTCCTCGACGCGTCCCCGATCGAGTCTCACTGTGTCGGTTTCTACTGCGGTGGCGTCGGCGTCCTTCGTGGCGCTGTCGGTGTCCACTGCGGTGGCGTCCGCCGTGGCGCCGGTGGCACCCTCGAGGGCGTCCTCGAGCAGGCCCACCCCCTCGCGGAGCTCCTCGGCCAGCTCCGTCTCGAGGTACTTCTCGGGGGCGGTGTAGTAGGTGTGGATCCCCTCGCGGTCCTCCTGGCGTTCGACCATCAGCGAGTGGGCGGCGTTGGCGAAGGCGAAACTGACCGTCCGGGGCATCGCGGCGATGTTCACCCACACCTCGTTCCCGCGGTCGAGCTCCGCGGTGATCAGATCGT
>LKNG01000163.1 GCA_001564115.1 Natrialbaceae archaeon Tc-Br11_E2g8 | reverse complement strand
TCACCCAGTCGGCGATCCGACGCCCTCGCGAGCCGAGATCCGAACCACCGACGCCCTCGCGAGCCGAGATCCGAACCACCGCCGGGACTGCGTGCGGCCGACCCCTCCCCGAGACGCGACTGGACGGTTTTTTACCCCTCGCGCACCGAGTCCGCGGCGATGACCGACTACGAGGAACTCGGGCTCGTCGCCGGCCTGGAGATCCACCAGCAGCTCGATACGGCGACGAAGCTGTTCTGTGCGTGTCCGACCGAGCGTCGCGACCCCGCGGAGGCGAGCCGGCGGTTCACCCGGTATCTCCACCCGACCAGAAGCGAGCTGGGCGAGATCGACCAGGCGGCCCTAGAGGAGAGTCGCGTCGACCGGGAGTTTACCTACCTCGCCTACGACACCACCTGTCTCGTCGAGGAGGACGAGGAGCCCCCCTCCGAGCTCGATCGGGAGGCCCTCGAGACGGGCCTGGAGATCGCCAAGCTGCTCGGGATGACGCCGGTGGATCGGGCGGAGGTGATGCGCAAGATCGTCGTCGACGGCTCGAACACCTCCGGCTTCCAGCGATCGACGCTGCTCGCCACCGGCGGCGCCGTCGAGACGTCCGCGGGGACGGTGGGCGTCGAGGACCTGCTGCTCGAAGAGGAGAGCGCGGCCAGGATCGAGGAGACCGACGACGGCGTCGTCTACAGCCTCGACCGGCTCGGCATCCCCCTGGTCGAGATCGGGACCGAGCCCGACATCTCCACGCCCGAACAGGCCCGGGAGGCCGCAGAGCGGATCGGCATGCTGTTGCGCTCGACGGGACGGGTAAAACGCGGCCTGGGGACGATCCGCCAGGACGTCAACGTCTCGATCGCCGACGGCGCCCGGGTCGAGATCAAAGGCGTCCAGAGTTTAGACGACATCGACGACATCGTCCGCACGGAGGCCGACCGACAGCTCGCGCTGGTCGAACTCGCCGAGGAGCTCGGCGACCGTGGGGCCACCGTCGGCGAGCCGGTCGACGTCACCGGCGTCTTCGCGGACACCGAAAGCGGCGTGATCCGGGGCGCTCTCGACGGCGGCTCGGTCTTCGCCGTCCCGCTCTACGGCTTCGACGGGCTCGTCGGCCGGGAGATCGCCCCAGATCGCCGGCTCGGCACAGAGCTCTCCGATCACGCCAAACGCCACGGCGCGGGCGGGATCTTCCACACCGACGAGCTGCCGGCGTACGGCGTCACCGCGAGGGAGGTCGAGGCCCTCCGGGAGGCGACCGACGCGGGGGAGGACGACGCCGTCGCCATCGTCGCCGCCGAAACCGACGTCGCCCGGTCGGCGATCGAGGCCGTCGCCGAGCGGGCGGCGAGCGCGATCGAGGGCGTTCCGGAGGAGACCCGGGGCGCGAACGAGGACGGAACGACGCGGTATCTCCGGCCGCTCCCCGGCGCCGCCCGGATGTACCCCGAGACCGACGTCCCGCCGGTCGAGCCGGATCCGAGCGAGGTGGCCGAACCCGAGCTGTTGACCGAGAAGGTCGACCGCTACGGACGGGAGTACGGCCTCGACGCGGGGCTCGCCGAACAGGTCGCCTACGGCCGGCGGATGCCGCTTTTCGAGCGACTCGTCGCCGACGGCGTCGATCCGACGCTGGCGGCGAGCACCCTGGAGTCGACGGTGACCGAGCTCCGCCGGGACGACGTCCCCGTCGAAGTGCTCGAGGACCGACACTTTCTCGAGACGCTCGGCCTCGTCGAGGCCGGCGACCTCCCGAAGGAGGCCGTCCCCGAACTGCTATCGGCGCTTGCGGCCGACCCCGATCGGTCGGCCACGACGGCGGCGGAGGACGCCGGTCTCGGCGGCGTCGACGAGTCCGAGGTCCGCGAGGTCGTCCGCGAGGTAGTCGAGCGAAACGCCGAGCAGGTCGACAGCGAGGGAATGGCCGCCTTCTCGGGACTGATGGGCGAGTGTATGGGTGCCCTGCGCGGAAAAGCCGACGGCGACCTGGTGAGCCGACTGCTACGCGAGGAGATCCAGGGGCGATCCTGAACGGATCGAGACTCCCACAGAGTCACTCTCCGGCCGCGAGCGACTCTTCGGCCGTGGACCTCTCTCCGGCCGCGAGCGGCTCTTCGGCCGTGGACCTCTCTCCGGCCGCGAGCGGCTCTCCGACCGGTATTCGCCCCCGACCGAAGGCTTATTTATCCGAACGGACGTACCGGTGACTATGAGCTCCGTGGTAGTGACACACACGACGCGGAGCGGGTCCGCAGCCCTCGAGGATGTCTTCGAACTCGGAGCGACGCTCTCGGCGATCGAGCTTGCCGGCCTGGCCTTCGGGGCGACGCTGGTCGTCGGAGCCGTCGTGCTCGGCCTCGCCGGAACCCACGGCAGTCGGACGACGGCGACGGCCCGTGAGAGCCCGATCATCTCGGCTGCCGTGGGGGTTCCGGGTGCGCTCGTACTCGCCGTGCTGGTGTACACCGGCTCCCTCCTCTCGACGGCCGCGGGGACGTTCTCGGTGTTCGGAACGGTGGTGGCGATCCCGCTCGTCGTCGGCGGCGGGCTCGTCGCCGTCGCGTGGACGGCGATCGGCTTCGTCGCGATCGGCGGGAGACTCCTCGGCCGCGAGGGCCCCGTCTCGCTCGTAACCGGCGGGCTGCTGGCCGCCCTCGCCGCGCTGACCGCACCGTACGGCCTCGTCGTCCTCGCGGTCGCCGGCGTCGTCGGAATCGGTGCCGGCGTCCGGACGCTCGTCACCGGTCGGACGGACGCCCCCGACGAGCGCACGGTTCCTCCGGCCAATCAGGTCTGAGCTGGCGTCGGGCAAAGCGTTTTTACTCGTCGGACGAATGTACCGTCGATGACGTCGAACGGCGCGCTCTACTCGCCGTCGCCGGTCGCCTGGGTCGGTGTCGCGGCGGCGCTCGTCACCGCGGGCGTCCACCTCGTTCTCGGCGTCCAGGATCTCACCGGAGCGTTCGGGATCTCGTTTCTTGTCGCGACTGCGGGCTTTCTCGCCGGCATCGTCGCCGTCCTGATCGATTACCGGCGTCGACTCGTCTACCTGCTCGGAATGCCGTTCGTCGGCGGGCAGGTCGTCCTCTGGTTCGCGCTCAACCAGCCGATCCCGCCGGTGACGACGGTCGAACTGATCGACAAGGCCGCACAGCTCGTGTTGATCGCCGTCCTGGTCGTCCTCCTCCGCCGTGAGTGACGACGCTACCCCGGCTCGGCTCCGCCGGATCCGTGGCCGTCTGGTCGACACGTTCAGGCGTCGGGTCGGGCGGCCGGCGGCTGGCCACGTGCCGGTCAACGCCCTCCGGACGTACCACCGGCTCCGCCGTCGGCTACGTCCGTCGAGATACACCGACGCCGACCCGTTCGCGCTCGTCTGGACCGAGCCGGACCGGATCCGTCACAGCGTCCTCGAGTCGGCCCCTCCGTACGCCCAGTGGGGGCGGGTCGTCGGCGGCGACTGGGACCGAGCGCGCGAGCCGTTCGACGAGCGGCCGGTTCCCCGTGCGATCGACCAGCGATTCCGCGAGGGTCGGGAGTGGGCGGAGACGCCGCTGTGGGACCACTTCCGAGCGCAGCTCGAACGGTTCGGCACGGCGTGGGGACACTCCTCGATGGCGGGGTTCGATCGACGATGTGCCCGCATCGATCGGCTGTACGAGTCGATGCGCGAGGATGGGTATCGACTCCAGTCGGAGCTACGCGAGGAGAGTTACGTCGGCACTCCCGTCCCCCGGTTCGACGAGATAAACGTCGACGTCGGCCGCGAGGGGGAGTTGCTCTGGCGGTCGTACGGCCAACACCGGCTGGCGATCGCGAAACTGCTCGAAATCCCCGCCGTCCCGACGCTGGTCCACCGACGACACGCCGAGTGGCAGGCGGTGAGAGACGCCCTCCGGGAGCGACCTCCCGACCGGTGGCCGGATCACCCAGACCTCCGCGGAGGTGAGCCGGCGTGACCGAGGAAGGGGTCAGACGGGAGTACGTCGATCCGAGCCGCCGGTGGTCGCTGGCGGCGGCCGTCGCCACCGTCACGGCGGTCGGCGGGCTGCTCGCGCTCGACCGACTCTGGACGGCGGGACCGCCACCGGAGTTCCTCCTCGGCGTCGGGGCAGTTCTCGGTCTCGAGCTGGCCGTCTTCCGACGGACCATCCGCCGGGCGACCCGCGAGGCCGGCCCGGAGCGACTCACGCTGGCGACCTGGGTGACGATCGGCCGCGGAACGGCTCTCGCCCTCCTCGCGGGATTCGTCGTCGCCGGCCCGCCGATGGCGTCGCTGGCCTGGGCACCCGGCATCCTCTACGCGCTCGCTGCCGGCCTGGACGCGGTCGACGGCACGCTCGCCCGCGCGAGGGGGGCGGTGACCGAGCTCGGTGCACGCCTCGACGGCGAGGTCGACTCGCTGACGGTGCTCGTCGGCGCGACCGCGGCGGTCAGCTACGGGGCGGCGCCCGTCTTCTTCCTCGCCGTCGGGCTGGCAGGGTACCTGTTTGCGTTCGGCAAGTGGTGGCGCCGACGCCGTGGACTGTCGGTCTCGGCGCTGCCGGAGAACCGATTCAGACGTCCCTTCGGGGCTGTGACGATGGTCGTCGTCTGGCTCGCCCTGTTGCCGATCCCCGGAGAGGAGATTACCCGTCCGCTCGCCGCGGCCGTCACCGTCCCCTTCCTGCTCAACTTCCTCACCGACTGGCTCGCGATCACGCGGTGAGGTCGGACCGACACGGTGAGCGAGGTGGTCGACGCCGTACCCGTGTGGCCGGCTCGGCGGCCTGAGCCCCGGCCGACGCGGGCGGAATCTCGCATAACGCACAAGTACGTCCCGTCCTGACGGAGTGTCGTGGATCCGAGGACGACCGCCCGTCGGCTGTACTTCACCGGTCCCGGGACCGTCGAGATAGTCGAGCGGCCGCGGCCGGCACCCGGCGAGGGGGAGGTGCTCGTCGAGAGCCGGCTGTCGGCGATCAGCCCCGGCACCGAGGGGCTGATCTACCGGGGCGAGGCACCCACGGAACTCGAGGCCGACGAGGGGATCGACGCCCTCGAGGGTGACCTCTCCTTTCCGCTCTCCTACGGTTACGCCGTCGTCGGCCGGGTGATCGAGGTCGGAGACGGCGTCGACGACGGCTGGCTCGACCGGCGGGTGTTCGCGTACAACCCCCACGAGAGCCACTTCCTCGCCAGCCCCGAAGAGCTGCTCGTGGTCCCCGAAGAGGTCTCCACCGAGCGAGCGACGCTGTTCGCGAACGTCGAGACCGCCGTCTCCTTTCTGCTGGACGGTCGGCCGGCGATCGGCGAGCGCGTGGCCGTCTTCGGCCAGGGCGTCGTGGGCCTGTTGACCACCGCGTTGCTCGCCGGGACGCAGATCGACCGGCTGCTCGCGGTCGACCGGATCGGTCCGCGCCGCCGGCTGGCCGGGGAGCTCGGGGCCGACCTGACGGTCGATCCCGACGAGGAGGCGCCCGCGAGCGTCCTCGAGCGGACGGCCGGCGACCGGGCCGATCTGGCCTACGAGCTGTCCGGCAACCCGGACGCGCTGGACGACGCGATCGCCGCGACCGGCTTCGGGGGTCGGGTCGTCGTCGGCTCCTGGTACGGCACCAAGCCCGCGACGGTCTCCCTCGGGGGTCGGTTCCACCGCGATCGCATCGAGCTTCGCTCGAGCCAGGTGAGCACCATCGCTCCGGAACACGAAGGGCGGTGGTCGCGGAGCCGCAGACGCGAGGTCGCCTGGCGCCGTCTCGCGGAGCTACCCGTCGACGGGCTCGTGAGCCACGAACTCCCCCTCGAGGAGGCACCGGCGGCCTACCGACTGATCGAAGAGCGGCCCGAAGAAGCAGTCTGTGTCCTGTTTCGGTACGACTGAGACGCCGCGAGCGCGCTCACTCGACGGTGACGCTTTTCGCCAGGTTCCGGGGTTTGTCGATCGGCCGTTCTAGCAGGTCCGCGGCGTGGTAGGAGACGAGCTGGAGGGCGACGTTCGCGAGCAGGCCGGCGGTCTCGGCTGTC
>LKNG01000013.1 GCA_001564115.1 Natrialbaceae archaeon Tc-Br11_E2g8 | reverse complement strand
GTCGTGGCCGCCGACGAGCTGGTCGCCGACTCGATCGCGCTCGCGACGGGGCTGCCGGTGTTGCGGATGATCGACGCGGGCACCTGGGCGCTCGGATTCGCCCCCGCGCCGGCCTTTCTCTCGTGGTATCTCGCGATCCGTCGGCGCTACGTCTTAAGCGTCCTCCCCGCCGGGGCGGCGCTGTTTTTCCTCGTGCTCACCGGCGACGCCGGCGTCCCGATCACGCTGGTCGGCGTCGCCGGCGCGCTCGGCGCCGTCGGCCTGGGCGAACTCGAGCGCCGGGAGGGGACCGTCGGCCAGCTCGACGCCCTGACGGTGCTCGTTTCGGTGGCGCTCGTGCTCTCTATGACCGTCACGCTCGTCCCGGCCGGGGCAGCGAGCCCGACGTTCCTCGTCGAGGGCGAGGAGGGGAGCCTGGAGTCGACGCTCGACACCGCCCCCGAGCGGTCGGGGATCAGCGGGACCGTCGACCTCTCCCCGGAGGTCCGATTCACCGTCACGAGCGAGGAACGTTCCTACTGGCGGACCGGGGTCTACGATCGGTTCACCGGCGACGAGTGGGTCAGGACCGGCGACGACCGGCCGTACGAGGGGGGGATCGAGCCGCCGCCGGGCGAGTACGACCGGGTTGCACAGACGGTCCGGATGGCCGGCGGAGCAGGGGTGATGCCCGCCGCCGCACAGCCGATCACCGTCGAGGGGGAGGCCGTCGAGAACACGCTCGTGACGAGCCACGGCGGGATCAGGCCCGACGAGTCGATGATCGAGAACGACACGTACAACGTCGAGAGCGCCGTCGTCGATCCCTCCGACGAGGAGCTCCGGGAGGCCGGCACGGAGTACCCCGACGGCGTCGAGGAGCGGTATCTCCAGACCCCCGAGAGCCTCTCGACGGAGTTCGAGGAGTACACGGCCGACGTGACCGCGGACGCGGAGACCCCCCACGAGACGGCCGAGGCGATCGAGGCCTACCTCCGGACGTCGAAGAGCTACTCACTCGAGGTCGATCGTCCCTCGGGCAACGTCGCCGAGGAGTTCCTCTTCGAGATGGACGAGGGCTACTGTGTGTACTTCGCGACGACGATGGTCCAGATGCTCCGCGCCGAGGAGATCCCGGCCCGATACGCGGTCGGCTACACCGGCGGCCAGGAGGTCGAAGACGGCGAGTACGTCGTCCGCGGGCTCGACGCCCACGCCTGGGTCGAGGTCTACTTCCCGGACCACGGCTGGGTCGAGTTCGAGCCCACCCCCGGGGACCGCGACGACGTCCACGCCGAGCGCCTCGAGGAGGCCCGCGAGGACGGCGAGGATGGCGTCGACGTCGAGGGAAGCGATGACGTCCCGGCCGAGGAGAGTCTCGAGGCGACGAACGAGACCGACGAGGCGGCAAACGAGACGACGCTCCCGGAGGAGGGCAACGAGACGACGTTCGAAGACGAGGCCGGCGAGGCGAGGGAGACCGATCCCGGAGGCGAGACCGATCCGGACCGCGAGGACCGCCCAGACGAGGGTCCGGGGGTGATAGACCGGCTGACGGCCGAGAGCGTGGCGCTCGCGCTCGCGCTCCTGGTCGGAGCCGTCGCCGGCGCACGCCACAGCGGCGTCGCCGGTCGGGTGAGCCGGGCGGCGACGCTGCGCTGGCAGCGATCCACCGGGGAGCCCGCGAGGGACGTCGAGCGTGCCTACCGCCGTCTCGAGCTGTTGCTCGAACGGGAGGTCCGCGAACGCGAGCGCGCCGAATCCGTCCGCGCGTACCTCTCCTCGCCCGCGGTCCGGTCGGTCGGCGACGACCGGATCGACCGGGTCGGAACGCTCTACGAGCGAGCGATCCACGGCGACGGCGTCGATCCGACGGAAGCCACCGAGGCGATAGCGCTCGTCGACGAGCTCGTCGCCGAACGGAGCCGGCTCCGGCGCTGACGGGGTCGGCCCCGTTCGGTTCCACGCCCCGGCACGTTTAACTACCCCTGCCGTGTAGGTGCCCCTAGGTAATGTCGGCAGAAGTCTGCTCGACGTGCGGGCTCCCCGACGAGCTCTGCGTCTGTGAGGACGTGGCCAAGGGACAACAGCAGCTCAACATCCGCATCGACGAGCGAAGATACGGCAAGGAGGTAACGGTCATCGAGGGGTTCGATCCGAAAGACGTGGATCTCGACAGCCTCTCGTCGGATCTGAAATCGAAGTTCGCCTGTGGCGGCACCGTCGAGGACAGCCACATCGAACTCCAGGGGAACCACCGGGGCCGCATCGAGGAGTTCCTCCGGGAACGCGGCTTCAACGTCGCCTGACACGTCATGTACTGAACCCCAGCCGACACGCGCCGTCTTTTTTCGCGCCCGTCCACGGCAGCGCCGCCTCCGTCCGTCGAAGCGCCGTCGGAGCCGTCGCGACCTCGCCTGCCGGGAACTCCCGTCTCCTCCCGTCGAACTGCCACGGCTCCGTTCTCTGCAGCGCCACGTCCGTTCTCTGCAGCGCCACGTCCGTTCACTGCAGCGTCACGTCCGTTCACTGCAGTGCCACGTCCGTTCACTGCAGTGCCACGTCCGTTCACTGCAGTGCCACGTCCGTTCACTGCAGCGCCGCGGCCACCTTCTCGATCGGGTGTGGGGGTTTGCCGTCGTACTCCTCGCCGATCTGGGTGCGACAGGAGGCACCGGGGGCGACGACCGTCTCGCCGTCGCTTTCGTCGATCTGTTCGAAGAGGACGGAGCCGATCGCCTGACTCATCGAGTAGTGTTCGGCCTGGTAACCGAAGGAGCCGGCCATCCCACAACAGCCCGAGTCGAGGGGATCGACGGCGTACCCCGCCCGCCGGAGGATGCCGACGGCGTGGTGGTCTTTCGCGTGGGCTTTCTGCTGGCAGTGGCCGTGGTAGGTCAGCCGCTCTTCGGGGGCGTCGAACGCCATCCCCTCGTCGAGACGGAACCGGTCGAGATACTCGAGTACGCCGTAGGCGTTGGCCGCGAGCGACTCGACGGCCTCGCCCGATCGCAGGCTCAGGTAGTCCGACTGGACCATCACCGCGTCGGAGGGTTCGATCAGGACGACGTCCCAGCCGTCCTCGACGCGGGGGGCGAGTGCGTCTACCGTCTCGCCGGCCTTCTCGTCGGCCAGATCGAGCATCCCCTTCGAGAACGCCGGACGGCCGACGTCGCGGGGGTCGGCGACCTCGACGTGGACGCCCGCAGCCTCCAGCGCTTCGAGGGCGGCCTCGCCGACGGCGGGGTACTCGTGGTTGGTGTAGATGTCGGGGACGAGCACCGCCTTCCGTTCGGCGTCGGCCTCCGACACCGCGGGGGCGTGGCCCGCGACGCGTTTGGCGAACGTCCGTCGGTGGAACGTCGGGAACTCCCGTTCGCGGGCGATGCCGACGGTCTTCTCGGCGATCAGTCCCGTCCCGGGGAGACTCGCCATCCAGTTCGAGACCGGCGCGAAGGCGCTACCGAGCCGCGAGAGCCGATCGAAGTTCGCGAACAGCCGGGAGCGAAAGTCCACCCCGTTTCGCTCGTGGTAGGCGTGGGTCAGTTCGGCTTTCAGCTTCGCCATGTCCACCCCGCTCGGACAGTCGTGTTTACAGCCCTTACAGCCGATACACAGATCGAGGACCTCCTCGACGAACTCGTCGTCGAACTGCTCGTCGGGGTCGAGCTCGCCGCTCATCGCCGCCCGGAGCGCGTTCGCCCGCCCTCTTGTCGAGGTGATCTCCTCCTGGCTCGCCCGGAAGGTCGGACACATCACGCCACCGGTGGTCGACTGCTCGCCCCGACAGCCCCCACAGCCGTGACAGAGCTCGACCATCCCCTGGAAGCCGTTCTCGTTCTCCCAGTGGAGCCGGGAGTCAAAGCCCTCCTCGAAGACGTACTCCGGGTCAAATCGGAGGTTCTCGGTCATCTCGGTGGGGTCGTCCTCCCGGAAGACGACCTGGCCGGGGTTGAGCAGCCAGTCGGGGTCGAAGGCGGTCTTCAGCTCCTGGAAAGTCTCCCAGAGGTGATCGCCGTACAGTTTCCGGTTCCACTGGGTCCTGGCGCGGCCGTCCCCGTGCTCCCCGGAGACCGAGCCGCCGTACTCGACGACGAGATCGGTGACGGCGTCGGCGATCGAGGACATCATCTCGAGGTCGCCCTCGCTTTTGGTGTTGACCAGCGGCCGGATGTGGAGAACTCCCGGGCCGGCGTGAGCGTAGAAGCTCGCGTAGGTGTCGTGGGCCTCGAGGATCTCCTGGAAGTCGGCGACGAAGCCGGGGAGGTTCTCCGGCGGAATCGCCGTGTCCTCGAGGAAGGCGACGTGTTTCGCGTCGGTGGTCCGGGAGAGCAAGATCGGGAGCCCGGACTTGCGCAGCTTCCAGATCTTCGCCCGGCTCTCGTGGTCGTAGGCCTCGATCGCGTCGAAGGCGACGAGGTCGGCGTCGAGGGTGAGACGGTCCGCCTCCGGATCGGGCTCCCCTTCGGGGTCGACCGAGGGACAGCGGTCGGCGAGCAGGTTCGCCACCTGCCGTCGGCCGTCGGCGACGTCCTCGACGTAGAACTCGACGATCAACACCGCGCCGGTGCCCTCCGGGAGCATCTCGGTGACGGGGCCGAACTCGGCGGTGTCCCGTGCGAGGTCGATCATCACGTCGTCGAGCACCTCGACGGCCGCCGGCCCGTGTTCGACGATCGGCGCGACGTCCCGCATCGCGTCGCCGACGCTGTCGTACGCAAGAAGCGTCATGCTCTTCTCGGCGGGGATCGGCTCGAGGGAGACGGTCGCCTCGGTGACGATCGCGAGGGTCCCCTCGCTGCCACAGAGCAGCTTCGCGAGGTTGATCGAGCCCCCCTCGCTGTCGGGTTCGCCGACGCCGCGTTCGGCGCCGCGGGCGTCCTCGATCAGCCAGTCCAAGTTGTACCCCGAGACGTTGCGTTTGAGGTCGGGGTATCGCTCCTCGATCAGGTCGCCGTCCTCCTCGACGATCCGGGCGACCTCGGCGTAGATCGCCGACTCGAGGTCCTCCCCGTCGGCCAGCTCCGGCAGCTCCTCGAGGGCGACCTCGCCGAAGGTGGTCACGGTGCCGTCGGCGAGGACGACCTCGACCTCCTCGACGTAGGCGTCGGTCTTCCCGTACTCGAGGGAGTGAGCGCCCGTCGAGTTGTTGCCGATGGCACCACCCAGCGCGCTCTTGTCCCCCCACGCGGGATCGGGTGCGAACTTCAGGCCGTGTGGCTCGAGGGCCTCGTTGAGCGTCCCGAGGTAGACGCCGGCCTCGGCGACGGCCTCCCGCCCGTCGGGGTCGATCGAGAGCACGCCGTCCATGTGCCGGGTGAAATCGAGGACGACGGCCTCGTTTACCGTCTGGCCGGCGAGGCTGGTGCCACCTCCACGGGGAAGCACCGGAATCCCCCGGTCGGCACAGTAGCTCATCACGGCGGCGACGTCGTCGGTCGATTTCGGGAAGACGACGCCGACCGGGAGCATCCGGTAGATGCTCGCGTCGGTGGCGTACAGCTCACGGGAGTACGTATCGAATCGGACGTCGCCGTCGACGAGCTCGTCGAGGTCGGCGACCAGCCCGGGCCGATCGACCGCGTCGTTCCGGTAGTCGTAGTTCGATCGCGTATCGTCTGCCGGATCCGGGACGGATTGGTCGACTGCCATGAGTTAGCTACCGTACATCGGTAGTCCGTGAACTAAAACACCGACGGTTCTTCCCACCGTCGCCGACCCCTTCGGTGGTCTCGGGCGCCGGCAGGGACAACGCCTAACGGCCCCCGTCCCATCGGTCGGGACATGGCCGACTCCCACCCGTGTCTCGCCGCCGCCTACGATCTGGTCGTCCCCGAGCGGACGCTCTTTGCCGACCACCGGGCGTCCCTCGTCGAGGGACTCTCCGGACGGGTCCTCGACCTCGGAGCGGGGACCGGGGCGACGTTCCCACACGTCGCCGGGGCCGTCGATCGGGGAGTCCTCGAGTTGCACGCGATCGAACCCGACCCCCACATGCGCCGGCGGGCCGAACGGCGGGCCGCCGACCTCGACCTCGCGGTCGAGCTGCGGGACGGACGCGCCGAGTCGCTGCCGTACCCCGCTGACACCTTCGACGTCGTCCTCGCGAGTCTCGTGTTCTGTACGATCGCCGACCCCGACGCCGCGATGGCGGAGGTCGCACGGGTGGTGAAAGCCGGCGGGGAGTTTCGGTTCTTCGAACACGTCCACGCCGACGGCGCCGTCGGCACCGGGACGAGGCTCGTCAACCCCCTCTGGCGGCGGCTCGCGGGCGGCTGTAACCTCGATCGCCGCAGCGTCGAGCGGTTCGTCGGCCACGGCGGCTTCGACGTCCTCGAGATCGAACGCGCAGAGATGGCCCTACCCTCGCCGGTACCGTTCGTCCGCGGACGGCTCGAGCGACGTCGACCGACCGGGCTCGGTCGGTGACGGTCGGCCGACGGCTGAGAATCCGGTCGGCCCCTGTCGGGCTCACCCGGCGACGACGTCGGTGATCTCCGAAACCCGAGCGGCGATCCCCGCCGCGACGCGGTAGTCGACGAGCGCCTCCTGTTTTTCGGCGGCCCAGAAGCCGTCCTCGATCCGGTTTACGTTCCCACGGAGGTTCTCGATCTTCCGGTCGCCGCCCTCGACGCGTGCGATTGCCCGGCCGAGCAGGAAGCGAGCCAGCGGATCGTCGCCGTCCGTGTCGTTCCCGGCGGCGATGGCATCGACCGCGTCGCGTTTGGCGGCCTCGATATCGGCGACCTCGAACCCTCGTCGGTCGGTGAACCGGTCCCGGTCCGTGAGCGCCGTCGGGAGCTCCGTCAGCGACTCGAGCGAGCGGGCGATAGCGTAGACGTAGGCGCCGTCCCGCACGAAGCGTGCGGGGAGGTCCCCGTCCGGCCGACGCCGGGAGAGGACCGTCGTCCGGACGTCCGCCGCGGCGTTCGGGGCGTCCGCCCCGTCGTACTCGAACTCGACGTCCTCGAGGACTGCGTCCGTCCGCTCGGCGAGCGTCCGGCCCCGCTCTTCGAGCCGTTGCTCTCTCGACGGGCCGTCGGTCGACGCCGAGAACTCCTCGGCGTCGAGTGCGTTCGTCTCGACGCGCCCGAGCAGCTCCAGTCGATCCAACGGCTCGCGTCCGTCGAGGTCGTCCGCGATCCGCCGTGCGTCCGCGAGGGCCGACTCGGCCTCCGCGAGCTGGATCGTTGCAGCCGTCACGGCGTCGCCGGTGTACGCGACGTCGACGTCCGCGAGCGTCTCGCGGACCTCCTCGACGCGGTCGTCGACACCCCCTTCCGTGAGTTCGCCGCGGTCGTCGTCGACTCGAGCGATGACGGTGCCGACCAGCGAGGTCGACTGGTGGAGCCGCTCGAGCAGCTCCAGCCGGTCGGCGTTCGAGCCCTCACCGCCGGCGTCGGCCGCCTCGTCGCGGTTCTCCCTGGCCCGGTCGATCCAGTCGGCGTGGGTGCGATCGAGCTCGTCGACGTCGCGTCCGTCGAACGCGTCGAGCCGCGTGTCGAGCAACGACGTCGCACGATCGAGATGTGTGTCGGTGACGACCGGTGAGGCGTCGACGTCGGGGACGACGATCCGCGGGATCGGTCGGAGGGCGGTCCAGGCGGGGAGGCGGACGAGTCGGCGCCGCTGGAGGTAGCCGCCGACGCCGGCGGCGCCGGTCCCACCGGCGGCTGCCAGGAGGGCTCTACGGCTGGGGGCCATGGCGACGAATATTCAGTTCGCCCGTAAGTGTTTTTTCCTCGCCGACACGTCGAACGGGGGAGCGACGGCCGTCCGGATCGACTCGTCGAGGATCGGTCGGGAGAGTCCGGCGAGGATCGTCCGGATCGACTCGTCGAGGATCGGTCGGGAGAGTCCGTCGGGGATCGTCCGGATGAATTCGTCGGGACCCGTGAGTATATCCGCCACGGCGACGAGGGGAGCGCATGGCGACGGTCTCGGACACCTACATCCGCAACCGGTTTCGCGTCCAGCCGAACCACGCGAACAACCACGCGACGGTCCACGGCGGCAACCTGATGAAGTGGCTCGACGAGGTGGGTGCGATGTCCGCGATGCGGTTTGCGGGCGAGACCTGCGTCACGGCGCGGGTCAACGAGCTCGATTTCAAGCGGCCGATCCCCGTCGGCGAGACGGCGCTCGTCGAGTCGTACGTCTACGCGGCCGGCCGGACGAGCGTCACCGTCGCCCTGCGGGCCTGGCGCGAGGAACCCAGGTCGGGCGAGCGCGAGGAGACGACGGGTTCGTCGTTCACGTTCGTCGCCGTCGACGAGGACGGGACGCCGACGCCGGTGCCGGAACTGCGAGTCGACTCGGAACGCTGCCAGGAGCTTCGCGACCGGGCGCTGGCCCTCGAGGCGGACGACTGATCGACGCTCCGTCCGGTAGACGACTGATCGATGCTCCGTCCGGTAGACGACTGATCGACGCTCCGTCCGGGAACGTCAACGCCGACGCGGTGACTCGAGCTCGACGCCGGTGGCCTCGAGCAGCTCCCGGGCCTCCTCGCGGCGCTCCTGGTGGTCGGCGAGGAACTCCCGCATCAGCTCGGCCGCCTGCTCCTTGCAGTCCCCACAGAGGCGCTCGCCGCCGACACACTCCTCGTAGACCCGTTTGGCGAACGCGTCGTCGTCGGCCGCCAGCAGGTAGGCGTACAGCTCGTAGACGGGACAGTCGTCGGCCTCGCCGCCGAGCTCGCGTTGTTTCTCGGCGGTCTCGCGGCCGCCGGTCGTCGCCGAGTTGACTTTTTCGTACCCCACTTCGGGATCGTCCAGCAGCGAGATGTGGCTGGCCGGGATCGAAGAGGACATCTTCCCGCCGGTCAGTCCCGTCATGAAGCGGTGGTAGATCGACGACGGCGGGAGAAAGCCGTAGCCGCCGTGGGCGAGTTCGACCTCCCGTGCGAGCTCCTCGGCCGTCGCGGGGTCGAGCTCGAAGCTGTCGACGTGGCCCTCGTAGACGCGTTTCTCACCCTCGACGGCGTCGATCAGCGCCTCGAAGGCCTCCTCCGTGGCG
Organism: Natrialbaceae archaeon Tc-Br11_E2g8; assembly: GCA_001564115.1. GTDB lineage: Archaea > Halobacteriota > Halobacteria > Halobacteriales > Natrialbaceae > Tc-Br11-E2g8. The sequence continues at coordinate 14,275 of LKNG01000013.1, read as the reverse complement.
TTGCGGTCGAGAAACCGGGTCCGCGGACGGAGGGGCTCCTTGCCGGCGTTCTCGAGTTTGGTGATCGCGGCCTCGAGGGCGTCGTCGGTCGCCTCGTGGTCGTCGTCGCTCATCCGGTCGGCGGCCGTGCTCTCGGCGAGCCAGTCGGCGGCCTCGAGACAGCGGGGCGTTTCGGGCTCCTCGGCGTACTCCTCGCGGGCGTCGTAGGCCCGCCGGAGGCAGGCGAGCTCCGCCGGCGTCGCCTCGAAGCTCGCGTACGCCTCGGTGACGCCGAAGTACCGCATCCGGCCGGCGAGGTCCCGGGCCAGCCGCACGTGGGGGTCCTGGTCGGGGCCGACCGGGATCACGGTCGGCTTTGGCTCCTCGAGCTGTGGGTAGCAGATGTCGGCCATCTGGGTGACGACCGACTGCATGTACGAGACCTCCGTCTCGCCGTCGAAGTCGTAGATCGCGCCGAGCTCGGAGAAGTTCGCCTTCGTCCCCAGCTCGAAGGCGAGGTCCTGGACGGCCCGGTTTTCGGACTGTCGGTAGAGCTCGCCGTCCTCGGGATCGAAGCCGAGTGCCAGAAGCGAGAGCAGGTAGCTCTCGGTGTGCTCGTCGATCTCCGCCCAGGAGAGCCCGCGGGCGGCGTGGGCCTCGAGGTCGGCGATCAGCCCGTAGGCGTCACCGCCCCGTCGCTGGTGCCAGACGAGCTCGTCGAACACCAGCTTGTGGCCGATGTGGGGGTCGCCGGTCGGCATGAACCCCGACAGCGCGGCGAAGGGCTCGCCCTCGGCCATCGCCTCGGCGACGGGCCGGTACTCCCGGTGGCCGAAGATCACCCCGCGGCGCATCAGGTAGTGGGGGTCGGGGACGGCGGGGAGGATCCCCTCGAACTCCTCGATGCCGAACTCCTCGAACAGCTTCCGGTAGTCGGAGACGGTCGAGGACCCCCAGGGGTCGAGGGCGACCTCGTCGGCTCCCTCCCGCGACCGTCCGCCTGACCGGTCGGAGGAAGCTCCTCGCCCGCCGTCGGTTCGGGATCGGTCGCTCCCCCCGGACGTGTCGTCTCCGGTCATCACTCCGGATTCGCCACCGGGCTCGCAAAAAGCTTCGCTTCCGGGGACGTCACCGCCATCCCGCAAGCGCCCCGCCGATCGCCCCGAGAACGACCGGGTAGACGACCCCGGCCAGGAGGACGGCGGTGACGGGGTCCGGCCTGATCGTCCCCTCGCCGACCGCGTAGCCGAAGGCGACCGCCCCGACGACCGCGAGCGGGAGGTAGCCGACGGCGACCAGCGCACCGGCCGTCGCCCCGACGTCGGGGCGCTCCGCCCGCGCGACGGAGGCCGCGACGGCGCCGGCGGCCAGGAGGGCGAGCGGCGGGACCAGGTACAGCAGGCTCAACCCGTCGCCCGCCGCGATGAAGTTCTCCACGCGGGTGCCCCCGAACGCCGGGACCTCGGTGTCGACGAAGTGGGCGTTGTAGAACAGCCAGCCGACCCCCTGCCAGCTGGGGATCGGGTCGCCGCCGAACAGCTCCGCGAGGAAGTTGAACGTCTCGAGGCGCTCGTCGACCGATCCGCGCTGGGTCAGGTAAGTCAGGAGGTAGCCGAGCACGTACGCGGCCGCGCCCAGTCCGGCACCGACGCCGACGGTCGTGCGGTCGATCCCGCTCCGTGAGGACATAGGGGAACGGTACGCAGGGAGCGGTAAGTGCCTGCCGACTCGTCCGGCCGGTGGTCGACGCCGACGCGGCCGGCAGCCGGGCCGCGAGCGATCGACGACGGTCGCGTCGGGGACCGCGAGTGGGCCACGGGGTTGACACCTATCCTGCTTCGAACGTCCGTGGTTGTTAAATCGAGCTATTGAAGTAATAACGTTCCGTACGCCGGCCCATGCTGGAGTGTGCGGTCGTCGGCGGCGGGATCCACGGCACGTACCTCGTCCAGCGGCTGCTCGAGGGGACGTCGCTCCGCCGGTCGGAAGTAGCGATCCTCGATCCCGGCGAGGAGCTCCTCGAGTCGTTCCGGCGGAAAGCCGAGGCCTGTGCGATGACGGAGCTGCGTTCGACGTTCGTCCAGCACGTCGGCACCGAGCCGTTCGGCCTCGAGAGCTTCGCCGAGGCCCGCGACCGGGAGGCGGAGCTTCGCCCGACCCCGGGCTACCCGCGGCGTCCCTCGCTGGGGCTCTTTCTCGACTACGCCGACTACGTGATCGACGGCAACGACCTCGCGGCGCTCCACCGACGAGCGCGCGTCGAGGCGATCCGTCGGGCGCCCGAAGGGATGGTCCTCGAGACCGACGACGGGCCGGTCGAGAGCCGACGGTGTGTCCTCGCGATCGGTCACGGGGGCCGCTACGCGTGGCCGGCGTGGGCCAAGGGCGTCGCGGGGATAGAGCACGTCTGGGACGGGTTCGATCCGGACGAGCGCGCGGGCCACACCGTCGTCGTCGGAGGCGGCGTCACCGCGGGCCAGCTCGCCGTCGAGCTCGGCGCCAGCGAGCGAACGACGGTGCTCAGCCGCCACCCCTTCGAGCGGGCGGTAACGGAGGCCGAGCCGCCCTGGATCAACTGGAACCACATCGAGCGGGAGCTCCTCCGCCATCCGCCGGGCTCGCGGGCCCGCTTCGAGACCATCCGGGAGGCCAGAAACGACGCCACGATCCCCCCGCACGTCTTCGAGCCCTTCGAGGAGCGGATCGCGGACGGCTCGGTGACCGTCCGGTTCGACGAGGTAGAGAGGGCGCGAGCCGTCGACGGGACGGTCCGGCTGGCTCCGACCGGCGGCGGCTGTCTCCGCGCCGATCGGGTCGTCCTCGCGACCGGCTTCGCCCCCGTCTTCGAGCACCCGTTCGTCCGGCGGGTGGCCGAAACCCTCGGGCTCGAGCGTGGCCACCGCGGGATGGCGGTCCTCGACGATCGGACGCTGGCCTGGCGGGACCGCGACGGCGGGCGAACGCCCCTGTTCGTGACGGGTGCGCTGGCGGCGGGGACCGTCGGCCCGCTCGCAGGCACGGTCGCCGGCGCCAGGCGTGCGGCCGATCGGATCGTTCCCGCGGTCGACGACGCCGTCGTGGCGGCGCCGACCCCGGGGTGAGCCCGGTTGCGAACGCGACCACGGCGGCGCGGCCACCGAACCACAACCCTCTCGGGGGTGGCGACGGTACTCCGGGCATGAGCGACGGATTCGACTCCGAGCGGTGGGCCGAGGAGCTCGAGGGGAAACGGGCCGAGAAGGACCGGTTTTTCGCCGAGCACCCCCAGTCGCCGATCCCACCCGAGGAACGCGAGGGGTTCGACGGCCTCGCGTACTTCCCGCCGGAGCCCGACTACCGGGTGAGCGCGACCGTGACCGTCCACGACGACCCCGACCCCGTCCCGATGGAGACCACGGCGGGCCGGGAGGTGCGATACCTGCGCGTGCTCACCTTCGCGTTCGAGCTCGGCGGAGAGCCCGCCGACGGCTCGCTCGAGCTCCACGGTTACCGCCAGGAACCCGAGGGGTCGGAGCCGATCTTCGTCCCGTTTCGGGACAAGACCACGGGCCAGGAGAGCTACGCCGGCGGCCGGTACATGGAGCTCGAGCCCGACCGCCGGCTCGAGACCGGCGAGGAGGTCGTCGTCGACTTCAACCTGGCGTACACGCCGTTCTGCCACTACAGCGAAACGTTCGACTGCCCGCTCCCGCCCGAGGAAAACTGGCTGCCGGTCGCGATCAGAGCCGGCGAGCGCGTGGAGTGATCGAGCCGGAATCGACCGTTCCGGCCCGGCAGGTTCGCCCGGGAGCTACGTAGCCACCTCCCACCCCGTGTGATCGACCTCCACAGTACGTAGCCACCCCTCACGCTACGTAATCGACCTCCACACTACGTAGCCACCCCTCACGCTACGTGATCGACCTCCACACTACGTAGCCACCCCTCACGCTACGTGATCGACCTCCACACTACGTAGCCACCCCTCACGCTACGTAATCGATCCCCACACTACGTAGCCAATCCCGACGGTACGTATCGGAACGTTGAGCTACGTCGGCCCACATATTATTCATAGTAATTGACTTGTAACGGACGGCGGTACGCTCCGTCGATGGTCTCAGAGAAGCGACCTCGGAGCGTTTCGCGTCGATCGTACCTGACAGTCGCCGGTGTGACCGGAATCGGCGGCCTGGCCGGCTGCCTCGGCGGCAACGGCGACGACACCAGTGACGGCGACGGTGATACCGGTAACGGGGACGGCGATACCGGTGGCGGCGACGGCGGCGACGAGTTCGAGGAGTTCGATCCGGCGAACTTCGAGGAAACCCTGCCACAGCTCGGGGGAACGCTCGTCGACCACGACTTCCACCTCGCCTCGGCCGACGAGCTGGAGGCGATGGAGCCACGCGACGAACCCCGGTACGGCGAGCCGGTTCCGGAGCCGCCGGAGGACGAAAGCGAGCTCATCGACCCCGACACGCTCGTGTTCACGGTCGCGCCGACCGACGATCCGGCCGCCTACGAGGACACCTACGAGCCGATGATCGAGAACCTCGAGGCCGAGACCGGCCGCGACGTCGACTACTTCACCGTCGACTCCTACGCCGCACAGGTCGAGGCGATGCGGGCCGAACGGCTCCACATCGGCCGGTTCGCGACGGGCAACACGCCGTTCGCGGTGAACCTCGCCGACTCGGTTCCCTTCGCGATCCCGCTCGACGACGGACTGTTCGGCAACCGCATCTGGGTGGTCACGCGGGCCGACAACGACGAGATCAACGAGCTCGGCGACCTCGCCGGCCACGAGATCCCCCACACGTCCGAGGGTTCGAACTCCGGCCACCAGGCACCCTCGGCGCTGTTCCAGGAACACGGCGTGACCCCCGGTGAGGACTACGAGATCACCTTCTCCGGGGACCACGAGGTGAGCATTCTCGGGGTCGGAAACGAGGACTACGAGGCGGCCCCCGTCGCCAGCACGGTCTTCGAGCGGCTGGTCCGCCGGGACGACATCGACCCCGACGAGTACAAGATCGTCCACTCGAGCCAGATCTTCCCGCTCGGTGCCTTCGCCTACCGTTACAACCTCGTTCCGGAGGTCAGGGAGGGCATCGTCGCGGCGGTAACCGAGTACGACTACTCCGACACGACGGTCAAAGAGGACCTCGGTTACGACGAGTTCGTCGAGATCGATTATCCGACCCACTGGGACATCGTGTTGACGATCCACGAGGACCTCGGGATGGGCTACGTCGAGGACGAGCTGTAACGACCCACCCCCGATGTTACACGTCACAGAGCTATCGAAGACGTACCCGACCGGCGACGAGGCGCTCAAAGAGGTCTCGATGGAGGTCGACGGCGACGAGACCCTCGCGATAATCGGGCCCAGCGGCGCCGGAAAGAGCACGCTGATCGCCTGCATCAACCGCCTGGTGGAGCCGACCTCCGGGACGGTCGTCCTCGACGGCACGGAGATCACTGCCCTCTCTGGGTCGAGACTCAGAGCCGCTCGCCGGGAGATGGGGATGATCTTCCAGGAGTACGGCCTCGTCGACCGGCTCACCGTGATGGAGAACGTGCTGTCGGGCCGGCTGGGGTACGTCTCGAACTGGCAGGCGTTTCGCCGGAACTTCCCGGCCGACGACGTCCGTATGGCCTACGAGACCCTCGATCGCGTCGGTCTGGGCGGGTTCGAGGACCAGCGAGCCGACGAGCTCTCCGGCGGCCAGCGCCAGCGCGTCGGGATCGCCCGGGCGATCCTCCAGCAGCCGAAGATCCTGCTCGTCGACGAGCCGACCTCCAGTCTCGACCCGGAGACCTCCCGGACGGTGATGGAGCTGCTGACGGAGATCGCCAGCGAGGAGGGGATACCGGTGTTGATAAACATCCACGAGATCGGACTCGCGGTCGAGTACGCCGACCGTATCGTGGGTCTCGCCGACGGTCGGCTGGTGTTCGAGGGGAGCCCGGCCGAGCTCGACGAGGGCTCTATGGATCTGATCTACCGGGACGGCGAAGCCGCCGAGGAAAGCGAGTCGACCCCCGACCGTCCGGAGGCAGTCGGCGACGTCCCATCCACATGAGCCACCGATCCGACTCGGCCGGCGGCGGGCTCTACCCGGAGGAGTGGAGCCGTCCGACGGCGTTTCGCAACCGCTGGGTGAGGCTGGGGGTTTACCTGTCGGTTCTCGCCTTTTTCGTCTACAGCATCTGGGAGATCAGGGTGACTCCCGATCGGCTGCTCGTCGGCATCGAGGGGGCCAGGACGCTGCTCTCGAGTATGTTCCCGCCCGACTTCGGCCTCTCTTTCGAGGGGGGCGGGATCTCCGTCGAGCGCAACGCCGAACTCATCCGGACGGGGGTCGTCGAGAGCCTCGGGATGTCCGTCGTCGCGACGGTCGTCGGCGTGCTCGTCAGCGTGCCGATCGCGTTCATGGCCGCGGAGAACATGGTTCCCCGGCCGGTGTACTACGTCGGCCGAGTCGTCGTCTCCGTCTCCCGTGCGTTCCACGTGCTCGTCGTCGCCATCATCGCGGTCGTCGCCGTCGGCTTCGGCCCGCTCGCCGGCACGCTCGCGATGGTGTTTTCGACCCCCGGCTTCTTCGCGAAGCTGCTCGCCGAGGACCTAGAGGACATAGACCGGACCGAACTGGACGCGATCAGATCGACCGGCGCGAGCCGGACGCAGGTGATCCTCTACGGCGTCGTCCCGCAGGTACTCCCGCGGGTGATCGGCCTGACGATCTACCGGTGGGACATCAACATCCGGGCGGCGACGATCATCGGCATCGTCGGCGCCGGCGGCATCGGGAGCACCCTGTACAGCTCCTTCCAGCGCTACGAGTACGACTTCAGCCTGGCGATCGTCCTCGTCATCGTCGCCATCGTGATGGTCGGCGAGGGCGTAAGCGCCTACGCCCGACGGAGGGTCCAGTGATGGCCGGCGAGCTCACCGAGTGGAACAGATACGACAGCCGGGACCACCTGATCCGGTATCTGGCCGTCCTCGGGACTATCGTCGCCTTCCTGGTCTCCTGGCGGCTGCTCGAGGTCAACTACGAGTTCGCGGCGACCGCACCGCGGGAGGTCTCCGACCTCCTCTCGCGGATGTACCCCCCGGACGCGGCCTACTCCGGTGAGATCGCCGCCCCGCTGGTCGAGACGGTGAGCATCGCGATCCTCGGGACGACCCTCGCGTTCGTCATCGCGATCCCGACCGCCTACCTCGGCGCCGAGAACACGACGCCGAACGCGATCACCTACGCGATCGGTAAGTTCATCATCTCGTTTACCCGGTCGGTGAACGTCATCATCTGGGCGCTCGTGTTCGTCATCGTCTTCGGACCCGGAGCGCTCGCCGGCGCGTTCGCCGTCGGGTTCCGCTCGATCGGCTTCCTCGGGAAACTCATCGCCGAGGAGATCGAGGAGATCGACCCCGTCCCGGTGCGGGCGATGCGCGCGACGGGCGCGAACGCGTTCACGGTCGCCCTCTACGGCATCGTCCCGCAGGTCAAACCCGCACTGATCGGCCTCGCGACCTACCGGTGGGACATCAACGTCCGAGAGTCGACCGTCATCGGCTTCGTCGGCGCCGGCGGCATCGGGCTGGCACTTGACGGGCGGATCGACGCCCACGACTGGAACGCGGTGTTGACCATCCTCGTCGCGATCTTGCTCATCGTCCTCGTGAGCGAGGTCGTCTCCGCGTACCTCAGATCGAAGGCCAGATAACCCGCCACGATGGACACCGAACCCACACGCATGCGAATCGAACCGACCGAGAGACCGCCGCCGGACGACGGGGCCGACGGATGACCGGCAGAGCGATCCTCTTCGATATGGACGGAGTCGTCCTCGAGGGCCGGTCGACCGACCCGTCGGTGTACGCCGACGCCGCGGACGCGGCGCTCGACCGCCTCGGCGTCGAGCCGACGCCCGACCAGCGCCAGACGCTCCGGAGCCACGGCTACGACGGGGTCGAACGCTGCTGTCGATCTCTCGGGGTCGAGCCCTCGAGGTTCTGGCGGCTCAGAGAGGAGCGTGCCGACGCGATCGGCCGGGAGTGGATCCTGACCGGACGACGCGACACGTACGACGACGTCGACTCGATCCGGGAGCTCCCGGGACCCCTCGCGCTCGTTAGCAACAACCGTCACGGGTTCGTGTCGTTCGTCGCCGAGCACCTCGGGTTGCCCTTCGAGGCCGTCAGGGGCAGGGAGCCGACCCCGGCGGGTTTTCGCCGGCAAAAGCCCCGTCCCGACTACCTCCTCGAGACGATGGCCGACCTCGGCGTCGACGGGGGGCGGTACGTCGGCGACCGGCGAACGGACATGATCGCAGCCGAGCGGGCCGGTCTCGAGGGCGTCTACCTCCGGCGTCCGCACAACCACGGCGAGACGCTCCCGCCCGAGGCGAGCGAGGAGATCGACTCGCTGGCGGCACTCGAGTAGCTCCCCGTCGCCATCGCGACGGAATCGGCCCCGCTCACGGCGCGACGCCGACGGTCAACAGCGTTCCGAACTCGCGGTAGCGCTCGACCATCGCCTCGCGGCTCTCCCAGCCGTCTGCCGGGAACGCCGACGCGGGCGGGACCTCCACCTCCCGGTCGGGGATCGTCCCCTGTTCGGCGACCGACAGCCCGGCGGCCCGGAACGCCTCGCGGTACTCCCGGTGGCTCCACCGGGTCATATCGATCGAGACGTTCTCCTCCCAGCCGTGGGAGTGGTGGTTCTCCTCGTAGAAGTTCACGGCACAGTAGAACGTCCCCCCGGGGCGGAGGATCCGGGCGACCTCCGCGAGGGTCTCTTCGGGATCTGTGGCGTAGTAGAACGCCTCCATCGACCAGACGTGATCGACCGCTTCGTCGGCGAACGGCAGCGAGCCGAACTCGCCGACCACGTAGCCGACCCGGTCGTCGGCCGTGTAGGAGGCCGCGTTCCGTGCCATCGCCGGCGAGCCGTCCAGCCCGTAGACCGCGCCGGCGTCGTAAGTCTCCCGCAGGGCCCGGCCCGCGTAGCCGCTGCCACAGCCCAGATCGAGCACGACGTCGCCGGCCTCGACCGGCATCCGCGCGAGCGCCTCCTTCGCGGTGTTCCAGTGGCGTTCCTCCATCCCCTTATCGCGGCCCTCGGTGGCCCAGCGGTCGAACTCCTCGCGGACGCTCATACGCCCACCAGAGCCGGGACCGAGTAAAACGGTTCGTTCGTGACGCCGAAGCTCGCGTGGAGGTGATCAGTCCCCGAAGATCGTCTCGTGGAAGGCGATCACGAGCCCGGGAACGACGGCCATGAACAGGTGTTCCTCGAGGGGAATGCCGGCGACCTCGACCCCCGTCCGGAGCTCGATCGAGAAGACGCCGACGGCGAGGGTGTACCGGTCCCAGACGTACGCGATCGGGTACAGCGCGAGGATCGTGATCGCGGCCCGCCGGAGCGCGCCGGCCCGCCGGAGGAGGGCGAACGCGATCGCCCCCCAGAACAGCTCCGTCGCGAGGTAGGTGTACCGTCCGAGAACGCCGATGTTGGGTACCATACCGCGCGTTCGGCCGCCACGCTCAAAAGTCGGACGCCGCCGATCGGAGCCCGTGGCACCCCCGTCGCCTCCGACTCCCGGACTCCCGGCGCCGGCCCCCGACTCCCCGGAACCGACTCCCAGTCTCCCGGCACCGGCTCCCAGTCTCCCGGCGCCGGCTCCCGGCCTACTCCATCGCCGCCTCGACCTCGTCGAACGGCGGGGACTGTGGCCACTCCTCTGCGACCCAGGCGTACTCGACGAGCAGCTCCTCGTCGACGACGAAGACCGCCGGCCGGGGCTCTTCGATTCCCTCCATCCCGTCCAGATCGTGAACGATATCGTAGGCCCGCGCGACGTCGTTTCCGGGATCGGAGTACAGCGGGTACGACAGGTCGAGGAAGTCGGCGAACCGCCGATGGTCGAACGGCTGTGAGATGCCGACGCCGACGACGGCTGGCTCCTCGACCGGCCAGCCACGGTCTTGGATCTCCCCCCACCAGTACCGGGACTTTCCGCCCCAGTTCAGCGGGTAAAAGAGCAGACAGACGCCGCCCGACTCGGCCGCGAGCGCCGAGAGCGTACGGTCCTCCCAGTACTCGTCGGTGACCAGCGGCCGGGTGAAATCGGGCGCACGGTCGCCGGGCTCGGGGTGGTCCGACGGCGGGAACGCGACCAGCTCGAAGTCGACCATTCAGGCCCCCTCCCCGTAGGTGCGATCGAGGTACTCGACGATCCGGCCGCTCTCCGGCATCGTCACGCCGCGGTCGTGGTCGATCAACACGGGCACCGACCGCGTCCCGGCCTCCCGTGCGACGGCGTCTCGGGTGCTGTGTTCCCCGGCGACGAACCGCGACCGGGCCGAGAGGCCGTACCGATCGAGCCGCCGGACGACCCGTTCGCAGTACGGACAGCCGTGCAAGCGATACAGCGTCAGCTCCGGCCCGTCGGCCGGCGTGTCCTCGTCGCTCATCGTCGACCACGACGGACCGCGAGCGCAAAAATCCCCCGTCCGCAAGCTTCAACGGCCGGCCGGGCCAAAGCCGGGTATGATCACCGGTAGACGGATGGCCGCCGTCGACGAGAACGCCGCGGCACTCGGAGTCCCACGCAAACAGCTGATGGAGTCGAGCGGGAACGCCGTCGCCCGCGCGGTCCGGGAACGCGCCGAGCCGGGCGATCGGATCGTCGTCGTCGCCGGCCGGGGAAACAACGGCGGCGACGCGTTCGTCGCGGTCCGCTTTCTCGAGAGCTACGACGTGACGACCCTGCTTCTCGGCCGTGCGGAGGCGATCGGCACCGAAATCGCCCGGGAGAACTGGGCGGCCCTGGAGGCCGGCGAGTACGAGCTCCGGGAGGTCGGGGACGCGAGCGCGTTCCAGCTCCCCGAGGCGGACGTGATCGTCGACGCCGTACTCGGGACGGGGATCAGCGGCGAGCTCCGGGAGCCGGCGGCGACGGCCGTCCGAGCGATCGACGACGCGGACGCGACCGTGGTGAGCGTCGACGTCCCCTCCGGATTCGACGCCGAGACGGAGGACGCGAGCCGCGCCGTCGTCGCCGACCACGTCGTCACCTTCCACGCGACGAAGCCGGGGCTCGCCGACCTCGAGGCGACCGTCGAGGTCGCCGACATCGGCATCCCCGCGGCGGCCGAGCGGTTCGTCGGCCCCGGCGACGTCGCCGTGGCCCGGCCGACGAGCCGTGAGGGACGGGCGTACGTGATCGGCGGCGGCCCCTACGCCGGCGCGCCGGCGCTCGCCGCGACGGCGGCCCTGCGCGGGGGGATGGAGCTCTCGTTCGTCGCCGTCCCGGAGGGGATCGCCCGGACGGTCCAGGGGTACGCGCCGGACCTGATCGTCCAGCCGTACGCGGGAGAGGTGTTGACTCCGGAAGCGGTCCCCGGGCTCGTCGAGACGGCCGAGCGGTACGACGACGTGGTCGTTCTCGGGCCGGGGCTGGGCGCCGCCGAGACGACTCTCGAGGGCGTCCGTGCCTTCCTCGAGTCGTACGCCGGCCCCGCGGTGATAGACGCCGAAGCCCTCGACGCCGTCGGTGACGTCGACACCGACGCGACGCTCGTCTGTACCCCCAACCGCCGGGAGCTCGCCAGGATGGGCGGTCCCGAGGTCGACGACCTGCGCGACGCGGTCGACGACGTGGAGGCGCTGGCGGCCGCCCTCGACTGCGTGGTGCTCGCGAAAGGTGCGACGGACGTGATCTCCGACGGCGAACGCACCCGGCTCAACCGCTCGGGGACGCCGGCGATGGCCGTCGGAGGGACCGGCGACACGCTCGCGGGGCTGGTTGCCGCCCTGCTCGAGGAGGCCGACCCGTTCGAGGCTGCCTGTGCGGGCGCGTACGTCAACGGGCTGGCCGGCGAAGCTCTCGCCGCGGACGGCGGACTCGGCCTGCTCGCCGCCGAACTCGCAGACGAGCTTCCCGCGGCGCTGTGGGGTGGTGGCGATGAGTGAGGGGGGCGACGAGCTGGCCGCAGACGCGCTCACCCACACCACCGAGGAAGGGGACGTCCAGATGGTCGACGTCGGCGACAAACCGGACGTCGACCGACGGGCAGTCGCCGCCGGCGAGATACACCTCCAGCCGTCGACGGTCGCGGCGATCCGGGCCGACGAGGTCGGCAAGGGGGACGTGATCGCGACCGCGCGCGTCGGCGCCATCGACGCGGTCAAACACACCTGGGAGACGATCCCGATGTGCCACCAGATCCCGATCACGAACGTCGACACCGCGTTCGACGTCGGTGAGGATCGGATCGGCCTGGAGGTCGCGGTCGAGACCACGGGCAAAACGGGCTGTGAGATGGAGGCCCTCCAGGGAGTCACCACGGGGCTGAACGTCGTCTGGGACATGGTGAAAGCGATCGAGAAAGACGAGTCGGGAAACTATCCGGCGACCCGGATCGCGAACATCCGGGTGCTCGAGAAACGGAAAGGGCGGCGGTGACTCACGGTCGGAGGAGCCGGACCCTGTCGGCGGCGACCGCGGCCGTGACCTCGTCGGTCACCTGGACGGCGTTGAACGCCTCGCGGCTGGCCGTCCCGCCACGACAGTCCCGGCGGACGTCCGCCACGCAGACGTTCAGCCCGTACTCCACTCGATCGTACCGATCGCCGAGATGGGCGTGAACCTCGTCGGTCGCGACCGGCCGCCGACCGCTTGCTGTATCGAACAGTTCCTCGTCGGTCTCGGGGACGTACGGCGTCCCCGAGCTGTCGATCACCACCGAGTGGACGAGCTCCGGCCCCTCCCCGTCCCACCCGCGGATCCACTTCTCGAAGACGGTTCCGCGGTGGATCGTCCGGTCGACGCCGACCCCGAGAGCGCCGACGCCGGCGCCGGCGCCGGCCGCCGCGAGCAGCTGCCGTCGACTGAGCATGCCCGATCGTTCGTCCGCCGGGGGATGAACCTATCGTCGTATCTCGAACCCCTCGATCCCGCGGGGCTCGCCGTACTCGGCTTCGACGTCCTCGACGTTCGCGGCCGGGCTCCCTTCCCAGCACCACTCGACCATCGACTCGACCGCCTCGGTGGGGCCCTCGAAGACGGCCTCGACACGTCCGTCAGGGAGGTTGCGCACCCAGCCGTCGACACCGTGCTCGCCGGCTCGCTCCCGGGTGTTCGCGCGGTAGTAGACACCCTGGACGGTCCCCGAGACGAAGACGTGTGCTCGCGTTCGGTCGCTCATGGCCGGCAGGTCGGTCGCCAGCGACAAAAAGTCAGCCCGTCTATGCCGTCGGTTGCTGGACGGCTCCACCACGCGGCCGGTGCTCAGACCACCGCGTCGATGGCGGTCTCGAGTCCGGCCGCGACGCCGACGAGCAGGCCGACGTAGACGGCCGTCCCGGCCATCGAGTACAGCGAGAACCGGTAGCCGGAGACCTCGGTCATCGCCGTCGGAACGGTCATCCAGCCCCTGGCTACCGGGAGGACGTTGGTGAGAGCAATCGCCGCGGGACCCCACCGGTCGAACCAGCGCTCGGATCGGTCCACGTGGCGCCGTTCCACCGGCAGCCGATCGCTCGCGACGGGGTCGACGTCCAGGTGCCGGATCGACAGGAAAAGCAGCGTCTGCCCGACGGTGGCGCCGACCGCGGCCGCGACCAGCACGGGCGCGAGCTCGACGAGGCCGGTGCCGGCCGCCAGGACGACGCCAACGAACAGCGTCCGCGTCGGGAGCAGCTTCCCGACCAGCATCCCCTCGAGGACGAAGACGGCGAGCAACGCGGCCGCTCCGTACGTCACGACGAACTCGAGAGTCGCTCCGGTCGTGGCGTCGATCACTACCGCTAGTCCGTGAGGGTCACGTAAAGCTCTTCTCGCTACGCCTGGCCGGCCGTCTCAGTTCCCGTCGGTTGGTTCCTCGCTGGCGGCCTCCTCCGCGTCGAACCGGCCGCGGGTCCGGTAGCGATAGATCAGGTAGACCACGACGGAGGCGAAAACGACGGCGTAGAGCGGCTGGCCGGTGTCGATCGAGTACAGCAAGGCGAGGACGTTGAGGAAGATGCCGAGGAGGTAAAACCCCGCCTGGAGCGTCGAGACCTTCATTGGACACGACGTAGTTCCGGAGGGGATATGAGCGTTCGCTCTCGTGAAGTACCTCGGGGTCAAGCCCCGAGGCTTCACCGTTTTGACCGCACGTCCCAAAACGGGCCGTGCTGTCGCAGGCGAATTTAATTCCCCTCGACCTTCCCGAAATGGGCCGGTTGGAATTAACACCCGAACACCCAGTGCGTCCGTGAGGGTCGGTCGCTCCACCACGACCCGACAACACCCGTCT
>LKNG01000162.1 GCA_001564115.1 Natrialbaceae archaeon Tc-Br11_E2g8 | reverse complement strand
CACCGTACCCGGAACTCGGAGCGAAGACACCATACCCGGAACTCGGAGCGAAGACACCATACCCGGAACTCGGAGCGAAGACACCATACCCGGAACTCGGGGAGTCGACGAATAAACCGATTCCACCCGTTCCCGGCCGGCGGGAACGGCTCTAGTCGCCACGGACCCCGGTGACCTCGTAGCCGAGTTCCCGGACGTCCTCGAGGATCGCCTCGTGGTCGGCGCTCGCCTCGTAGTAGATCACGATATCGAAGGTGCCGTTTCTGAGCAGCTGCTGGCACTCCCAGACGAACTCCTCCCCCTCGAGGGTGAGCCCCTGGTGTTGGTTCGAGGCGAACTCCGTGCTGTCGTTGCCCGAGTAGACGTAACAGTCCCGCGGATCGTGGCCCGCGTGTTCGGCGACGACGTCACCGACGTCGATCGTGGCCTGCATCATCCTGACGTCCTCCCGGGAGCCGTACTCGGTGTGGACGATCGCGCCGTTGAGCTCGATCTCGCCGGGTTCGAGCAGCGCCTTCGTCCGCCGGTAGATGTCCTCGTCTATGACGTCTGCCATCGATCGACGAGAGGTGGGGTGGACGGATAGCCGTCACGATTCCGTTCGGCCGGCGTGGCTGGGTCGTCCCGGTGTTCCGGGATGGCTGGAACGGTTCGATGTTTCTGGCGTGGCTGGGGCCTCCCGGCGTTCCGGAGTGGTAGGAGTGTCCTGGGGCTTTCGGGTGGGCAGAGCGCCCCGGTGTTCCGGGGTGGGCAGAGCGTCCCGGATCTCACGGCGTGGTTGGAGCGTTCCGGGGCCTCGGTGGTCGACCAGCACACCGAAGCCGAACCCGTAACACAAGACACATATCCGTCGACGGCCTCGATCCGGAAGATGAGAGGCTGGCTTCGCCGACGCGTTGGGGCGGCCTACGAACGGCTCCTCGCCCGCGAGATCTCGGGTGCACCCACCCACGTGGCGGTGATCCAGGACGGCAACCGCCGGTACGCCCGCTCCCGGGGCGGCGAAGCCCCCGACGGCCACCGCGCCGGCGCGGAGACCACGGAACGGGTACTCAGGTGGTGCCGGGAGATCGGTGTCGAGGAGCTCACCCTGTATGCGTTCTCCACGGAGAACTTCGATCGCCCCCCGGAGGAACGGGAGGCGCTTTTCGATCTGCTGTGTGAGAAGCTCCGGGAGTTCGCCGACTCGACGGAGGTCCACGAGAACGGCGTCTCGATCCGCGTCATCGGCAACGTCGACCGGCTCCCCGAACGGGTCCGGGCGACCGTCGACTACGCCGAGGGGCGAACGCGGGGGTACGACCGGTTCGTCCTCAACGTCGCCCTCGCGTACGGCGGCCGAAACGAGTTGCTCTCGGCCGCCCGCGACGTCGCCAGGGACGTCGACGCCGGCGGACTCGACCCCGACGGGATCGACGTCGGCACGATCGAGCGACGCCTCTATGACAGCCCCGTCCGGGACGTCGACCTCATCATCCGGACGGGCGGCGACGAGCGCACCTCGAACTTCCTGCCCTGGCACGCAAACGGCAACGAGGCGGCCGTCTTCTTCTGTACGCCCTACTGGCCCGAGTTCTCGAAGACCGACTTCCTCCGGGGGATCCGGACCTACGAGCACCGGGAGGCCTCCTGGCGGCGGACGCGCGCACGGCGGGCGCTCGCGCTCGTTCGGGCGGTCAGCGAACCCGAACTGGCCGAGGCCCGGGAGATCCTCGGCCAGTTCCGGGACTCCCTGCCCACGGGTGAGCGTCCCGACGAGGGAGAGATAGAGTCGACCGACTCCGATCCACGGACCGCGGACTGACGGAACGGCGGGCCCATGGGGTTTGTCGACCTCGGCTCAAACGACTCTTTGAGCAGTCGTGAACTCTTTTGTCCTCACCCGTGAGGGGCCGGACATGGATCTCGCCGGACGACTCGTCCGCCGGTTCCGCGAGGAACCCGACGATCCGACGGTCGTCGGCCTCGAGGGGGAGGACGCAGACCGCGTGTTCGACGCGCTCGGCTCCGGGACTTCCCGGGCTCTCCTCCGGGCCTGTTACGAGGAGGGCAGAACCCGATCGCAGCTGGCCGACGAGCTCGGGACGAGCGTCCAGAACGTCGGCTACCACGTCGACAAACTCGAATCCGCAGGGCTGCTCGAGGCGGTCGAGACCCGGTACGGGGAGAACGGGCGCGAGGTGACCGTCTACGAGCCGTCGAAGCGGGCCGTCGTGATCGCGGCCGGCGAGCCGGGGGTCGTCGACCGGCTCGCCGCGGCGGTCGATCGCCTGTTCGTGCCGCTCGTCCTCGCGGGGCTGGTTGCGATGGTCGCCGGCGTCGTCGACCGCGGCCCCGAACGGATCGGGATGCTCGGCGACGACGCCGCACGGACGACGGAGATCACGGCGACGTCCGGAACGGCTGCGGCCGTCGTGACCTTCCTCGTAGGCGTGCTCGTCGTTCTCGGAGCCGACCGCCTCGGGGCGTTCGATCGTCCCGACGTCGAGCGTCGAAGTGGGCTGGCGCGCCTGCTCATCGGTCGCAGTAGTGAATCGACTCACCGGTACGCGGTTTCGACTCTCGCTGGCGCTCTCGTGACCTTCCTCGCGCTCGACCTCGTCGCCGCCGGAACGGGACACAGGCTGTCGATCGCGGCCTGGATCGGGGTACAGCTGGTGATCCCGCTCGGCGCCATCGCGGCGGCGGCGATCGCGTACGCCAACGACGGACTGGTCGTAAGCTGGGCGGCCGCGAGCGCTCCGTTCGTCGGAATCTGGGGCTACCTCGTCGCCGGCGAGTTCACTCGCGGTGGGATCGATCCGATCCTGTTCGCACTGGGCCCCGCCGCCGTCGCCCTGGTCGCCGCGCCGCTCGGCTCGATCGCGTATCTCGTCGGTCGCGGCGTCGCCACGCGGCGGGGGCGAGGGACGCCCCTCTCGAGGCGAGCGATCGCCGTGCTCATCGCCCATCCGTTCACCGCCGCCGCGATAGTCGCCGGCTGGCTCCGGCTGGTGGGGTGAGCGTGTCCGGCCCGTCCGTCTCCGGTGGCGATCCCCGGCCCCTCCTTCGGGCCGGGTTCGCGGGTGCCGTGGCACTTCCGCTCGTCGTCACCACCGTCCTCCTCGCGCTGCCGGGGCCGTCCCCGTGGTGGCGATCGTTCGACGCCGGACTGTGGGCCGCGTTCGTCGGCGTCTTCGGAGCCGTCGGCGCGATGCTGAGTGTCGCGTGGGCACTCGAGTGTCGAGTCGCCGTCGTCGTCGGACTCGTCGTCCCGATCGGCGCGGCGGCGTGGCCGACGCTCGGCTTCGGGGAGGTTCCGGACGCCGTCTCGACGCTCGTGGGCACCGCCGTCGTCGGAGTTCCGGCGCTCGTGCTCGGAGTGTCGCTCGAGTACGCCGCTCGACGGAGCGATCGACGGCTTCGGCCGACTCGAGTGGAGGGGGTGGCGCTCGTGGTCGGCGTCGTCCATCTGCTGGCGATCGACTGTCTGACGGCCACCCTCGAACATCGACCGTTCTTGCCCCGGCCGACGGAGGTCGTTCACGTCGACGTCGCCGGCATGGCGTTGCTCGCCGTCGTCGTGGGCGGCGCGATCCTTCTCGGTGGGGTGCCGGTCGTCCTCGGCCGGCGATGTCGGCTCGTCGTGCCGGCCGGGTTCGTCCTCCTCGCGTTCGGCTGGGCGACCTACCGGACGTGGCTGCGCTCGCTCGGGACGCTGCCGCCGGAGGGGCCGGGATTCGGGATCAGCCCGACGCCGCTGACGCTGTATCTCTGGGGCGGATCGCTCCTGGTGGTGGCGGCGATGCTGCTCGGCGGACTGGAGTACACGCTACGTCGACGACTCGGGATCGCACCGCCCCCGGCGCCGTGGCCGGATCCGCCAGGGGGTGAGGAGCCACGGGAATCGTGATCACCCCCGCTCGTTCCCCGTCCTCTGGAATCGACAGTATTCTAAAGACCCCAGACTCCGACCTATCGCACATGGTACGACCGCTGTTCGGACTCCTCGGCGCGATCGTGGCACTGTTTCCGGCGGGCGCCCGCGGGGCCTACGAGGCCATCGCACTCGAGAACCCGGGCGCGGTGGAGCCGAAACCGTGGCTCGACGCCGGAATTCGGGCCGAAGGGATTCTCTACGTACTGGCGAGTGTCGCCGGCGGCAGAGCGTACGCCTGGCTGTTGAACGTCGGGGGCGTCGCCGGCGCGCTCGCGGCACTGTTCCCGAGGCAGTACCTCGAGACGGGCGCCGAACTCGCCTACGAGGACGCCGACGCCCTCGTGTGGCGGGAGGGGTTCGTCACCGCAGTTCGGGGAGTCGGCGTCCTCCTCGTCCTGCTGGCGCTCGGTGCGCGACGAACCCGAAGCGACCACGGCGACGACTGACGTTTACACTACCGAACGAAACCGTGTGACCCGCGGTTCGCGGTCAGTCCTCGATCTCGATCGCCGGCCGTCCCGGCTCGGCGTTTTTCGACACGCCTTCGTCGGCCTCGTCGGCCTGGAGGACCCGGACGTCGGCCCCGAACTCCCGTTCTAACAGCCAGGCGGCCGCCTCTAGTGCGGCGTGTTCCGCCTCGGGGCCGAGCGTGTACTCGAGGGCCTCGCGTTCGGCCTGTAGCTTCTGGCCGTAGCTGGCGGCGGCGTCGCCCCGCTCGCGGATGTGGTCGTGTCCCATCAGTTCGCCGATCAGGTTCTCGGCGTCGGATTCGATCGCGATCTCTACGGCGTCGTACTTCCACTGCGGGGCGACGACGACCTCGATCGCTTTGGGATCGTCGATGCCGGCGATCTCCACGATGTCACGGACGTCCTCGCGGGTGTTCTCGACCAGCCGACGGCGCTTCTCGACGGCTTCGAGATCGACCTCGGCAGCCGGCCACGCGGCGTCGGCGACGAGGCCGTCCCGGCCAAGCTCGTCCCACAGCTCCTCCGTGAGGTGGGGGGTGACCGGTGCGAGCAGCCGGACGACGGCCGCCAGCCCGCGCTCGAACGTGTCGGCGTGAGGGTCGGTGTACTCGGCGTACCCTCGCAGCGTCCGGACGAGCTCCTGGGTCTCCCGGAGTGCGACGTTGAACGTCAGCCCGTCGTACTCCTCGCCGGCGATGGCGATCGTCGCGTCGACCTCCGCGTCGACGTAGCTCGCGACGGCGTCGTCGTCGCCCCCTGGTGGATCGGCGACGAACGACTCGACGGTCTCCTTCAGCCGGGTCAGGAAGGCGTAGGTCGATCGTACACCCTCCTCGCTCCAGTCGAAGTCGCGTTCGGGCTGGGCGGCCTGCATCATAAACAGCCGGGCGGTGTCCGCGCCGTACTCCTCGACGATCCGCTGGGGGGAGACGACGTTGCCTTTCGATTTGGACATCTTCTCGCCTTCGAGCTGGACCATCCCCTGGGCGAGCAGGTTGGTAAACGGCTCGCGGTGTGTCAGGCCCTCGTGGTCGGCGAGCACCTTGGTGAAAAATCGCGAGTACAGCAGGTGCATGACGGCGTGTTCGATGCCGCCGACGTACTGGTCGACGGGCATCCAGTCGTTCGCGCGGTCGACGTCGAACGGGGCCTCGGCGAGGCCGGGCGAGACGTACCGCAGGAAGTACCACGAGGAGTCGACGAACGTGTCCATCGTGTCGGTCTCTCGTTCGGCGGGCCCCCCACAGGCCGGGCAGTCGACGTGCTTCCACTCCTCGGCTTCGTCGAGCGGGTTGCCGGTGGTGTTTATAAACTCGGGGAGCTCGACGGGGAGCTCCTCTTCCGAGACCACCACCGGTCCACAGTCCGCACAGTGGACGACCGGGATCGGGGTCCCCCAGTACCGTTGCCGGGAGATCCCCCAGTCACGGAGCTGGTACTGGGTGGCCTCCGTCGCGCTCTCGATCTCCGCCGTCAGGCGTTCGCGGGCGGTCTCGCTGTCGAGCCCGGAGTACTCCCCGGAGTTGACGAGGACGCCGTCGTCGGTAAACGCCGACTCGCTGACCTCCGGCGGGTCGGGGACCGTCTCGCCGTCCCAGTCGTCGGGTT
>LKNG01000161.1 GCA_001564115.1 Natrialbaceae archaeon Tc-Br11_E2g8 | reverse complement strand
GCTCAGTCGTCCATCGCGGCGTCGGAGATCTCGAGTGCGTCGTCTAAGGCCGCGACCGCCTCGTCGACGTGTTCCTCGGCGATCGTCAGCGGCGGCGTGACGACGATCGTGTTGACGCTGGTGTAGAAGTAGACGCCGTTTTCCTTCGCGCGGGCACCGACCTCGTCGAGGACGGTCGTCCGGCCGGAGACCTTGTCGCTTCGTTTCTCGAACGGGACGCGTTCGGCCTCGCTGCGGGTGAGCTCTATCCCCTGGTGGAGGCCGACGCCGCGGCGTTCCCCGACGCTGGGGTGGCGCTCGGCCAGGGCTTCGAGCTCGGCTTTCAGGTACGCGCCCATCTCGCGGGCGTTCTCGACCAGGTTCTCCTCCTCGTAGGTCTCGATAGCCGCCAGCCCGGCCGCACACGCCGTCGGGTGGCCGGCGAACGTGTGACCCTGGTTGAGGAGGGTGTCCTCGAAGTGGTCCGCGATCTCCTCCGTGACGGTCGTCGCGGCCAGGGGCTGGTAGGAGCCGGTCAGCCCCTTCGCCATCGTGATGATGTCCGGCTCGGCCTCGTACAGCGTGGAGGCAAACCACTCGCCGGTGCGGCCGAAGCCGGTCATCACCTCGTCACAGATCAACACCGCGCCGTGGTCGTGGGCGATCTCCTGGAGTCTGGGCAGGTAGTCGTCCGGCGGCGTCAACACGCCGTTGGAGCCGACCAGCGGCTCGACCAGCACGCCCGCGACCGTTCCCCCTTCCAGCTTGAGCATCTCGTCTATGTACTCCAAACTCTGGTCGGGATCGAGACTCGAGCCGTAGGCGTACGGGTCCGGTCCCTTCACCATCCCGGGCACTTCGGGATGGATCTCGGGGCCCTGGGCCACCCGACGAGGGTCTCCCGAGGCCGACAGCGACGCGGCGGTCGCGCCGTGGTACGAACGGTACCGCGAGAGGATCTTGTGTTTGCCCGTGTACGAGCGGGCGATCTTGAACGCCACCTCGTTGGCCTCGGTTCCGCTGGTCGAGTAGAACGTCTTCTTCAGCGAGCCCGGCGTTATCTCGGCGATCTTCTCCGAGAGTCGCGCCCGTGGCTCGGTCGCCCAGCCGGGGTTGACGTACGGGACCGTACGGATCTGTTCGTCGACGGCGTCGGCGATCCGGTCGGCGTCGTAGCCGAGGCTCGTACAGACGTACTGGCTGCTGAAATCCAGCAACGAGTCGCCGTCGGCCGTGACGATCCGTGGCCCCTCCGTGTCGACGATCTGGGTCGGGTCGAAATCGCGCTGGCGCGTCCACGTCCCCAGCGTGTACTCCCGGTCGAGTCGTTCGATCTCGTTTGGCCCGCCGCGTGTTTCCTGTTCTGACATACCTAGACATACGCCTCATCGGTGATTAATCGTTCGATGGTGTGGCGACTGTTCGAACACGTTCCACGATGAAGACGTTCCGTGAAACTGTATTCGAAAACGAGACCTCCGATCGGAACAGCACGCATTCGCCGGACGGACGCCGTCGACGGTCAGTACGGCGACTCGGCCGCGAGATCCTTCTTGAACGTGAAACAGTACTTCTCCATCCCGACGGCCTCGTAGAACGCGTGGGCGTCGTCGCGCCAGTGTCCGGAGGCGAGTTCGACGCAGCTACACTCCCGTTCGTCGGCCCACTCCTCGATCCACTCGAGCATGCGTCTGCCGTACCCCTCCCCCCGGTAGGGCTCGTCGACGATCAGGTCGTGGACCCACGCGTGTCTCCCGTGATAGAGGTTCGTGTCGAGGACGACGCCGACGAGTCCACGTACCTCCCCGTCCTCGATCGCGAACAGCCGGTAGCCCGACTCCTCGCGCATACGACCGACGAGTTCGACGAACCGATCCTCCCCGACGGGCCGTAGCTGGTCCATGATGGGGTAGACGTCCCGCAGTTCCCGCTCGGACTCGATTTCGGACAGCGCAGGTTCGGCCATGCCCGCCGTGAACACTCCACCGAGGAAACGGTACCGGTTCCGGTCAACCAGTCCGGAGGAACCGGCGGGCGGTCTCCGCGACGAGCTCGGTGCCGGTGACGACCTCGGTCCAGTCGATCGTCTCGTTCGGGAAGTGCGCCTGGTGGATGCTCCCGGGGCCGAAGACGACACTCGGGATACCGGCCTCGGTGTAGAACCGCGAGTCCGCACAGTAGGTCCGTCCCGCCGGCGCCGTGTCCTCGAAGCCACCGTCGGCGAGGGTCCCCTGGAGGGTCCGGACGATCCGCTCGTCGGGGTCGAGTTCGGAGGGTTCGAAGTGGATCCCGCGACGCTCGAACCGCGGGGGATGTTCGGCCAGCCACTCGCGGTCGGCGACGACCGACGCGAGACGCTCCCGGAACGCCGCCTCGACGTCCGCGTCGGACTCGCCGGGCAGGTAGCCCACGCGGACCTCGGCGAGCAGCCGGGAGGGGACGTTCGAGGCCCAGGAACCCGCCTCGACGGTGCCGACGTTGACCGGGCAGTTCACGGGGAACTCGTAGAGAGGGTGATCGAGCGCCTCGTGGCGCTCGGATTCGAGGTCCGCGAACGCCCGTCGGATCGCCTCGAAGTGGGGCAACACCGACTCGCCGCGCCAGCGGGTCGCCGCGTGGGCCGACCGGCCGGCGAGCTCGAGGTCGGCGATGAAGACGCCGGCGGTGGCGGTGACGACGTCGAAGTCGGTCGGTTCGGCGACGATGGCGGCGTCCCGTTCGAAGGGGTAGGGATTCTCGAGGGCCGCCATCGGCGCGCCGATTCCCCCCTCCTCCTCGCCGGTGACGCTCTCGACGACGAGCCGGCCGTCCAGCTCGGTCCGGCCCTCGTCGTGTAGCGCCCGGGCGGCGAAGACGAGCATCGCGAGCTGGCTTTTCATGTCGACAGCGCCGCGGGCGGTGAGCGCGTCGCCGTTCCAGGCCGGCTCGAACGGGTCGCTCTCCCAGGCCGCCCGGTCGACGGGGACGACGTCGACGTGGCCGTTGAGGACGAGCGTCGGCCCGGCGTCGGGGTCGCCGAACTCGAGAACGCCGCCGACGCTGGGACGCTCCGCGGCGTCGATCTCGGCGGCCTCCGGGAACGCCTCCAGCGTCGCCAGCCGGTCGGCGTCGGCCTCCCAGCTGTACGTCTCGAAGCCGAGTTCCGTCAGTCGGTCCCGGAACCACTCCTGGGCCGGCAACTCGTCCCCGCTCGTCGACTCGAACGCGAGCAGTCTCTCGGCGAACGCACGCTGTTTCTCCCCGTACTCGGTGGCGATGTCCATACGCGTGCCACTCGGTCACCCCACAAAGGGTTTCACTTCCGTCGGAAAACTACCCGACTGATCGGGACTGTCGCCGAGATCGGACGCTGACGATCGGACGCGCTCGGTGTATGTCTGCTGTGAAACACGGTAGAACACGATCTCACGATATATACCTTACTGTCGAAGCCGATCCCACATATATAATCTATTAAAACAAACCGTCGATAGTAAGGCCCGGTGACGATGGATTTATATTCTACGACTGGAATAGGGAGGACATGCCTGACGATTACAACCACGTGACCCGTCGAACGGTACTGGGGGCCGCCGGCGTCGGCGGCGCTTCCGCCCTCGCGGGCTGTCTCGGCGGAGACGACGACGAGGAGTACGTCCGTCCGATCGAGATCGAGTCGTTTCCCGTCGAGGAGTACGAGTCGTCGCTTAACGTCTGGAACTGGTACACCGACTGGGTCGACTGGCACATCGAGCCGTTCCAGGAGAGCTACGAGGGGGTAGAGGACATCAACACGCAGGCGTACTCGGGGCCCAGCGAGTGGTACTCCCGGCTGGAGGCCGGCAACGACGAGATCGACAACATCTGCGCGACCAACGAGTGGGTCGTCCGGTCGATGGAAAACGACTACCTCGAACCGCTTCCGGTCGAGCGGATGGAGGCGTGGGAGGTGCTCTCCGATCTGGCACGATCGGACGCCGAGGAGCACTTCAGCCAGGACGGGGAAACCTACGCCATCCCGGAGTCGATCGTCATGCAGCCGTCGTTGACCTACAACACCGACTACTTCGACGAGCCGCCGGACTCCTGGTCGATCCTCTGGGACGAGGATCTGGAGGGGATGATGTTCATGGAGGACTGGGCGGAGGTCTCCTGTCGAGTCGCCGCGCTGTACACCGGCCAGGATCCGAACGATCCGGACGACTTCGAGGAGATCGAGGAAGTGCTCATGCAACAGCGCGATCTGAACGTCACCTACTGGGACGAGTTCTCCTCGGCGATGGAGATGTTCATCGACGAGGAGGTCATGGTCGGCCCGCTCCGTGACGGACGCACCTGGATGGCTCGCTTCCTCAACGACGCGCCGATCGACTACGCCGTCCCCGACGAGGGGATGATGTACACCTACGACAACTTCGTGATCCCCGAGGGCGCGCCGAACCCGCGGACGAGCGCGGCCTGGATCGACCACGGCGGACAGATATCCTCCCGAATCCGTCTGTTTTCGGAGATGGGGTACGTGCCGCCGATCGAGAACTTAGAGTCCGAGCTCACCGACGTCGTCTCCGAGGAGGAGGCGGCGTTCGCCGACTGGCTCGACCCCGACGAACTGATCTTCATCGAACCGCTCGACGAGGAGACCCTCGACCGGTACGACGAGATCTGGACGACCGTCGTCGCCGGCTGAACCGCGAGTTTTTGCACGCATGTCCGTTTTACAAGTCCGAAACGTTCGGAAAGAGTACGGTGATGTACTGGCAGTCGACGACGCCTCCTTCGCCGTCGAGGACGGCGAGTTCGTCTCGATTCTGGGGCCGAGTGGCTCGGGGAAATCGACGATGTTACGGATGATCTCGGGCTTCGAGACCCCCACGAGCGGGGAGATCCTCATCAACGGCGAGGACGTCGTCGGCGTGGCGCCGTTCGAGCGGGACACCAACATGGTGTTCCAGAACCTCGCGTTGTTCCCACACCTGACCGTCGCCGAGAACATCGGCTTCGGGCTCAAACGTAGCGGCGTCGGCAAAGCCGACCGGGCCGAGCGGATCGAGGAGATCCTCGAGGTCGTCGAGCTCTCGGGATACGAAAACCGGGAGATAGACCAGCTCAGCGGCGGCGAACAACAGCGAATCGCCCTCGCGCGGGCCGTCGTGAACCGCCCCTCGATCATCCTCCTCGACGAGCCCCTGGCCTCCCTCGACCGGAAGCTCCGCCAGCACATGAAGTTCGAACTCCAGCGGATCCAGGAGGAAACCGGCATCACTTTCCTCTATGTCACCCACGACCAGGAGGTCGCCATGTCGATCTCCGATCGGATGGTCGTACTCAACGAGGGCGAGATCGAACAGAAGGGATCGGTCCAGGACATCTACGACCGGCCGGCGACGCGTTTCGTCGCCCAGTTTATGGGGGATCTCAACGTCCTCGCCGGAACGATCGGCGCTCGGTCGAACGGCTCCGTCGACGTCGACGTCGCCGGCACGTCGATCACGATCCCGATCGCCGGGGGCGACGTGGGCGGATCGGTCGACGTCGGCGTCAGACCGAGTCACATCGATCTCCTCGACGCCGACGATCCGGGCGGACTCCTCCCCGGACGGGTCCTGAACCACATCTACGCCGGCGACGAGACCGTGTACACCGTCGAGGTCGACGGTGAGCGGTTCCAGGTCGAGACCGAGACCGGCGGCTTCGACGTCGGCGAGGAGGTCTCGTTGAGCTGGGACCTCGAGGACACCTTCCTGTTCGAGAACGGGAAAAACGTCGCCCTCGCGGACGAACGGGCCGTCGAGCTCGAGGGGTGAGTATGGCGAGGACATCACCCGACTCGCCCTCGGCCACGAGCCGCCTCCGCAGCCGCGGCCGTCGCCACGTCAGAAGCGTCCTCGCGTACCTCCGGGATCGGCCACGCGCCCGCATCTCGATTCTCGCCGGTATTCCCGCACTCGTACTGTTGCTCTTTTTCGTCCTGCCGCTCGTCTTCATGCTCTGGCTGTCCGTCATGGACGGGATGCCGCCGGCGTCGTTCACGCTGGATAATTACCTCGACGTCTTCACCACGGATCTGTATCTGCGGGTGGTCTGGCGGACGACGGTCCTCACCGTTCAGACGACGGCGCTCGTGGTCGTTCTCGGCTACACGCT
>LKNG01000160.1 GCA_001564115.1 Natrialbaceae archaeon Tc-Br11_E2g8 | reverse complement strand
GGCCGGCCTCTGTGGCCTCGACACCGACTGGGACCGGCGGCTGGCGACGATGGGCATCTGGCTCCGGAAGCCGTTCTGGGGCCGTGGCTACTCCGGCGAGCGGGCCGCCCGACTCCTCGAGCTCGCGTTCGACCGGCTCGATCTCGAGGTCGTCGCGGTCACCCACCTCCCGGAGAACGACCGCTCCCGGCGTGCGATCGAGGGATACGTCGAGCGCTTCGGCGGCCGGCGGGAGGGGCTGATCCGCAACGACGTCGTCGTCGACGGCGAGCCACGCGACGCCGTCAGATACAGCGTCGCCGCCGAGGAGTGGGCCGACTCATAGATTTTCGAGCTCCCAGCCGACGAACTCGATCTCGGTCTCGACGTCGAGGGCGTCGAGCGACCGCGAGAGGCCGAGATAACAGCCGGCGAGCATCCCGACGCCGAGCAGCGTCTCCCGGTCGACCCGGGCCGCCAGCCGGTCGTGGTGTTCGTCGTCGACCTCGGCGCGGACGAACCGGTCGACGTAGGCCGCGATGGCCGCGAGCGTCGGCTCCAGCTCGTCGTACTCCCGTCGGGAAATCGCCAGGATCGTCCCCTGGCTCATCCCCTCGTTCAGCGCGACGCGGACGTGCTGGTGCCACTCGTACGGCGAGTCGGCCGCCCGGGCGGTCGCGAGGATCACCGTCTCCCGTTCGTGGGGGTCGAGCCCGCCCTCCCGCCAGAGCGTCGAGCCGTACGTCCGGAAGGCCTCGAGCAACCCGAGGTCGTTGCCGAGCGCCCGGTAGACGTTGAGCGTTCCCCCCTCGAGACCGTACTCGGCGGCCGGGGTGTCGGCCTCCTCGGCGAGGGTGTCGAGCAGCGGTCGGTTCTCCGGCGGCACGTCCTCGGGGTCGACGTACGGAACGCGAGCCATGGCGATGCATCTCCGCGAACGGCCGTATATCACCCGGTTTCACCCGCGACGATCGGTGATCGTAGGTCGGTCGCCACGCCCGGCGGTCTCGGGACGTGGCGGCGTCGTCCTCGGAGCGTCGCCGTCGGCTCTGGGAACCGTCACCGCCGACCCTATAACAGGAACGTCTCCTCGCGCGCCGAGAGGTCGTGGAACTGTTCGGCCTCCTCGATCAGCTCCTCGGCCGTCGAGGAGCCAAACGCCATCACCTCGACTCTGACCCCCTCGTGACGGAGGTGCGAACAGAGCCGGGAGAAGTCGCCGTCGCCGGTACAGAGGACGATCGTGTCGACGTGGTTCGCCAGCGTCACCGCGTCGAGGCTCATCCCGACGTCCCAGTCGGCCTTCTTCGTCCCGTCGGAGAACCGTTTTATCGCCTTGATCTTCGTCTCGAAGCCGATCTCGACGAGCGCCTCGAAGAAGCTCTCCTCCTCGGGGGCGTCCGCCCGGATGACGTACGCGATCGCGCGGGTGAGCCGGCGGCCGTCGACGGCCTCCTCGAGCAGCGAGGAGTAGTCGATGTTCCGGCTGTAGATGCTCTGGGCGGTGTGATAGAGGTTCTGTGCGTCGGCGAGGACGGCGACGCGCTGGTCCGGGTGGACGTTCTCCATGCAGATCGATGTGAGAGCCAGGGTGAAAACGGCTTCTCTCCGCCGCCGTGGGTCTCTCGGTCGCTCTCCCCCCGTGGCGGACCGTTCCGGCTCCGTAGCGTCGACACACGGCACTCCACGCGCTCGCGGCGGGCGCCGACGCGCTCTAGGCAGCCGCCAGCTTCCCGAACGCATCCGCGGCCGTCCGGGTCCCTTTCGAGATTAAGACGTCGCCACCGCGGACGCTGGCGTCGGCGTCGCCGACCAGCAGCCACCCCTCCTCCGGCCGGCGGATGGCGATCACGGACATCGTCGACTCGAGGTCGGGGACGCCGGCGACGATGTCGACGCCGTCGAGCTCGCTGCCGGGCTCGACGACCACGCGGCTGATGATCTCGTCGCTCTCCTCGACGGCCATCCTGACGACGGGGTGGACCTCCATCTCCCGGAGGACGCCCTCGCTGATCTCGACTGCGGCGTCGCTTATCACCTCGGTGGCGCTGCCGAGGTGGATCAGCCCGCGGAGTTTCACCGGGTCCGGGGCGTCCGCGGCCGCCCGGAGCGTCCAGGCTTCGAAGCGAGACTCCAGGGCGTCGACCTCCACCTCCAGGTTGTTTACCTCCTCGGCCAGCTCCTCGCTGCCAAAGAGCACGCTCGAGTACGCCAGGTCGACGGCGAGCTCCGAGAGGTTCTTCATGTGGACGATGGTGTCGACCGCACGCTCGAGATCCGCGAGATCCGGCTCCTCGACGACCGGCGGCTCGTAGGTGTCGCCGGTCAGCGACTCGACGACCTCGCCGATCGTCGCGTCGGGGCCACGGAGGAGCGCGACGTCGCCGGCCTCGATCCGCGTCTCCGGCCCGGGGTTGAGCAGCCACTCCTCCCCGCGGCGCAGGGCGATCACGCGCACCCCCGTTTCGGACTCGAGGTCGATGTCCACGAGCGTCCGACCCGCGTACGCCGACCCCTCGGCGACGACCCCCCGGACGAGCGTCTCGACGGCCTCGGGCAAGGCCGCACGCATCGCCTCCGGGAGGCCGATCTCCTCCAGGACGACCTTCGCGATGTCGCCTGCGGCGTCGCTGATCGTGTCCGCGGCGCCGACGATCCCGAGGACGGGCGCGAGCTCCTCGGCGTCGGACGGGCTGCGGACGGCCATCATCAGGCCCATCCGCGCGCGCATCTCGAGCAGATCCATCCGTCCCTCGAGCCGGAGCACCTCCGCGGCGAGCTCCTCGTTCCGGTGGAGTACCGCCGAGTACGCGAGGTCGATGAGCAACTCGGCCGTGTCTTTCATCTCGACCAACACGTCCTTTACGTTGACCGGCTCGTACTCGATCGCCGCCGAGGCGGCCTCGCCCTCTAACGGATCCATACCGGCCACTCCGCTCCTAGAGAAAAAAGCGTTTCCCGCGAGCCGCCGGTCAGACGATCTCCCGGTCGAGGCCGAGGTGGATGAACGTGCCGGCGAGAAACGCGGCCACGATGGCGACTGCACCGAGTCGCTGGGCGCCGGACAGTCCCGCGGTGAGCAGCCAGACGGCGGCGGTGACGGCCCCGACCAGCACGACGTTCACCGGGACGCTGTGGGTCCAGCCGCGGTGTCTCCGGGTCGCCAGGCCGATGGCCGGATCCACCAGCGCCGTGAGGACGAACGCGACGAGCGCCGGAACCGCGGCGGCGAGGGCCTCGGGTGGAACCGCCGACTCGGCTCCGAGGATCCGCTCGTGAACCGGCTCGACCGCCCCGAGTAGTTCCGTCCAGTAGACGGCGGCCGTGGCGGCGACAGCCACGAGCACGAGCGACTGGAACGCCCGAACCGCCTTCTTCCGAGGGGTCGAGTTGTGGTGGTCGACGTCGGGGTAGATCGCCCCGACGAACGTCGTCAGCCCGGCTCCGAGGCCGGCGGCGACCGCCACCACGATCGAACCGTACAGCCAGACGAGGAGGCCGAAGACGGCGACGGAGACCACGCCGGCTCCGATTCGCCCCCAGCGGGAGTGGGTCGGATAGTTCGGCACGGCCGACCGTTCCGACCGGACGATATTAACGGTGTCTTTCGTCTCGAAGAGGTACCACGCTTCCGACACGGTTTTGCCCCGGCGTGGGGAATCGAGAGGCAGGAATGCTCGATCGAAACCACGTACGCGAGAACCCCGAGGAGGTCGCCTCGGCCCTCGAGAACCGCGGCGCCGACGTCGACCTCGAGGCGATCCTCGAGCTCGACGAGCGCTGGCGGGAGCTGAAAGCCCGCGGGGACGAGCTACGCCACGAGCGAAACGAGATCACCCGGGAGATCGGCTCGCTGGTCGCCGAGGGGGACGACGACGCGGCAGAGGAGGCAAAGGAGCGATCCCGGGAGCTGAAAACCGAGATCGACGACGTCGAGGGGGAAGCCGACGGGCTGAAATCCGAGCTCGACGCGCGGATGCTCGAGCTTCCACAGATCCCCCAGGAGGACGTCCCGCTCGGCATCGACGAGCGGTTCAACGAGGAGGTCCGCCGGTGGGGGTTCGACCGGGACCACGACCTCCCCGAGCCGCTCGTCCCCCACTACGAACTCGGCGCGGAGCTCGACGTGATCGACGAGGCCCGCGGGGCGAAAACGAGCGGCTCGGGCTTTTATTTCCTCAAAGGCGACGGCGCCCGGCTCGAACACGCTCTCATCCAGTTCATGATGGACGTCCACCGCGAGCAGGGGTACGTCGATCTCTTCCCGCCGATCCCCGTGAAGTCGGCGGCGATGCGGGGGACCGGCCAGCTGCCGAAGTTCGCCGACGACGCCTACCGGCTCGGTGGCGAGGAGTCCGCCGAGTACGACGACGAGGATCTCTGGCTCTGTCCCACCGCCGAGGTGCCGGTGACGAACATGTACGCCGAGGAGATCCTGCTGGCGGAGGATCTCCCGCTGAAACACCAGGCGTACACGCCGAACTTCCGGCGGGAGGCCGGCGAGCACGGCACCGAGACCCGGGGGATCGTCCGCGTCCACCAGTTCAACAAGGTCGAGCTCGTCAACTTCGTCGAGCCGGAAGAGAGCAACGAGCGGCTGGAGGCGCTCGTCGACGAGGCCGAGGAGGTCCTCCGCAGGCTCGAGCTCCCCTACCGGGTGATCGAGCTCTGTACCGGCGATCTCACCTTCTCGAGCTCGAAGACCTACGACATCGAGGTGTGGGCGCCGGCGGACGACCTCGACGACGGCCCCGAGGAGGGCGGGCGGTGGCTCGAAGTCTCGAGCGCGTCGAACTTCCGGGCGTTCCAGGCCCGCCGTGCCGGCCTCAGGTATCGCCCCGAGCGCCATGAGTCCGCGGAGTACCTCCACACGCTGAACGCCTCCGGGCTCGCCCTCCCGCGGGTGATGGTCGCGATCCTCGAGTACTACCAGAACGACGACGGCACCGTCACGATCCCCGACCCCCTCCGGCCGTACATGGACGGCCAGGAGCGCATCGAGGGCCACGAGAAGGTCGGCGAGAGCGCCCTCGGCGCGGGCGAACGCGAGTAGCGTCCGTCGACGTCGCCCTCCCGCGGGTGATGGTCGTGATCCTCGAATACTACCGGACCGACGTCGCCCGCCTCAGCGACGCCGGCCGAGCCACACCCACGTCGCCGCGGCGACGAGCCAGATCGCGGTGCCGGCCGCACCGACCCGCCAGGCACCGACGGCGAGGACGAGGACCCAGAGGGCGAGCAGGGCCAGGACGCCGATCACCGCCGTCCGCGCGAACGCGAGCCAGAGGGTCACCTCGAGGGAGAGTCGATCCCCGATGGAGCCACCGGTCGAACCCATTGGCCCGGGAAAGCCACGGCGGGCACCTAACTGTTGTGCCCGCGGACGGCTGCCCGTCCGGAGCCGACGCCCTCCGTCGTCGGCCACGGCCGGTCGCCTCCCCGCGCCGCCGCGGCCTGCAGACACTCCGTCGGTGCCGCGGCCCGCCGGCCATCGCCGTCGGCCCGCTGACACCCCGTCGGCGGTCGCAGCCTTTTCGACGCCGGAGCGCCATCCGGGAGGTATGAGCGACTTCGACAAGGAGGCCGAACGGGAGAAGCTTCGCGAGAAGTACGAACGCGACCAGGCCGACCGGGAGGCAACCCAGCGGATGAGCGACCTGCTGCTCAAGGGGGCGACGATGACCAACATCCACTGTGGGACCTGTGGGGACCCCCTGTTCGAGCAGAACGGGACGCGGTTCTGTCCGAGCTGCCACGGGAGTCCCGAGGCCGTCGAGGGAACGGCGTTCGCCGACGACGAGAACGCTGGCGGGACGGCTGGCGACGGAACTGACGACGCGGCTGACGGAGCGGAATCCACAGACGACGTGACGGGGGCGGAAGTTACCGGCGACGTCCAATCCGACGACGCCGCGTCCGGTGGCGAGCACGACCCGTCCGGCGTGGGGACGCCCGCGGAGGATCGGCCGGAGACGCCGGATCGGCCCGACGGATCCGAAGCGCTCGCGGATCGCTCGACGGTGGCCCGACGGGACGTCACGGCGACTCGCGATCGGTCGGACACGACGGCGAGCGGCGAGCGACCGGCGGCGACTCGCGATCGGTCGGACGCGACGGCGAGCGGCGAGCGACCGGCGGCGGGTCACGACGAGGGTCCGACGCCAG
>LKNG01000159.1 GCA_001564115.1 Natrialbaceae archaeon Tc-Br11_E2g8 | reverse complement strand
TTCGTAGGCGGCCACCCCCCGCGGCGAGACGCCCCACTCGATCCGGCCCGGACCGTCGCAGTCCGGCGGCCGTTCAGATCGCCAGCTCCCCGTCCGGTCCGACCGAGAGCCCGACGTCGGTCACGACCGAGGCCGTCGCTTCGGGGATCGGGAGTCCGGCGGCCTCGCGTGCGCCGATTTCGGCCACCGTCGCCCGGAGACCAGCCGGACTCGCCACCGTCGGCACCCGCGGCGCCAGCCCGACGCGGCGCCCGGCCGCCGCGGCTCGCTCGGCGAGCGTCGCGAGCGCCGGCGGGCGGTACGCGCCGTCGAACTCGATCGGTTCGACGAAGCAAGCGAGGAAGACGCCGCCCTCGCCGGTCGCACCGAGGACGAGGTCGTTCCGTCTGGTCGACATCGCCGCGCCGTCGACGTCCGACCGGGTGACGAGCGACGCCGTCGGTTCGAGGACTCCGACGCTCCGGGCGTCCTCCCGTTCGAGGAGGTGGGTGACGGTGTTTCCGACGCGGGCAGCCCGTGTCGAGCCGACCTGCCGTTCGAACCGGACGTCGTCGAGCGAACCCACACCTTCGAGGAGCTCCCGAAGCTCCCCTTCGGGATCCTCGCCGGCCTCCGGGAGCGTCTCCCCGTCGCGGTGGTTCACGAGGAGCTCGCCGCCGCTGTCGAGGACGGCCCGGCAGACGTCACGGAGGGCAGCCTCGTAGAGCCTGCGGGCGTCGGCGGTCGAGAGCGGCGTCCGCTCGGTGAGCGAGTCGAGGGGGCCGGCCCGGGGTGGGGCGGCCGGAACGACGACGATCATCGTCCAGGAGTGGGGTCGCGACCGACTTCAACCCGGCGGGAGGAGAACCGTTATGTGGGCCTCGTCCGACGTTCGCGTATGGACGCACGGAAGCTCACCGGGCTGGCCGGCATCCTCGTGATCTCGATTACTGCCGTCCTCGCCCTCTGGTCGTTCGTCGACGGGATCCTCGTCGGGGCTCCAGACAGCCTCCTCGCGACGCTGGCGACGCTCGTGGTGACCGTCCTGTTCGTGGCCGGAGCGGCGGCGCAGGGTGTCGGCTCGAGCCGCGGGGTCGAGACGAGCTACTGGTGAGCTACCGCTCGCGACGGCCCTTCGTCTGGCGGTAGTCCGAGGCCATGACGGCGGCGAACGCCTCGAGCCACGCCTGGCGCTGTTCGTCCGTCTGCTCTCGGGGGTGGATCATCGGCACCAGCTCGAACCCACGCCCGCGGATCGTCTCCCCGTGGTCGGACTCGAGGTCGAGGTCCGCCACCGGCCGGGTGGTGTACTCCGCTCCGATCTCCGCGAGCGCGCGCTCGCCGACCGGGACGATGATCTCCGGGTTGATCGAACGGATCTCGGCGTTCAGGAACGGCTCGCAGTTATCGATCTCTTCGTCGGTCGGCGGCCGATCCGGATCCCGACAGCGGGTCAGTGCCGTCACGTAAGCGTTCACGTACTCCGGTCGGTGCCGGTCGGAGTCCATCCGACACAGTCCGAGCCGTTCGAGCAGTCCGCGGAGGGCGGGTTCGCCGTCCGGAGCCGCGAAGGGGACCCCCCGCTCGTCGGCGGCGGCGCTCGGACGCTCGCCGACGAACAGGAAGTCCGCCCCGACGTCGCCGTAGCCGTGGACGACCCGCGAACGGCTCCCACAGAGGGCCGGGCAGTTGCGACACTCCTCGTCCATCCCGAACGGGTTCCGGAGGGTCCTCTGATTGGCGTCCACGTTCCAACCTTCCCTCGAGAGGGCAAAAGCCTCGCGCCCGCGCTCACGGCCGGTCGAGCCGCGGCCCCAGCCGGTCGGGCCGCGGCCCGGCCGGCCGAGGGCAGTATGGAAGCCGTCGGCAGTCGCGTCGGGAGCAGTACGGAAACCGCTCGCAGCCGCGTTGGAGCAGTACGGAAACCGCTCGCAGCCGCGTTGGAGCAGTACGGAAACCGCCCGCAGCCGCGTTGGAGCAGTACGGAAACCGCCCGCAGCCGCGTTGGAGCAGTACGGAAACCGCTCGCAGCCGCGTTGGAGCTGTACGGAATCCACCCGCAGTCGGCGGGTTTCAGAGGGGTTATACCGACCGGACCGAAAGCCCGTGGTATGTTGCCGACGGGGTCGTCGCTCGGCGTCCTGCTGGCCGGCCTCGCCGCGGTGGGATTCGCCGGGCAGTTCCTCTGTATCCGGCTCGGAACCGACGACGGGGAGGTCTCGGATGCGGTCCTCGTCGTCCTGTTCTGTAACGTCGGCTTCGTCGTCCCGCCCGTCCTGGTCCTCTATCCGCCGCCGTACGCGGCGCTTTTCACCCCGACGTCGGTGCTTTCGTTCGCCGCGGCCGGCGTCGCGGGGATGCTAATCGCCCGGGTGTTGATGTTCGAGAGCATCGAACGGATCGGGGCGAACCTCACCTCGCCGGTGATCTCCGCGAACGTCCTCTTTGCGACCGTCTTCGCCGTCGTCCTCCTCGGCGAGCGGGTGACCGGGCTCTTGCTCGCCGGCATCGTGCTCGTCGTGGTCGGCATCGCCGTCGTCTCCTGGGAGACGGCCGCCGAGACCGGCAACGGCGGTTCGCTTCGCGAGACCGGCGCCGCGCTGGCGTTGCCGCTCGGGGCGGCGCTCTGTATCGGGATCGAGCCGATTTTCGTCTCGATCGGCCTGGCCGAGGGGACGGCGATCCTCCCCGGACTCGCCGTGATGGCGACCGCCGGCACGGTCGGCTACGTCGGCTACCTCGCCTGGATCGGATCGCTCGGCCGCGTGCCGGTGTGGAGCCGGTCGACGGCCTGGTACGTCGGTGGCGGGATCTCGACGACGCTCGCGTTCGTCGCCTACTTCGCGGCCCTGGAGCTCGCCCCCGTCGTCGTCGTCATGCCACTCCTGCAGCTCACCCCGTTGCTCGTCGTCGCCCTCTCGGCGTTGTTTCTCCCGCGGCGCCTCGAACGGGTCACCTGGAAGGTCGGCGTGGCCGCCGCGGTCGTCGTCGTCGGCGCGACGCTCGTCTCCGTCTCGGGGTGACGGCCCCGGAAGGACGCTTCCGTCGGTCGGAGGCTGCGCGCCCGAACTCGTTTGATCTCGCTACGAGTGGGCCCCGGGAGGAGTCTCTCCCCTCTCAGTACGAGTGGTGCCCGGGGGGTGTGTCTTCCCGTCTCAGGGGTGTGCGTAGTAGGCGACGATCCGTTCGCCGTCGTCCACCGACTCCCGGCCGTCGATCCTGGCGAAGCCGACCCGCTCGAACTGGATCAGCTCGTCGGGTTCGAGGTCGGCGACGCCGGGCTCGGCCCGTCCGAGGACGTCCTCCTCGGTCGTCCGCAGCCGGACGGGGACGCTCCCCGTGGCTGGAACCCAGTGGACGACGTCCACCCCGCCTTCCCGGACCACGTCGATCTCCTCCCCGGTGTACTGGAGGACGTCCCGGGTGTACAGGAACGAGCCCAGCCCCTTCAGCCAGATCCGCTCCTCGCGGCCCGGGAGATCGCCCTCCTCGAGCAAAACGGCGTCCTCGACGGGGATCGACCGAGTTCCCCGGTCCTCGTGATCGGGGTGGACCGGTGGGTTCGCCTCCTCCGGCGGGCTGCCGGCCAGCGGAAGCTCCCGGCCGTCGCGGACGAGAAAGCGCCGGTCGCTCGCGTCGTCGACGAGTTCGCGGTTGTGCGCGTAGATCGAGCTCATCGCGAGGTCGACGTCACTGGTCGAGGTGCCGAGTTCGACCATCGCGGCCGTGATCGCCTCCCCGCGGATCCCCCGTCGTTCGAGGCTCGCGAGCGTCGGCGCACGCGGGTCGTCCCAGCCGTCTAGCTCGCCGGCCTCGATCAGCTCCCGTATCGTCGACGTGCTCGTTTTCACGTCGTAGTCGTCGAGCTGGACGTGTCCCCAGTGGATCACCTCGGGGTACTCCCAGCCGAAGTAGTCGTAGACGAACTGCTGGCGTTTCGCGGAGTCCTGGAGGTCGATCCCCCGGACGATGTGAGTGATTCCCAGCAGGTGGTCGTCGATCCCCGACTGGAAGTCGAGCAGCGGCCAACACCGGTACTCGGCCGCCTCCGCTCTAGGGTGTGGGGTGTCGATCAGCCGGAAGGCGACCCAGTCTCTGAGCGCGGGGTTCTTGTGCTTGATGTCGGTTTTCACCCGCAGGACCATCTCGCCGGGGTCGTACTCGCCGGCGACCATCCCCTCGAACTCCGCGAGGACGGTCTCGGGGTCTTTATCGCGGTTCGGCGAGGGTTTCCCGGCGTTTTTCAGCGCGGAGAACTCCTCGCCCGGCAGCTCACAGGTGTACGCGCCGCCGAGTTCGATCAGCTCGCGGGCGTGGTCGTAGTAGATCTCGAGGCGGTCGCTGGCCCGGTAGACGGCGTCGGGGGTAAAGCCGAGGTAGTCGACGCCCTCGAGGATCGCGTCGTAGGCGTCGAGGTCGGGCCGTTTCGTCTCCGGATCGGTGTCGTCGAACCGAACACAAAACCAGCCGTCGTACCGCTGTTTGTAGGTGCCGATCACCGCGGGCATCCGTGCGTGGCCGACGTGCCAGGGACCGTTCGGGTTCGGCGCACACCGCATCCGGACCTCCTCGACCGCGTCGGCTCCCGGCAGTGCGGGCAGGTCGTGTTCGTCTTCCTCCGCTTTCGCCTCGAGCTCCGCGAGGGCCTCCGGGGCGAGCGCCTCCAGCCGGTCGCGTCGCTCCCCGTGGCCGAGCTCGTTGATCCGGCCGACGACGCCCCCTATCAGCCCCGGAATCGCGTCGGCGTGCTCGCGGAACTCGGGGTTCTCGCCCATCAGCGGCCCCATCACGGCGCCGACGTCCGCCTCGCCCTCGTGTTTGACCGCGTTCAACAGCGCGTGTTTCTCCGCCTCGCGCTCGACGCGCTCGCGTAACTGCTCGTCCATGCCCGGTTGGTTCCCCCCGACCGGTCAAAACCCCCGCGGTCCGCCGACCGGTCACGGCTCCCTGCGTTCGGAACCTTCGTCAGCCGCCCTCCCCGCGTTTGGAACCTTCGCCATCCGACTCCTCGCGTTCGGAACCTTCGCCATCCGACTCCTCGCGTTCGGAACCTTCGCCATCCGACTCCTCGCGTTTGGAACCGTCACCGTCGTCCGGCTCCTCGGGCTCTCCGTCCTCCCAGTCGTCGATTGCGTCGATCTGCTCCGGGGTCAACGCCCCCTCCGTCGGGTTCGACGGCCGCGCGCGGAGGTACTCCGGCGGTTCGTCCGCCGGCTCCACTTCGAGGTCCTTCTGGACGGACTTCACGCCGGAGTAGTAGCCAAACGCCAGCGAGAACAGACAGACGAGGATCGCGACCCCGGTTCCCAGGAGCAACTCGCTCATCGCTCGCCGTGGAGTGATTCGAGTGCGTACCGGTGTTCCTCGCGGTAGGCCCGGACGACCTCCGGTATCGGTTCCGGATACCGCTCCTCGCCGCCGTGGACCGCGAGTCGCCGCACGTGCCACTTCCCCAGGTAGAGCCCGGCGACGTAAAGCGGGAGAAACAACGTGAGCGCGAACCCGGCGATGACGTACCAGGCGAACATCACGTGGACGGTCGGCCCGAACGGACTTACCCGTTACTCAGGTCTCGCCGTCCCGACAGCCATCCCACCTCGATGCCGGCTACTCCTCGACGTCCTCCTCGAAGACGCGCGAACCGAGGACGTTCATCCACAGCGACATCGCGTTCATCTCGCCGTCGTTGTGCGCCTCGAGCCACTCGGTGCGCACGCCCCAGCCGTGGGCCTGCTCGTCGATCGGGTTCGCCACCTCCGCGACCAGCATCTCGACGTCGGTGCCGTGTTTCACGAGGATCTCGTTGAACACGGTGACGACGACCTCCAGCTCCCACTCCTCGGCGGCCATCTCCTCCGGATCGACCGCCGGCCCGTCGCCGTCCGCGGTCTCACCCTCTCCGACCGATCCGTCGTCACCGTCGTCCTCTTCGGTCGGCTCGTCGTCACTCCCGGTCTGCCCGGTGTCGTCCTCGCCCGCCTCGGACCCGTCTCGATCCTCCCCCGCCTCGTCGAGTTCCGCCTCGTCGACCACGCCCATCAGGTCCTCGACGCCCTCGGCTGCCGACCGGTAGGTGAGAAACAGCTCCGGGCCGTCGCGGACGAGCGCTTCCACCTCGAGGTCGTTCTCCTCGAGCAGGTAGTAGAACTCCCCGGCGGTCCCTTCTCTCGGCTCGCTCGGCTCCTCGGGGCTGATCTCGCCGCTTCCGGTCCCGAGGACCGCGTCGAGAC
>LKNG01000158.1 GCA_001564115.1 Natrialbaceae archaeon Tc-Br11_E2g8 | reverse complement strand
CCGGGATCGAGGCCGCCGGCGTCGACCGCGAGGAGCTGGCGGTCATCGCGCTCACGCACGTCCACCTCGATCACGCCGGCGGCGCCGGATTCCTCGCCGAGGCCTGTCCGTCGGCGACGGTGTACGTTCCGGAGGTCGGCGGCCACCACCTGCTCGACCCCGAGCGGCTGGTCGCGGGCACCAAAGCGGCCGTCGGCGACCAGTGGGTCCACTACACCGAGCCCGAGCCGCTCCCCGAGGACCGGACCGTCGAGTACGCCGACGGCGACGTGATCGACCTCGGGGACCACGAGCTGCGGGTCCACGCTGCGCCGGGACACGCCCCCCACCACAACGTCTTCGAGGAGCCGACGAACGACGCCGTCTTCGTCGGGGACGCCGCCGGCCTGTGGGTCCCCGAGCTCGAAGAAATCGTCGAGACCTCCCCGCCGCCGCAGTTCGACCTCGAGGGCTGTCTCGCGGACGTCGAGACGCTGACGGCGATCGACCCGGCGGTGTTGCTCTACCCCCACTTCGGCCCGCGCGAGGTCGGCCCGGACGCCGAGGAGGCCCTCGCGGCGTACGCGACGGTCCTGACCGAGTGGGTCGAGTCGGTCGCGGCCGTGCGGGCCGAACTCGGGGACG
Organism: Natrialbaceae archaeon Tc-Br11_E2g8; assembly: GCA_001564115.1. Taxonomy (GTDB): domain Archaea; phylum Halobacteriota; class Halobacteria; order Halobacteriales; family Natrialbaceae; genus Tc-Br11-E2g8. The sequence continues at coordinate 5,623 of LKNG01000158.1, read as the reverse complement.
ACGAGGCCGTCGTCTCCCACTTCGCCGACCGACCGAAGGCGACGGCCGTCTGGGGGGAGGAGAAAGCACGCGCCGAACGCGTGATGAACACCCGCGGAGTCCTGCGATACCTCGACCACCGGGACGAGGAGTGAGCGTCCGACGGGCGAGGAGTGAACCCCTGGTCGGTTGTCGACGGTTCCCTCACCATTTATCGTCCGAGACGTTCTCGGTCGTCGGTATGGACTGGCTCGAGGCCGAACGGACCTACGACGACGAGGTGATCGCCGACACCACCCTCGGCCGGATGTTCGAGGAGAGTGCCGACCGGAACGCCGACCGACCGGCCCAGCGGTACAAAGGCGGGATCTACGACCGGTCGCTGACCGAATCGGTCCTGCCGGCGGCCCCTCCCGGGGAGTTCAACGCCCTCTCCTACCGGGAGCTGCGGGACGTCGTGAAAGCGCTCGCGACGGGGTTTCGCGAGCTCGGAATCGGGCGGGGCGACCGGCTCGCGATCTACGCGAACACCCGCATGGAGTGGGCCCAGACGGACCTCGCCGCGCTCTCGGCCGGCGCCGTCGTGACGACGGTCTACACCAGCTCCTCGCCCGAACAGGTCGAGTACCTGCTCTCGGATCCACGGGCGAGCGCGGTCGTCGTCGAGAACGAGACGCTGCTCGAGCGGGTGATCGAGGTCGAGGAGGCCCTCGACATCGAGGCGCTGATCTCGATCGATCGCCTCGAGGGTTACGACGACCGCGAGGACGTCTACACGCTCGCGGACGTCTACGAACTCGGGGAGGCGGCGTTCGATCCGGAGGCCTACGACGCCTGGCTCGACGAGCCGGAGCTGGACGACCTGGCGAGCCTGATATACACGAGCGGGACGACCGGCCAGCCCAAAGGCGTCCGGCTCACTCACCGCAACTTCCGGTCGAACGTCAACCAGAACCGCAGGCGATACGCGCCGCGGCCGGACAGACCCGCCGGGGCGGCGTCGATCGACGTCGACAGCCGGACCGTCTCGTACCTGCCGCTCGCACACGTCTTCGAGCGGACCGCCGGCCACTTCCTGATGTTCGCGAGCGGGGCGTCGGTCGCCTACGCCGAGAGCCCCGACACCCTCCAGGAGGACTTCGCGGCCGTGTCGCCGACGGCGGCCACGAGCGTCCCGCGGGTCTACGAGAAGATCTACGACGCGATCCGCACGCAGGCGAGCGAGTCGGCGGTCAAAGAGCGAATCTTCGAGTGGGCGATCGAGGTCGGCCGGGCGTACGCCGAGGCCGACTCGCCGGGGGCGACGCTGCGGGCGAAACACGCCCTCGCGGACCGGCTCGTCTTCTCGACGGTCCGTGAGGCCCTCGGCGGCGAGATCGAGATCCTGATAAGCGGCGGCGGGAGCCTCTCGGCGGAGCTGTGTACCCTCTATCACGGGATGGGGCTGCCGATCTACGAGGGGTACGGGCTCACCGAGACCGCCCCCGTCGTCTCGGTGAACCCGCCGGAGGCCGCGGTGATCGGCACCATCGGCCCCCCGCTGGTCGGCGTCGAGATCCGGATCGACGACTCGGTCGTCCGGGAGGGCGCGTTCGACGACCCGGGCGAGGTCGGCGAGTTGCTCGTCCGGGGGCCGAACGTCTCCGACGGCTACTGGGAACGCCCCCGGGAGACCGAGCGGGCGTTCACCGAGGCCGGCTGGTTCCGGACCGGCGACGTCGTCCACCTGCGCCCGGACGGCTACATCGAGTTCCGCGAGCGGATAAAACGGATCCTCGTGCTCTCGACAGGCAAAAACGTCGCCCCCGCACCGATCGAGGACGCCTTCGCCGCCAGCGAGCTCGTAGAGCAGGCGATGGTCGTCGGCGACGGCCGGAAGTTCGTCTCCGCGCTGCTCGTCCCGAACCTGGAGGCGGTGGCAAAGTGGGCCGACGGCGAGGGGATCGACCTCCCCGACGATCCGGAGGCGATCTGTGCGGACGAACGGGTCCGCGAGTTCGTCGGGCAGGAGGTCGACCGGGTCAACGAGGGGTTCGAGCGCCACGAGAGAGTAAAGGATTTCCGGCTCCTCCCGCGGGAGTTCACCGAGGAAAACGAGATGCTCACGCCGACGATGAAAAAGAAACGTCGGGTGATCCTAGACCGGTTCGAGGACCGCGTCGAGGAGATGTACGCCGAACCCGCAGTTCAGCGGTAACTCACCATCGCGGTCCGTTCGGCCCCCGGGACGTCGGCGGTCGATCCGCCGTTTTCCGATCGTTCGCGGTTCGGTGCTCAGCCCTCGACGACGAGGTACGTCCGGGCGCCGCGGTGTTCCAGCGAGACCCGATCGGTGGCGACGTTCTCGCGAACGTACCGGTCGACGCCGGCGGCATCGAGCTCCGTGACGTCGATGCGGCGCCGTGCTCGACCGCTCTCAGCCGGCTCGGATCGTGCTACGCTCGCGTTCATACACGGAACGTGGACGGGAACGGACGTCAATCCGATCCGTCCGGGGTGAAAGTGAAAGTGATCGTGCGGGTTCGCCGCGCTTTGGCGGCCTCACGGGGGGCCGAGGGATTTGACCGCGACCGCGTGGCCGTCGGCGAGTGTGGCCTCCTCGACGATCGCCGACGTCGCACGCTCGCGCCAGCTCTCGACTGCGTCGGCGTGTGCCTCCCGGACGCGTTCGGCCGCCGACTCCCGGTCGACGCCGAGGTCGGCCTCGACGCGCTCGATCGAAGGGTACGCCGCGACGACCGCGTCGGCGAGCAGGTCGGCCGGCCGGAGGTGGATCGCCCCGTCGTCGGCCGGTCCGTGGGAGACGTGCAGGCGGGCACGCATCCGGCCGTGGAACGGCGGGGTCACACGCAGGCTCGCGCTGCCGGGGTTCTCCCGATCGTAGACGAACGCGTCGACGACGTCCTCGGTCGAGACCGCCACCGAGCGAACCGTGGCGGGGTCGTCGGTCATCACCCGGCGTTACGGCCACGCCGACTTATCTCCCACGGGGCACTCGGACACTCCTCGGGACGGCTCGGGTACTCGTTTCCCTCGGGACGGCTCCGGTGCTCCTCTCCTCGGAACGGCTCCGGTGCCCCTCTCCTCGAGACGGCTCCGGTGCCCCTCTCCTCGAGACGGCTCCGGTGCTCGCCTCCCGGAGCCGTCTCACCGCTCGACGAGCAGGTAGTCCCCCCGCGTCTCGATGCGACCGGCCGGCACCGCCAGGAGTCCATCGTCGTCGCGCTCGAACCCCTCCCCCTGTCCCGGGTTCGGATCGACGTGGAGGCTCTCGAGCCGGCCGGTCGAGACGTCCATCGTGATCCGTGCCAGCGTGCCGAGTTCGACGCCGTCGGTAGTCATCACCTCGTCCCCCGCGAGCCGCGATGCGAGCAGTTCGCTCATGGCTCCGATCACGCGGGGGGAGTCCTAAAGCCGTCCGCGGAGTTTCCGACCGGGAAAACGCCTCACAGCGGCTGGTAGTACGGGATCGGCGGGTGGGGGAGGACGACCCCGAGTGCCGCCAGCCCGTGCTGGAGGGAGATGTAGCCCAGAGCGACGAACGCGACCCCGAGCACGCGGTGGAGGCGCATCCGGCTCTCGACGCTCACGGACTGAAAGAGGGTGCCGTAGAGAAACAGCGAGGGGATCGTCCCCAGCCCGAGGGCCGCGAGCGAGACGGCGCCGCCGGCGGGCGAGCCCTGGACGAGCGCGTAGAGGTACGCCGGATACGTCAGCGGACAGGGGAGCGCGCCGTGGGCCGCCCCGAGGCCGGTGATCCGGACGCCGCCGACCCAGCGGTCGACGCGTGCGAGCAGCCGACGCTGGACGGCCCCCAGCACCCGGCCCACCAGCGGGAGCTCCAGCGAGCCACCCAGCGCCCCACCGCCACGGAGGTAGTTGACGCCGATGGCGACGATGATCGTCCCGACGAGCAGGCCGGCGACGGCGTGGACCTCGCCCATCGCCGCAGTGACAGTCATCGGGGCGACGAACACGAGCGCGCCGAGGGCGCCGAACAGGGCGCCGATCGCCGCGTAGCTCGCCGCCCGCCCGAGGTTGAAAAGCGCGTGCTGGCGGACCGCGTGCGGGGTGAGCAGCTCCCGACGGTCGTCCGTCCGCAGCCGGTCGGCGTAGGTCGTCACCAGCGGCCCGCACATCCCGAGACAGTGGGCCCCGCCGAGCAGTCCGATCAGGAAGAAGACGATCGGACCGATCGCCTCCGCGCCGAAGGAGGGATCGAGCGAGGGATCGTAACAGACCTCGAGGACGGCGCCCGGAGCGACGGCGGAACGGAGCGATGGCAGGGGGGCGAGCCCGACAGTCGGGGACGCGATCATCACCCCGTCGTTCGCTCGTCGTACCCCGAGAGCACCGTCTCGACGTCGGCGAGGACGTCCTCTACCGGCAGGCGCTCCTCGCGGTAGGCCCGTTCGACGTAGCCGTCGGGGTTGACGAGCGACGTGATCGTGATGTGGTTGAAATCGTAGGCGTCCTCCGGGCCGACGCGCTCGATCCCGATGCCGAGTTCGTCGACGACGATCCGATCGACCGCCGCGTCGTCCTCGGGTCGCAGGTAGTGCCAGTTGCCGAGCTCGAGGTCGACGCGCATCCGGTCTCCGTGATCGGCGAGGGCCTCGGCGGTGTCCCGTTCCGGATCGAACGTGATCGCGAGGACGGTGACGTCGTCGGCGATCCCCTCGTCGGCGGTGCCGTGCTGGACGCCCGCCAGCGAGTCGATCAGCGGCACGCACTCGGCGTCACAGTAGCTGTAGAAGGCCGTCGCGAGGATCACCCCGTCGAGGGCGGCGACGTCGACCGTCGTCTCCGCCACCGGATCCGGGAGGCTGAACGTCGGAAACGGCTCGCCGTAGGCGGGGTACGCCAGATCTCCGCTCTCGGCGACCTGATCGTCCGGCGGGCCGAGAACGACGTTCTCCGCCGCGTCGTCCCCGAGAAACGAGCCGAGACAGCCGCTCACGGCGACGGTCGAGCCGACTGCCACGGTTTCGAGCAGTCTCCGTCGGTTCATCGTCCCGGCCTAGGGGCAGTTCTCACAAGTAGCGTCTGGTCCGTCCCTCGAACGGCCGGCTCCCGACTCCCTCAGCCGACTCCCACCGTTCTCCCCCAGGCTTATTCTCGGCCCCGTCGAACGACCGGTATGAGCGTACTGGTGGGGCTCGACGGCTCCGGGCGGTCGACGGCGGCGCTGGCGTACGCCGCGGAGACGTTCCCGTCGGCGCCGCTCGTCGTCTTCCACGCGATCGATCCGTTCGACCGGGATCCCGAGGACGCGACCGCGGAGCCGCTGACGGAGGCGTGGCTGGCCGAGGAACGCGAGCGCGTCGATCGGCTGTTCGACCGGGCGATCGCGGACGTCGAACTCGAGGGCGACCGGGTCCGCCGGGAGACGACGGTGGGCAAGCCAGCGGAGTCGATCGTCGCCTTCGCCGAGGAGGACGACGTCGAGACGGTCGTCGTCGGCAGCTACGGGCTCGGGGAGGCAGAACGGCTCCGCCTTGGAAGCGTCGCCGAGACCGTCGTCCGCCGGTCGCCGGTCCCCGTGATCGTGGTCAGGTGAGTCGGTGGTCGTGGTCGGGTGAGTCGGTGGTCGTGGTCGGGTGAGTCGGTGGTCGTGGTCGGGTGAGTCGGTGGTCGTGGTCGG
>LKNG01000157.1 GCA_001564115.1 Natrialbaceae archaeon Tc-Br11_E2g8 | reverse complement strand
GGGGGTGAGCCGACGGCGATGCCGACGATCCGACGACGGCCGACACCGGAACCCACCGGTCGGTGTGTTGACGAGTGGACACACCGGCCCGCGTTGGCTTTCGGACCCCGACGATCGCGCCACGAGTTGTACAAGATCGTGGTGTAATTCGGCCCGGGACAGGTGAGAAGACATATTAGGGATGCATAGTTACTACGCCGTGTGACAGCAGATATCGACCGCCGTCGGTTCCTGGCCGGCGTGGGAGCGGCGACGACCGTAGCGATCGCGGGATGCAGCGACGAGGATCCCGTCGAAGCCGACGACGACACCGGTGACGGCACCGACGACGACGACACACAGGAGGAACTCGAGGAGGGACAGCTCGAGTTGATCCAGACGCCCCAGCAGACCCTCGATCCGATCGGAATCTCGGGACCGATCGACGCCTGGACGAACTGGCAGCTCCACGAGCAGCTTTTCACCTACGAGGACGGCACGCCGCCCGTCGTCGCCTCGCTGGCCGAGGACTACACCGTCTCCGACGACTATCTCACGTACACCTTCGAGCTGAGGGAGGGCATCGAGTTCCACAACGGCGAGGAGATGACCGCCGAGGACGTCGTCTACTCCTGGCGGCGGCTCGCCGAGTCGGAGAACAACCGGGGTCACCAGGACCGCATCGTCAGGGGACCGATGTCCGTCGACCACGAGGTCGACGACGACGACGAGACCGTCCCGGACTCGCTCGCTCTCGAGGCGGTCGGGGAGTACACCGTCGAGATGACCCTCGAGTCGCCGTTTCACGACACCCTGGGGAATCTCACGGATCCGCGTCTCTCCGTGATCCCCGAGGGGATCGTCGGCGACATCGAGGGGTATGACGGCGAGTACGAGTACGACGAGTGGTCGACCGAAGGGCTCCACGGAACCGGCCCGTTCCAGATGGTGGAGTGGGATCGTGGAAGCGAGATCGTCGTCGAACGGTTCGACGACTACCACGGGGCGGTCGCCGAGATCGACGGCGTCCGCTGGCAGATCCTCGAGGATCCGAACGCGGTGTACACCCGCGCGGTCAACGAGCAGAACGCCGACGTCTTCGAGCTACCCCGCTCGCAGTTCGATCCGACGCTGCTCGAGGTCGACGAGGAGGTCGGCGACGACCGCCGGCAGGGCACGTACGGTCCGGTCGGCGACGACGTGACGCTCAACTACGGCGAGACGAGCCTCCCCCGGACGCAGTACCTGATCTTCAACACCCAGCGGGTGGAGAAACACGTCCGGCAGGCGATCGCGTACATCGTCGACCAGGGGACCATCGCCGAGACGGCCGTCCGCGGCCAGGGCGAGCCCGCGTACTTCCTGACCCCGCCCGGGGCGTTCCCCGGCGGGGTGGACGCCTACGACGAGATGGCCCAGTCGGAGTACCCCTACGGCTACGGCGAGTCCGACCTCGACGCCGCTCGCGAACTCATGGAGGACGCCGGCTACGACGAAGACGAGATGTACGAGACGACCCTCCAGCACCCCTCCGACCAGCAGGCCTCCGAGTGGGGAGACATCGCGAGTCTCCTGCGCGATCAGGCCGAGGCGGTCCACATCGACCTCTCGGTCGAGGAGGCGCCCGTCTCGACGCTGACCAACCGCGCGCTGGACGGCGACATCACGATCTACGCGATCTGGAACGCCCTGGAGTGGCTGGAGGCCGACGCGATGTTGCGCTTTGCGTACCCGAACCCCTTCGCGTGGTCCCGGTGGGGAGCCGAGGCCGACTTCGAGTACGACGAGCTCTCGGAGGCGGCCCAGGACGCGACCGACGCCTGGGAGCGCTACGAGGACCACCGCCTCCCCGGCGACGAGAACCTCGAGACCCGCCACGACGCGTACCTCGAGATCGAGCGTGCGAACTGGGAGGACATGAGCATGCTCCCGCTGTGGCACCCGATAAAGGAGATGTACTGGTACGACTGGGTCGAGGGCCTGGAGATGCACGGCTCCCAGCGCCGTCCCCAGCTCAACGAGATTTCGCTCGACCGGTAAGTGGCGACGTTCCTCGGCCCCGTTCCCGCCGTCGGCTCCGTCCCGTGGTGGAGTCAGGCATCGTCGGCTCCGTCCTGGCCGTCGGCCCCGCAGCGACGACGGGGGCGAGTCAGGCCCGCAGCGGCGACGGGGGCGAGTCAGGCCCGCAGCGGCGACGGGGGCGAGTCAGGCGCCGTCGGCTCCGGTCCTGTCGTCGTCGGCTCCGGTCCTGTCGTCGTCGGCTCCGTCCCGGTCGTCGGCTCCGTCTCCGTGGGAGCCACGCCCGTTCGGCCCGGCCTCGTCGATCGCGACGTCCATCGCCGCCAGCTTCTCGTGGGCGACTTCCCGGTCGATCCGGTCGGGAATCGAGTGCAATCCGGCCTCGAGGTCGACTCCGGCGGCCAGCTCCGCGAGCCCGCGGACCATCATCGCGAACGTCGTGTCCATCACTGCACTCGGATTCCCGCTTGCCCCCGGCGCGGAGAGGTTCACCACCTGGCCGCCGGTAAGCAGCGTCAGCCGGCGACCGTCCGGGAGCCGGTACCGCTCGACGCCGGGTTCGGGGCGGTCGACCGAGCGCGCCCGCGTCTCGAGGGCGTCGACGTCGATCTCGATCGCGCTCCCGATCGAGGCGATCACGGCGCCGTCGGCGAGCGCGTCGAGGTGTTCGCCGCGTACCACCCGGTCACGACCCGTCGCGGTGATCAGGAGGTCGGCCTCCGGAGCCGCCGCCTCGAGCGGACGGACGTCGTGGCCGTCGGCGAGCGCCCCGAGGGCCTTCCGTGGGTCGACCTCCGTGACGATCGTCCGGGCGCCGAGGGCCCTGAGCTTCCGGGCGATCCCCCGGCCGCAGTAGCCGTAGCCGACGACGACCGCGACGGAGCCGGCGAGCAACACGTCGGTCAGCGCGGTCAGCGCCGACAGGGAGCTCTCGGCGGTGCCGTGGACGTTGTCGAAGTGGCGTTTCATCGGCGTCCCGTTGACGTCGTACACCGGGAGCAGGAGTTCACCGTCGGCCGCGAGGGCGTTCAGCCGGGTGATCCCCCCGGTGGTCTGCTCGCAGGCACCCCTGACCTCGGCCCCGGGGAACTCCTCGTGGAGGGGGACGAGCAGGTGTGCGCCGTCGTCGGCGATCAGGTCCGGCCCCTCGGCGAGGATCTCCCGTCGGCTCTCGGCGAGCGCTGCCGGCTCCATCCCGGCGGTCGCGAGCGGCGTGACCCCCGCCCGCCTGCGGAGCCAGTCGACGACCGCGGGGTCGGTGCTGCCGGCCTCGCCGGTCGCGAGCACCTCGGCGCCGCCGGCGACGAGGACGTCGACGAACAGCCCGGTGTGGGCGGTAAGCGGCGCCGAGACGCCGACGAGCAGTCCCTCGAACGGTCGCGAACGGCGGTAGCGGTCGGCGTACGAGCGCAGAATCGGGGAGCGCTCCCGGGCCTCGGCGATCGGATTGCTCTCGCTCATTGACGACACCGGGGCGTGGCGAAAAATAACCCTTTGCAAGCGTCGGTGTTCCCCGGAGGTCACCCGAGACTCCCGGCGGTCGCCTGCGGTCGGAGACCCCCGGAGATCGCCCGCGGTCGGGGACCCCCGGAGATCGCCCGCGGTCGGGGACCCCCGGAGATCGCCCGCGGTCGGGGACCCCTGGCGGTCGCCTGCGGTCGGAGACCCCCGCCGGCCGCCCGCGGTCGGGCCGCCGGCGTCCGCCGGCGTCACTCCGGGAGGAACGATTCCGGCTCGTCGGGGAGCGCCGCGGGCTCGTCGTACTCGGCCGCGTGCCGGTGACAGCGACTCGCCTGGCCGTCGCCGACCCGGTGTTGGCTCGGCGCGTCGGCCTCACAGACGCCGCCGAAGCGCTCGGCGAGGGCCGTCCGGGCAGTCCCGAGCTCGCCGTCGGCGACCAGCTCGGTCGCGCGGTCGAGATCGTCCCGGACGTCCTCGGGGAGAGCCGTCCCGTCGAACAGATCCGCCGCGATGGAGTCGATCGGGGTGAACCGACGCCCGAGGCCGAGCCGACCTTTGAGCCGATCTATGAGGCTCTCTTCCGCCCGGTCCCGTTCGCGGATCACGTTCCTGAACTCCTCGATGCGGGCCCACTGGTCGTCGGTGAGCGCCGCGTGTTCCTCGGGGCGGATCTTGTACGGACAGCGCGTCGAGAACACACAGCCGGAGGGGGGATCCCGCGGGCTCGGCGGCGTCCCCCGGAGCGTGATCCGATCGGTTCCGACGCTCGGATCGGGGTGGGGGATCGCCGACAGCAGCGACCGGGTGTAGGGGTTCGACGGCGACCGGAACAGCTGCTCGGTCGGACCGATCTCCATGAGCTTCCCGAGGTACATCACCCCGACCCGGTCACAGATGTGACGGACGACAGAGAGGTCGTGGGCGATCAGCATGTAGGTCAGCCCGAACTCCTCCTGGAGGTCCGCGAGCAGGTTGAGGATCTTCGCCTGGACGGAGACGTCGAGCGCGCTGACCGGCTCGTCGAGGACGACGAACTCGGGCTCCAGGGCGAGCGCGCGGGCGATGCCGATCCGCTGGCGCTGGCCCCCCGAGAACTGGTGGGGATAGCGGTGGTAGTGTTCCGGGCGGAGGCCGACGCGGTCGAGCAGCGTCGAGACCCGCTCGCGGCGCTCGGCGGGGGTCTTCCAGTCGTGGACGTCGAGCGGTTCGCGGACGATCCGCCCGACGGTCAGCCGCTCGTTGATGCTGGTGGTGGGATCCTGGTAGACCATCTGGGCGTTCCGACGCCAGCGTTTGAGCTCACGCCGGCCGAGGGTCGTGACGTCGGTCCCCTCGAACTCGACGCGCCCGCCGTCGACGTCCTCGAGCCGCAGGAGGCTCCGTCCGAGAGTGGTCTTCCCACAGCCGCTCTCGCCGACGATGCCGAGGGTCTCACCGCGGCCGATCTCGAAGGAGACGCCGTCGACGGCTTTCACCGGCGACCCCCCGAAGAGTTTCTCGCTCCCGTAGTACGTCCGGAGCCCGTCGACGACCACCAGCGGATCGGGGTGGCCACGCGCCGCGTACCGGTCGGTCCCCACGGCGTCGGCCGGAACGCCGTCCGTCCGGGTCATCGCACCCCCTCCCCGTCGGTTCGGTCGCGCGTCGCGGCCCCGTTTTCCATCCGTTCGTCCGTCTCGCCAGCCCGTTCGTGTGCCTCGAGACGCTCCTCGAGCGTTTCCGATTCGGGGTAGAGCAGGCAGGCCGCGGCGTGGTCGCCCCCGTCGCCGACGGACACGGCCTGTGGGTGGATCCGCTCGCAGGCCTCGAAGGCCTCCGGACACCGCGGGGCGTACCGGCAGTACGTCGCCGGCTCGTTCGGCGTCGGCACGCTCCCCTCGATCGTCGGGAGCCGGTCGACGTCCCCGGAGAGCCCGGGGATCGAGCGGAGCAGCCCCCGGGTGTAGGGGTGTTTCGCCTCGTCGAACAGCCGCTCGACCGAGGCGCGTTCGACGACCTCCCCGGCGTACATGACCGCGACCGAGTCCGCGATCCGGGCGATCACGCCCATGTCGTGGGTGATAAAGACGATCGAGAGCTCCCGCTCGCGGCGCAGTCGCTCCAGAAGCTCGAGGATCTGGGCCTGGATCGTCACGTCCAGGGCCGTCGTCGGCTCGTCACAGAGCAACACGTTCGGATCGCAGGCCAGCGCCAGCGCGATCACCGCCCGCTGTTGCATCCCGCCGGAGAACTGGTGGGGGTACTCCTCGACCCGCCGGCCGGCGTCGGGGATGCCGACGCTTTCCAGCAGCTCCGTGGCGACCTCGCGAGCCTCCCGGCCCTCGAGTCCACGGTGGATCCGGAGCAGCTCCCGGATCTGGTTGCCGACCGTGTAGACGGGGTTCAGGCTGCTGAGTGCGTCCTGGAACACCATGGCGATCTCGCTGCCCCGGACGTCGCGGACGACCGCCGGTGGCGCGCCGACGAGGTCGACGAACCCCGACTCGACGGTCACCGACCCGCCCTCGCCGGCTCCGGACTCGATCGTGACGAACGCCTCCCCGCGATCTTCGTCGGCCCACCGGACGCGGTCGGGATACCGCCGGGCGATCGACTCGACGAACGCCGGATCGTGATACCGGATCCGGCTGTCGGGGTGGACCCATCCGGGCTCGTCGATCAGCCCGAGGATCGAGCGTGCGGTGACGCTCTTCCCGGAGCCGCTCTCGCCGACGATCCCCAGGGTGTGTCCCCGGTCGACCGAGAAGGAGACGCCGTCGACCGCACGGACGACCTCCTGGTCGGTCTGGAACGTCGTCCGGAG
>LKNG01000156.1 GCA_001564115.1 Natrialbaceae archaeon Tc-Br11_E2g8 | reverse complement strand
TCCCTCGGACCGTCGCTCCCGACTCGATCACACTCCCTCGGACCGTCGCTCCCGACTCGATCACACTCCCGCTGGCCGGTCGACGACGACCGCGCCCTCCTCGACCCGTACCTCGAGCAGACTGGTGACCGCGACGGGGAGCTCGCCGGCGTCGACGTCCGTCCGTCTGAGGACGGTCACGACGTCGACCAGCTCCGCGTCGGCGGCCTCGATGGCGGCGGCGACCGCCCGGATCGTCCCGCCCGAAGAGAGGACGTCGTCGATCAGGAGCACTCGGTCGCCGGCCCCGACGCCGTTGAGGTGGAGCTCGCTCTCCCCGTAGCTCGTCTCCTGGCGGACCGCGACCTCCTCGGGGAAGCCGTACTGTCGCTTGCGGGCGACGACGAACGGGATCCCCGTCGAAAGCGAGAGGGCCGTCGCGTGGTGGATCGCCATCGCCTCCGGCGCGACGATCACGTCGACGTCGGCGAGGTCGGTCGCTTCGCGGATTCCGGCGACGACGGCCTCGAGCACGTCGGGCTCGACGACCGGTACCCCGTCGGTCACCCCGTGGACGAAGTACTCGTAGCCGTCCCGGTCGACGACCGGCGCCGCACGCAGCGACTCCGCGAGCGGGTCGAGGGCATCTCCCATGGACGCCGGTTCGACGACTCCGCCCAAAGACGTGTCGGTGGCCGGTCCGGTTCCGACGGACGTGTCGGTGGCCGGTCCGGTTCCGACGGACGTGTCGGTGGCCGGTCCGGTTCCGACGGACGTGTCGGTGGCCGGCCCGGTTCCGATGGAGTTATAGGTGCTTCGCCACACGTTCGGGGTACACATGGCACGTGATACGCCCGCTGTGGAGGATAGAGGAAGTCGCCGCGAGGCGGCTGGCCGGGAAATTCGATCCCGAAACTGAGGCCTTCACGGCCGGACGCGACGCGGTCGGAGACGATGAAATGGTAACACTTCTCGATACGACGCTCAGGGACGGTGAGCAGGCGCCGGGGGTCTCGCTGTCCCCCGAGGAAAAAGCGGAGATCGCACTCGCGCTCGAACGGACCGGCGTCGGCGTGATCGAGGCCGGCAGCGCCTGTACGGGCGCCGGCGAACGCCGGGCGATCTCGCGGGTGACCGACCTCGACCTCGAGGCGACCGTGACCAGCTTCTGTCGCGGCCTCGAGCGGGACGTCGACCTCGCACTCGACTGTGACGTCGACGGCGTCCACCTCGTCGTCCCCTCGAGCGACCGCCACATCGAGGGGAAAGTCGGCACGACCCACGGGGGCAACCTCGAGTCGACCGCCGAGCTCGTCGAGCACGCGAAAGCCCACGGGCTGTGGGTCGAGGTCATCGGCGAGGACGGCTCCCGGGCCGACCTCGAGTACCTCGAGGAGCTTTTGGGAACCGCCCTCGAGGCCGGCGCCGACCGGGTCTGTTTCGCCGACACCGTCGGCCACGCCGGCCCCGAGCGGACCCGCGAGGCGGTCGCCGCGCTGGCCGAGCTGGGCCCCGTCAGCGTCCACACCCACGACGACCTCGGGCTCGGCGTGACCAACGCCCTGGCCGGGGTCGCCGCCGGCGCCGACCTCGTCCACTGTACGGTAAACGGCATCGGCGAGCGGGCGGGCAACGCCGCCCTGGAGGAGGTCGCGATCGCGCTCTCGCACGTCTACGACGTCGAGACGGTCGAGCTCGCACAGCTGTACGAGCTCGCCCGGACGGTCTCCCGGGCGACCGGCGTCGAGCTCCCCCCGAACAAGGCGGTGATCGGCCAGAACGCCTTCACCCACGAGAGCGGCATCCACACCGACGGCACGCTCAAAGACGAACGGATGTACGAGCCGTACCCGCCGGAGACCGTCGGCCGCGAGCGCCGGCTCGCGCTCGGCAAACACGCCGGTCGCGCGGGCGTCCGGGCCGCCCTCGAGGAACACGGCGTCGAGGCGACCGACGGCGAGCTCGCCGAGATCGCCTCCCGGGTGACCGAGATCGGCGACCGGGGTCGGCGGGTCACCGACGCCGACCTGCTCGCGGTCGCCGAGGACGTCACCGGCGACGACCGCGAACGCACCGTCGAGCTGCTCGATCTCACCGCGATCAGCGGCGGGGACGTCCCGACCGCGAGCGTCCGTCTCGACGTCGCCGGCGAGGAACACGTCGCCTCCGGCACCGGCTCCGGGCCGGTCGACGCCGCCGTCGAGGCGGTCCGGGGTGCGCTCGGCACCGCCGCGGACGCCGAGCTCGACTCCTACCACGTCGACGCGGTCACCGGCGGCACCGACGCCGTCGTCACCGTCGAGGTGACGATGAGCCGCAACGACCGCTCGGTCACCGTCGCCAGAAGCGAGGCCGACATCACCCGCGCGAGCGTGACGGCCATGGTCGACGCCCTCGACCGACTGCTCGAGGACGACCAGCCCGTGCCCGCGCCCGCGGACGACTGAATCCGTCCGTCGTCTCGCGAGGTCCGTCCGTCGCTCGCTGCGGGAGGGCGCGGTCCGAGTCACGAGCGGTCGGCTTTTCCACTAGCGGTCGGCTTTCCCACCGAACCGTGGACGGCCGTCCGTGGAGTCCCGACCAAACGGTTTAATGCCCGCTCGTGGGTAGGTGGCGCCGATGACCCTGAACGTGAAGAACACGTTGACGGGCGAGACGGAGCCGTTCGAGCCACGGGATCCCGACGACGTTCTCCTCTACTACTGTGGCCTGACGGTCTCGGACCCGCCACACCTCGGCCACGCCCGCTCGTGGGTCCACGTCGACGTGATCCACCGGTGGCTCGAACACCTCGGCTACTCGGTGAGACACGTCGAGAACTTCACCGACGTCAACGAGAAGATCGTCGCCCGGGTCGGCGAGGGCGAGGACGAGGCGACGGTCGCCGAGCGGTACATCGCCGAGACGCTCGCGGCCATGCGGTCGCTGAATCTGCTGCGCGCGGAGGTGTACCCCCGGGTCTCCGAACACGTCCCGGAGATCATAGAGCTCGTGGAGACGCTCGTGGAGGCCGGCTACGCCTACGAGTCCGCCGGCTCGGTCTACTTCGACGTGACGGCCTTCGAGGAGTACGGCAAGCTCTCGAACCAGGAGCTCGCGGAGATCGAGTCCCAGGGCGATCCCGACGAGCGAGCCGAGAAGCGCAATCCGGCTGACTTCGCGCTCTGGAAAGCCGGCGGCGTCGACCCCGGCGCCGTCCGGGAGCACGCGAAGGGGGCGAGCTGGGAGCGTCCGCCCGAGGGCCAGATCTGGGACTCCCCGTGGGGGCCGGGCCGGCCGGGCTGGCACGTCGAGTGTTCGGCGATGAGCATGACTCACCTCGGGAAAACCCTCGATATCCACGTCGGCGGCCGGGACCTCGTCTTTCCCCACCACGAAAACGAGATCGCCCAGAGCGAGGCTGCGACCGGGAAACCGTTCGCCCGCTACTGGCTCCACTGTGAGCTGTTGCGGACCGACGAGGAGAAGATGTCCTCGAGTCTGGGGAACTTCGTCACCGTCGCCGAGGCCGTCGACCGGTGGGGGACGAACGTCCTGCGGACCTTCCTCACCGCGGGCTCGTACAACAGCGAGCAGCTCTACAGCGACGGGACGATCGCCGAGGCCGAGGAGCGCTGGGAGCGTCTGGAGCGGTCCCACGAGCGGGCGCGGGCGGCGCTCGACTCGCCGGCCGCCCGGACGAAAGTCGAAGACGAGCGCCTCCGGGCGGCCATCGAGGAGTGCCGGGAGTCGTTCGCCGCGGCGATGAACGACGACTTCAACACCCGCGGCGCCCAGTCGGCGCTGCTCGAACTCGCCGGCGCGACGAACCGTCACGTCGACCGCGAGGAGTACGACTACCGGGGGCTTCGCCGGGCCACGGCGTGTCTCGCGGAGCTCGCCGGCGTGCTCGGGCTCTCTTTCGACGGCGAGTCGACCGGCCAGGCGGCGCTCGCCGACGAGGCCGTCGAACTCGTCCTCGCCGTCCGCGAGGAGGAACGGGCGGCGGGCAACTACGACCGGGCCGACGAGCTCCGTGCGGAACTCGAGTCACTCGGCGTCGAGGTTCAGGACACCGACGACGGGCCGAACTACCGGCTGCCGTAGCGTCTGGGGCCACGACGGCTACGAGGCAGACGGCCGGAGACGACTCGGTACCGGTCGAGACGGCCGGCTGGGGACTCGGCCACGGTCGAAGTCGACCGTGGACGGCTCAACCTCGGCCCAGGTCGGCGACTTTCTCGATCTCGCTTCGGAGTTGGGTCGTGTCGAACTCGTGGTCGGGTCGGAATCGGACGAAATCGAGGAACTCCCGTGCCGCGAGCAGCTCGTCGCCGTCGTAGGCGGCTGCCGCCGCGCGGACGGTCTCGCGGGCGCCGATCCGGGGTTCGAGCACCGCCATCGCCGAGGCGAGGTCGTACGCGGAGGTCTCGGCGATCCGGTCCTCGCGGACCAGCGTGGCGTCGATGAAGTAGAGCTCGCCGTCGGACCGGAGCACGTTCTCCGCTCGGACGTCGCCGTGGGCCAGCCCGTGGTCGTGGAGCGTCGCGAGCATCCCGAACAGCTCCGGGGCGAGCTCCCGGAGACACTCGCCGTCGAGCTCCTCTACGGTCTCGAAGTTCGGGAGATACTCGAGGACGAGCACCCCGAGGCCGTTGGCCTCGAACGCCTCGATCGGGCGTGGGGCGTTGAGGCCGATCTCGCGCATCCGCCTGGTCGACTCGTACTCGTGTTCGACCATCCCGAGCGGGGTGTCGTACCGGTCGAACAACCCCTCGGTGCCCGAGGAGAACGCGCCGACGTTCCGGCCCGTGGTGAGCACCGAGTGGACCACGGAGTTCTGTCTGGAGACGATCTTCACGAAGAACTCCTCGTCTATGACACACGGCGTCGACAGCCAGTTGTCGGCCTCGAGAAACTCCACGCGGACGGTCTCACGGTCGTACCGATCCGCCAGGATCCGGGCGACACGTTCGAGTCGATCCCACTCGACCCGACCCCGTGCCAGCTGGCGGATGTCCATACCGGGCCAACGAAAGCGTCGAATAAATGCGTCCCGGTCGTCGACTCGGAGACGCCACTCGTCGGTGGAGGTGACGCCGGGAACATCAGCTCTCCATCAGTAGCTCTTTACTTCGGGCCGGCCAACGCTTGCGGTACGGATGTATGCCGTCGACGACCTGAGCGACGCGATAGACGTGACGCGGGGGTTTCTGACACCGGTCGAGGCGGCGACGTGGCTCAAGCTGGTGGTCGTGCTCTTTTTCGTCAGCGGCCCCGGCTTCGGCGGACCGACGGTCCCGACCGGCGATTTCACCCTGCTGGCCGAGGAGCCGCCGCCGACCGAGGAGTTGTTCGCAGAGCTACCCGAGGGGGTCACGGCGGCCGACCTCGTCGTGGTCGTGGCGGTCGTCGTGGCCATCGTGTTCGCCGTCTGGCTCGTCTTCGCCGTCGTCGGGGCGATCATGGAGTTCGTCCTGATCGAGTCGTTGCGCTCGAAGACGGTTCGGCTCCGGCGGTACGGCCGGCGGAACCTCCGGCGGGCGTTACGGCTGTTCGCCTTCCGGGCGCTTCTCGGGCTGGCCGTTCTGGCGATCCTCGCCGTTCCGGCGGCGTTCGTGGTCCTCACCGCCGGCGACCCGACGGCGATCACGGCCGGGAGCGTACTGACGCTCGGACTGCTGGCCGTCCCGCTGTCGCTGGGCTACGCGGCCGTCATGCGGTTTACCACGGTCTTCGTCGCGCCGGTAATGTTGCTCGAAGAGCGCGGCGTCGTAAGCGCCTGGCGGCGGTTCTGGCCGGCGCTCGCCGGAAACTGGACCGAGTACGTCGTCTACCTCGTGCTCGTCTGGATCGTCCGGATCGTCGTCGGCATCGCGGTTGCGTTCCTCGCCGTGATCGCCCTGCTCGTGATCGGCATCCCCTTCGGGATCCTCGCGTTCGCGTTGCTCGCGCTCGGCCCCGCCGGCGCCGTCCTCGCCGTCGGCGTCGTCCTGCTCGCGCTCGTGCTCTTCTTGCTTTTTATCGCCCTGATCGAGGTGCCGGTGGTCTCGTACCTTCGGTACTACGCGTTGCTCGTGCTCGGGGACACCGAGGCCGAGCTCGATCTGATCCCCGATCAGCGGGCCGCCGTCCGGGAGGGCGGGGGCGGCTGGGAGGACGGACGCGATGGCGGCTGGAGCGACGATAACGGCTGGGACGACGACGGACGCGATGGCGGCTGGAGCGACGATAACGGCCGGGACGACGGCGGACGCGATGGCGATGGCCGGGAGGACGGGCGGGACGACGACGACGGACGCGAGGATTCCGGGCGCGAGGACGACGGCTGGAGCGACGACG
>LKNG01000155.1 GCA_001564115.1 Natrialbaceae archaeon Tc-Br11_E2g8 | reverse complement strand
GTCGCCTCGGCCCCGAGCGAGCCGCTACAGCCGGCGAGGACCGCGAGCAGGCAGACGGCGACGACGGCGATCGGTCTCACTCACCGTCCGTTGGACGTGGACGAACAAGTATTCAGTGGGGCTCTCTCGATCAGATCCCGGTGTCGTACCGGAGAATGCCGGCGAAGCCGCCGAAGGCGTTGTAGAGCTGTTCGCCCTTCTCGAAGTCCGTGGAGATGAACTTCGTCTCGGTGCCCCGCTGTTCGGCGATCCCGATCAGGTGTTCGATGGCGTCCTCGCGGTCGTCCTCGGTCGCCGACACGGCCGCGCCACAGTCGCTGCAGTCGTGGGAGGGCGTGGCCTTCCGCCGGTCTATCACCTCGTAGTCGGTCGCCCCACACTCGGGGCAGTCGTAGACGACGACGTCCTTCCGGAGGTCCTCGCTTATCAGCAGCCGGTCGACGGCGCCCATCACGAGGTTCTCGCGGGTCTGCTCGAAGCCGTAGGTCGCGAGCTCGCCGGCGTTGAGCTCCTTGAAGAACCGCTCCATCTCCCGTTTGTCCTTCATCACCTCGGCGTCGGCCAAGGCGTCCTCGGCGGCGTCGACGAGCTCCCGGAGACCGGACTCGTCGGTGTAGGAGACGTCGAACTTGCCGATCACCGCGTCGTCGATCTCGTGGTGGAGGTAGTCGCCGTCCAGGAACTCGTCTTTGGTCGGCGAGGGGCCGCCGACGAGGATCCCCTCGATCTCGTGGCGTTTGGGGACGAACAGGTCGTTAGCCATCCCCGCGACCTCCTGGTAGAAGTTGTCGATCGCCTCCAGGCGCAGCCGGGCGAACCGCTGGGCGGACTGGCCACCCTTTCGCTGTTTGCCGGGGACCAGCGAGGAGGCCGATTTGACCGCCTCGATGCGTTTGCCCTTCAGCCAGCCGACGTTCGCCTCCCGGCGGTCGAGGACGATCAGGCCGTACAGCCCCGAGTCCGCGAGCATCTCCTCTAGGGGGTCGGTGAGGAAATCGGAGTCACAGTGATACCGGAACGACTCGACGGGCTGGGGTGGGCTCTCGAGGACCTTCGTGACCATCTCGGTCCGACCGCCTCCGGAGTCGACGGCGCCGGAGAACAACACTATCCCGTTTTCCGGCGGGTAGGTGTCGTAGTAGCGAAGCCGGTCTTTGATGCTCGTCAGCGCGTCCTGGACGTTCGTCCGGGTCGACTTCGATTTGATGTTCGACGCCTCGCTGTGTTCCTGAGTGACGTGGGCGACGACGTCGCTGACCTGACGGTCCTCGGGGACGTAGATCGTGACCAGCTGGGTCCCCGATCCCTCGAACTCCGTTAGGTCCTCGATGACCTTTCGGAACTCGTATTTTTTGCGGTCGGAGGCCTCCTGGTCGGCCTGCTGGCTCATCGATCGTACAGAGCGCTGCCGCGGGTAAGTATCCTTTGACCCGGCCGGCGCGTTCGCGGACCGACCGGAGCCGGCGCACTCGCGAACTGATCGGAATCCCGACGTGCTCCCGGATCGATCGGAGTCGGCCGACGGACGTGCTACTGATTTAAGTCCCCGCCGTCACACTGTTCACGACGACCGAGCATGTCCGGGAAGACCGTGTACGCCATCGCGAGCGGAAAAGGCGGCGTCGGAAAGACGACGGCGACGGTGAACCTCGGGGCGGCGATCGCCGGCACGGACGAGCGCGTGGCCGTCGTCGACACCGACCTGGGCATGGCGAACCTGGCGGGGTTCGTCAGCCTGCGTCCGGAGGCGACGACCCTCCACGAGGTGTTGGCCGGCGAGGCCGACGTCGAGGAGGCCACCTACTCCCTCGCCGACGACCTCGTGGCGGTGCCAAGCGGGACGACCCTGGACGAGTACGCCCGGACCTCCCCCGAGGCCCTCGCCGCCGTCGTCGACCGGCTCCGCGAGGAGTTCGACTACGTCCTTCTCGACGTCGGGGCGGGGGTCAGCCACGAGACCGTCCTCCCGCTGGGGGTCGCCGACGCCGTCATCCTCGTCTCCACGCCCGAGCCAGCGGCCGTCCACGACACGAAAAAGACCGTCGAGCTGACCGACCGCACCGGCGGCGGCGTCGCCGGGCTCGTGCTCAACCGCGTCCACGACGACGGCGTCTCCTCGGCGGCGATCGCCGACCGGCTGGGCGTCGAGTTGCTCGCGGAGATCCCCGAGGATCCGGCGGTCCGGGACAGCGTCTTCGCCGGTACGCCGCTGGTCGTCCACGAGCCCGGGGCGCCCGCCGCACTGGCCTACCGCCGGCTCGCCGCGGCGCTGGTCGGCGCCGAGCCACCCCGCGAGGAGGAGCGCGACGACGAGCCCGGGGAGACCGTCGCCGCCTCCCCGGACGACGTCTCGAGTGCGATCACCGAGGCCGAGTCGGACACGGAGTGAGCCGTTCTACGACGACTTCGATCGTCGCTCCCGCGGTGGCCCGGTCTCTCGGCGCGGGACACGCTTATTATCCCGGCCGTTCGACTGGCTCGGGATGAGAAAGACGATCCTCGATCCGGAGGCCGGAGACGAGCTCCTCGAGGACTCCGACGTCGACGGAACCGCCTACTCCCGGGGGGTCGCGGTCGAACTCGACGGCTACACGCGGGTGTTCCTCTCGGGAGTGACGCCAGTCGAGGCCGCCGACGGATCGGTCGAGGCCCAGACGCGGGAAGTCCTCGAGACGATCCAGTCGCTGCTCGCCGACCGGGACGGGACGATGCGGGACGTCGTCCGGATCAGGGTGTACGTAGAGGACGTCTCCGAGCCGGAGTTCGAGACGATCCACCGCGTCCGCGGGGAGTTTTTCGACCGGGAACACCTGCCGGCGAGCGCCCTCATCGAGGTCGAGGGGATCGTCCGTGGCGACGTCGAGATCGAGATCGAGGCGATCGTGCCCGAGGACGGCTGGGACGTCGAGCACGTCCGACCCTGATCGCCGACGCCCGGTTCACATCGAGCGTGGAGCTTCGACGCCGAGGGTCCAGAGGGCGTTCTCGACCGTGTGCCGCGAGGCGGCCACCAGCGCGAGCCGGGCCGTGCGTAACTCGTCGTCCGCGTCGAGGACGGGACACTCCCGGTAGAAGGCGTTGAACCGCTCGGCGAGCTCGCGGGTGTAGGTGGCGACCTGGTGGGGCTCGAGGTCGTCGGCGGCCTCCTCGATCACCGCCGGGAACCGGGCGATCGTCTCGAGCAGTTCCCGTTCGGCGTCGGTCTCGAGCACCCCGGCGTCGACGTCAGTCGGGGTGGACGGGTCGTCCGCTCCGGCCGCCGGAATCGACGGGACGTCCGCCCCGGCTGCCGGGTCGATCCCCGCTTCCTCCAGAACCCCACAGCAGCGGGCGTGGACGTACTGGACGTACGGGGCAGACTGGGCCTCGAAGTCGAGTGCTCGATCCCACTCGAAGGTGATCGCCTTCGTCGGCTGTTTCGAGACGACGTCGTACCGGACGGCGCCGACGCCGACCTGACGGGCGATGCGCTCGACGTCCTCGTCGGTGAGCTCGTCGTCGCGGATCCGGTCGTCGAGTCGGTCCTCGACTTCCTCGCGGGCGCGGGCGATCGCCTCGTCGAGTAAGTCGTCGAGGTCGATGCCGGTCCCCCGGCGGGTGGACATCTTCCCCTCCGGCAGGTTGACGTAGGAGTAGAGCACCTGCCGGAGCTGGCTCGTGTCGTTGCCGAGGACCTCCAGCGCCGCCCGCAGCTGTCTCGCCTGGAGCTTGTGATCTTCCCCCAGGACGGTCACCGCACGGTCGTAGTTGTCGAACTTCCACTCGTGGTGGGCGAGGTCGCGGGTCGGGTAAAGCGAGGTGCCGTCCGAGCGCAGGAAGACGAGGTTCTTCTCGATCTCCTCGAACTCGAGTTGCCAGGCGTCGTCCTCGTAGACGGCCGTCTCTGCGTCCTTCAGGCGGGCGACGACGTCGTCTGTCGAGCCGTCGCGCATAAACCGGGTCTCCTTGACGAACTCGTCGAACTCCGCCGGCAGGCGGGCGAGACACGTTTTCATCCCGCCGAGCACCCGGTCGACGACCTCGCTCACCCGTTCGTAGGCCTCCTCCTCGCCGTCCTCGAGCCCGCGCATGATCGCGTCGATCTCGGCTTCGGCCGCGGCGACCTCCGTCTCGCTTCCGTTCTCCAAAAACCGGTTTCCCTTCCGGTAGTACCGGACGAGGTCGTACTCGGCGCGGTCGCGTTCGGGCTCGTCGGCCAGCTCCGACTCCTCGAAACTCTCGTAGGCCCAGGTGAAGACGGCCATCTGCCGGCCGGCGTCGTTGACGTAGTAGTGGCGGTCGACGTCGTAGCCGGCGAACGCGAGGACGTTCGCGACGGCGTCGCCGATGATCGGGTTCCGGGCGCGGCCGACGTGGACGGGTCCCGTCGGATTCGCGCTCGTGTGCTCGACGACGACCGACTCCCCGCGGTCGGGGAGCCGGCCGTAGTCGGGGTCGGCCGCGGCCGCGAGGGTGTCGGCGAAGTACGCTGCCCCAGGGAGGAAGTTGAGGTACGGCCCCTGTGTCTCGATCGCCGAAACGTACGCAAGCTCCTCGACGTCGATCTCCGCGGCGAGCTCCTCGGCGACCGCCGGCGGCGCCATCCCCAGCTCGCCGGCCAGCCGGAAGGCGACGCTCGAGGCCAACACGGCCTCGACGTCTTCCGGGGGCCGCTCGATTCCCAGGTCGTCGGTCGGCGCGTCGAGCGCCGAGAGCGCCCCCTCCAGGGCCTCCTCGACCTCCACGCGCACGGAGCGGAACATATCCACCGTTCCCGACCGGCCGGTAAAGGAATGTCGGGTTCGGCCGGCGTCGCCTTCGACTCGATGGTGCGGACGCGGGCTCGAACGACGTGCCGAGTGGTAACTCGACACTATGCTTATTACCCACGAGTGAGTCCGTTAGTACCGATGAGCGACGGTTCCGAGGACTCGCTCGATCGTCTCCGGGAGTCACGGGAGCTCGACTTCGAGGCGTTCGACGAGCGGGTCCGCGAGGAAGGGGAGGTGATAAAGGAGGCGCTCGCGGCCGGAACGTTCGACAACGCGGGGCTCGCGATCGGTCTCGAGGTGGAGTTTTACGCCGCCGACCGCGACGGCCACTGGATCCGACGGATCCCCCGGGAGCTGCTCGACTCCATCGGTTTCGACCGCGAGCTCGGCCTCCACAACGCGGAGCTGAACGCCTCCGTCCAGCCGTACAACGAGCCCGGCCTCGACGCCTTGCTGAAGGAGATCGAGGCGAAGACGGCCGCGCTCCAGGGCCGGGCGGCCGCGGGCGGGCTCCGGCTGGTCAGCGACGGGATGTGGACGATCGGCCCAGAGGACGGCACGACCCGGCAGTACCTGACGGAGGCGACCGAGGGGGAGGGGCTGACCCTCGGGATCAACGTCAGCAACGCGGTCCGGTACCACGGCTTCGCGAGCAGCCGTCGGAAGCTCGTCGGCGAAATCGAGGTCCCCGGGGTGGGCTTCGAGGCCGCGAGCCCCGGCCCGGTGAGTCTCACGACCTCGATCCAGCCCCACTACCAGTTCCGGCGGGCTGCCGACCTGCCCGACCGGCTGGCCGCGGCGATCCGCCTCGCCGGGCCCGTGCTCGCTCTGGGAGTCAACTCGCCGTTTCTCCCGCCGGAGCTGTACGACGATCTCTCCCCCGAAATCCTGCTCTCCGCGGGATACGTGGAGAACCGGGTCCCGATCTACGAGGGGATGATGAACCCCGTCGAGGGACCGCCGAAGGTCCGGTTTCCCCGCGACGTCGAGACCCCCGCCGAGGCCGTCGACCGGGTCGTCGAGGACACGACGATCATTCCGGCGGAGATCGAGGCCGGCGAGCGGTTCGACGACGCGTTCGTCCACTTCAGACACGCCCACGGGAGCTACTGGCGGTGGGTTCGGCCGGTGTTCGACGGCGCGACCGAGGCGGCGGCGAACGTCCGGATCGAGTTCCGGCCGCTGCCCGCCCAGCCGACGCTGCCGGACACCGCGGCGTTCGTCGCCGCCTTCGCCGGGGCGATGACCGCGATCGCCGACCGCGACCACCCGATCGGCGAGCTCCCCTGGGAGCGCGCCCGCGAGAACTTCTACGCGGCGGCCCGTGACGGGCTCGACGCCGAACTGACCTGGATCACCGCCGACGGCGAGCGAACCGACGACGCGGATCGGCTGTACGCCGACCTGTTCGAGCTCGCGGTCGACGGGCTTCAGAGCGCGGGGGTTTCGGCCGAGCGGGCGACCGGCTGGATCGACCCCCTCCGGGACCGGGTCGACCGCCGCCGGACTCCGGCGTCCTGGAAACGGGCGGTCGCCGCCGAGGCGCTGGCCGCGGGGGCGAGCCCCGCC
>LKNG01000154.1 GCA_001564115.1 Natrialbaceae archaeon Tc-Br11_E2g8 | reverse complement strand
TCCCGAGCTCGATCACGTAGAGAACCGTCAGCTCCGGGCTCTCGAACAGCTCCAGGGCGTACTGGAGCGCCTCCGTGGCGGTCTCCGAGCCGTCGATCGGGACGAGTACGTGTGTCACGGGCTGACGTACGCCTGCCAGAATAAAATCGGTTGCCCTTCTCGAGCCGAGAGTCACCGCCGCCGACCGGTCGTCGTCGGTATAGGTGCCGTCCTCGTTTTTGACCGTTGGCGTCGTAACCCGACGTATGGATCGCATCCTCGTTCCGGTCGACGGCTCGCCGCTGTCCCGCCGCGCGTTCGAGATCGCACTCGAAGAACACCCCGAGGCGGAGCTCGTCGCCCTCCACGTGATCGACCCGACCGAGCCGGGCTACAGCGTCGTCGGCCACGAGAACGCCGACGAGCTCGAACCCCGCCGCGGTTCGGCGGAGTGGTACGATCGAGCCCGCGAGCTCGCCGACGAGCTGTTCGCGGAGCTATCGGAACTCGCGAGTGGAGCCGGCGTCGAGCTGACGACCGAGACGGTCGTCGGCCGCGCCGATCGGGAGATCGTCGATCACGCCGTCGGGAGCGACGCCGACGCGATCTTCCTCGGGAGTCACGGCCGTTCGGCGGACGCCCACCTGCTCGGGAGCGTCACCGAAGCGGTGGCCTTCCGTGCGCCGGTCCGGGTGTGTCTCGTCCGGTGAGGGCGGGCCCCGGCTATATATCGCCGGCCGTGGTGGGGGAGTGCGATGGCCCGAAGTTCGGATCCCTGGTACGGACGGACGATGACCGACGAGGACGTGACCGACTTCCTCAACGAGCGAGGCACCGGTGTCCTCGCGCTGGCGGAAGACCGGCGTGCGTACGGAATCCCGGTGGCGTTCGCCTACGACGAGGCGAACGAGCGGGCGATCTTCGACCTCGGGTTCGCACCCGGCAGCAAGAAACGATCGTTCATCGAGGCGACCGAGGAGGTCTGTCTCACCGTCTACGAACACGTCGACAGCGACGACTGGCGAAGCGTCGTCCTGACCGGCCCCCTCCGGGAGCTGTCGGCCGGCGAGGTAGACGACGACGTCGAAGCGTGGTTCCACGCCGTCGCCGGGGACATCGACGTCGCGAACAGCGAGCTCGAGCTCCAGTGGTACGCCCTGGAGGCCCGGGAGCGTTCCGGACGGTTCCTGGAGCCCGAGAGGCGGTCGGAGTGAGCCACCGCTCCCTGTGGCTCGCCTCGAGCGATCCACACGCCCCGTCTCGGCTGATCGCTCTCTGCGCGCTGGCCCGATCGGTCAATCCTCGCTTTCCTCCCCGCGTTCGCGGTCGTAGACCGCAAAGAGCGTCTCGAACTCCTCGGGAAGCTGGTTTCGGGCCTTCTCTACGTTCCCCGGCGGAACGCGCTCACCGAGGATGGCGACGATCTGCTGGGCGTGGTAGTTGGCCGTGGGCCGATCACAGCCCTCGCGCTCGGCGACGCGGTCGAGAAACTCCTGGTAGTCGAACCGTTGACCCGACTCGGCCTCGGCCAGATAGCGGTCGATCTCCATCGGCAGCGGGCTCGCGAGGTCGGTCGCCTCCCCCTCGTGGAGCCGTTCCCCGAGGGTCGTCAACGTCGCCCGCGTCGCCCGGACCGCCGGGCCGAGTTCCGCGAGCTCGAGTCGGTGCTGGACCTGTCCGGTGAACTCCTTGTAGCTCATGGTCCCGTGGGGATTCGACGGCCACCGGGGTAAATCCCCCCTCCGTTCGGGACGGTCGACGGCCATCACCGACGGCAACTCTTTTTACGGCTCGGTTCACGGGGCTACTCGAGGGACGGGAGAGTGAATCCGGACGACTGGGAGTGGGAGTTCGAGGACGGTCGGCGGACCGCGAGGGGATCCGTCGAGCCGATGACGGAGTCGGAGCTGTCGACGTTTCTCCGCGAGCAGGGAACCGGCGTACTCTCGCTGGCCGGCGGCGAGGACGTCTACGCCGTGCCGATGTCGTTCGGGTACGACGACGGGAGGCTGTACTTCCAGTTCGGATCGGGCGAGGGCAGCCGAAAGCTCGAGTTACTCGAGCGAACCGGGAGGGCGACCGTGACGACGTACCTCGTTGCCTCGGCCGAGGAGTGGGCGAGCGCGATCGTCTCGGGCCCCGTCGAACGGGTCCCCGAAGACCGCCGCGAGACGGCCCTGGAGGCGATCGAGGCGAACGCGACGTTCCCGACGCTTGGGGTGACGGGGACCGACTCCGGCGAGATCGTCTACGAGCTGTTCGCGCTCGACCCCACCGACCGGTCGGGCCGGAAGGGAGCCGGCTACTCGCCGACCTCCGAGTGACCGCGAACGTGGCGGACGATCACTTCGCGAACCTGGTGGACGATCACTTCGCGAACGTGGCGGACGATCACTTCTCGCCCGTCGTCGTGGTCGGCGTGACGGCACCGGCACGGATCTCCTTCGTGCCGTAGTAGAGGATGATCGTCGTCACGAGCGCCGAGGAGCCGATCAGGAGGACGAAGCTGACGGTGTCGAACGCCGCGATCCCGGTCCAGTTTGCGATCTCCCCGAACGCGACGGCGGCGCTCGCGAGCAACAGCATGATCCCGAAGTAGATCGTCACGTCGCTCTCGTCGACGTACACCGTCGCGGCCGAGCCGATCCGGGCGCCGAGCGCGCTGCCGACCAGCAACGCGGTGACGACGCCGACGTCGATGACACCCGAGCGGCCGTAGCTGAACGCGCCGACGCCGCCGGAGATCAGGGCCCCGAAGAGGCTCGTCCCGACGGCGACGGCGAGCGGGACGCCGATGAGGTAGTAGATCGCCGGCATCCGGACGAAGCCGCCGCCGATCCCCAGAAAGCCGGAGACGAGCCCGACGCCCCCGCCGACCCCCGAGATCGTCCACAGCGACGCCTTGCTCCCGTCGGCGAGGGTCATCATCGGGGGGACGTCGTAGGATTTGATCGTCTTCGCGAGCTCCGGGATCTCGTCTGGGTCGTCGGGCTCGTCGTCGGCTCCGTCGGCTCGCAGCGCGCTTCTGGTAAAGAGGACGCCGATCGCCGCGAGCAACAGCACGTAGGCGACGCCGACGACCAGCTCCGCCCGGCCGAGCTCCTCTAAGAAGAACACGAACAGCCGCCCACCCTCGATGCCGAGGGTGATTCCCACGAACATCAACGCGCCCAGACGGTAGTCGACGTTGCCGACGTCGGCGTGTTTCATCGTCGCGATGATCGCCGTCCCGAAGACGAACGCCATGCTGGAGCCGATCGCCACGGGGGCGGGATACCCCAGGATCAGGAGGGCGGGGGTGACCAGAAACGAGCCGCCCATCCCGAAGAAGCCGAAGAAGACCCCGACCATGAACCCGAAGCCGACGAACAAGGCGAGCAACTCGACGCTCAGACCGAGCACCGCCATGGTCAGGCCTTCTCTATCCGCTCGATTACCGACGGTCCCGCGAGGCGCTCGAGGACGCCGTAGCCGGTGTAGAGGACGATCGCCTCGACGGTGACGAGGGCGACGACGGCGAGTGCCTGTACCGTCGGGGACGCGAACTCGATCACCGACACCACCCCCCAATATTGTATGTTTGTGGGAAGAGCATACTCGTTCAACTCGGTACACTCTACGCCGCGGGTCCTTGATAACGGTTTTGGGATTGTTGGACAATATTACTGCAAAGTATCCCACGGCTATCCAACGGGAATATTCCAGTACGTTATTCGAATACACCGCAGTTCGGGCGCCGCCGGCCATCGCCGTGTGCGTCGCCGCCCGCCCGGCTCGTTGGGGCTCCCTCACCGACCAGTCCTAGCGTGTGAGTTCGTCTCGCAGGTCTCTTCTCGTTCGGAGCCTCCGTCACTCCACGGCCTCCTCTTCCTCCTCGGGAGTGTCGGGTGCCTCGCCGTCGACGCGTTTGCCCACGTCGACGCGGTAGTTGCCCAGGATGTCCCGGCCGAGGATGACGGGGTAGTCCATGTGGCTTCGGTCCTCGACGCTGGCGGTGACGGTGTGCTGGTTGCCGCCCACGCCGACGACGACGTCGACCACCGGCCGGCTCCTGGCCGTCTTGCTCGAGCCCGATTTCACGCGGGTGATCGATTTGATCGGCCCCGCACCGATGTCGGCGGCGAGACGGGTGTCGATGCTCGTTCGGGAGGCGCCGGTGTCGGACTTGGCGACGACGGATTTCGAGCCGCTGGTCCCCGAGAGGACGACCTCCTCGGTGTAGCCGACCGTCGCCGGCTCGCCGTCGTGGCTCGTGAAAGTCGACGGCATCACCGACGGACGCGTGTCGTCGAGCGTCCGCGAGAGGGCCTCGACCTGATCGTCGTCGACCGTCCCGCCGACGCGTTCGATCGCGAGTTTCGCGATGTAGGGGGCGGGACTGCGACCGGTCGCCTCGAACAGCCCCTTGAAGCCCGCGGTCGGGTTGACCTCGAGGACGAACCAGCCCTCCTCGCCCTCGACGAGGTCGACGCCGGCGTAGTCCAGTCCGATCGCCTCGGCCGATCGGCGGGCCATCTCCCGGACCTCTGCGGGGAGCGACGGCGTGGCGTCCTCGACCGCGCCGCCGAGGGCCACGTTCGTCCGCCAGTCGTTCTCCGGTGCGTACCGGTACATCGCGCCGACTATCTCGTCGCCGACGACGTACACCCGGACGTCGCGGTGGCGCTCGCCGTCACGTTCGATCAGCTCCTGGAGGAACGCGTACCGGTTGCCCACCTTGGCGTTGACCGGATCGTCGGGGCCGACCTTCCAGGTCCCCCCACCGTGGGTACCGATCGCGGTCTTGTACACCGCCTCCTCCCCGAACCGCTCGCGGGCGGCGTTGAGCCGATCGCTCGCCAGTGCGAGCAACACGTCGGGGACGCGGACGTCGCTGGCGGCGAGGGTGGCCGCCGTCGCGAGCTTGTGGGTCGCCACGAACGTCGTCGCCGGCTCGTTGAGCGTCGGGACGAGCCTCGAGAGGGTGGTCGCCAGCCCGAGCTCCTCGCAGGGCTGTTCGGTGTTCGAGAGCAACATTCGGTTTGCGATCACGTCGACGGCCGGCTCAAGCACGACGCTGCCGTCCTCGACGCTCACCGTCGTGTTCTCCGTGCGGAGCCACTCCGGTCGGTGACCCAGATCCTCGATGGCGTTGCAGATCGCCTTGCTCTCTTTGCTCGTGTGGAGACTGAGTACGCCGACCCTGACGGGCTCGTCGACTGTCATGAATCGTACTCTCGGGGCCACGACAAAAACGTTGTCAGTTTCGGCCGTTTTGATAGCCGTTCACAGCCGTCGCGGGTTCTCACGCCCCGTTTCGGCCTGCCAATCCTTCGCGACACCTGTACGATATCTGATTGGTATCGGCCGTCGATCGGTCCCGGCCGGTGACGAGGGGTTTATAACCGGTCGGGCGGATCCCGGGGTATGAGCGACGACGCCGCGAGCGTGTCGGCGGGTGAACCCGACGTGTTCACCTACAACGGCGGTCGGGTCGACCCCGGCGAGTCCGTGAACATCCGCTACGGCATCAGCGAGACGTATCTCGGTGACCCCGTACGCATCCCGGTGACGGTGATAAACGGCGAGCAGTCCGGGCCGACGGTGTTTCTCTCGGCGGCGGCCCACGGCGACGAGCTAAACGGGATCGAGGTGGTACGGGAGGTCGCCCACGACTGGGACCACTCCTCGCTCCGGGGCACCCTCGTCTGTCTCCCCGTGATGAACGTGCCCGGATTTCTGGCCCAGGAGCGGTACCTCCCGATCTACGATCGCGACCTGAATCGGTCGTTTCCGGGACGGGAAGGTTCGACGAGCGCACGCCGGATGGCCCACCGCATCTACACGAACTTCATCGAACCCTGTGACTTCGGCATCGACTTCCACACCTCCACCCGCGGGCGGACGAACACCCTCCACGTCCGGGCGGATATGGACGACGAGGGTACTGCCCGACTCGCCCGGGCGTTCAGCTCGAACGTCATCATCGACGGCGAGGGCCCCTCCGGGACGTTACGCCGGGAGGCGACCGACGACGGGATCCCGACGATCACCGTCGAGATGGGCGAGGCCCACCGGTTCCAGCGGCGGCTGATCGACCGGGCGCTGACCGGCGTGGCGAGTGTCTTCGCGGAGTTCGGCCTCCACCACGGGTCGGCGGTCCACTGGCCCGGCTGGCGGACGGTGATCGAGGACAGCGACGAGAAGACCTGGCTGCGTGCCGACGCCGGCGGCATCGTCGACGTCAAAGTCGAGAGCGGCGAGCTGGTCCGGGAGGACGAGACGATCTGTGCGATCACGAACCCGTTCAAGGAGGAAGACGACATCGTGACCGTCGAGGCGCCGTTCACCGGGTTGATCCTCGGCATCCTCGAGAACCCGGTGGTGTATCCGGGAAATCCGCTGTGTCACCTGGT
>LKNG01000153.1 GCA_001564115.1 Natrialbaceae archaeon Tc-Br11_E2g8 | reverse complement strand
GCCGAGCCGGCGGGCCAGCGGCCGCGTGGGGGAAAACTCCTCGACGGTCACCGACTCGCGGCCGAGCCGTTCGGCGACGGCCTCCTCGACGTCCTCGCGGGTCCCCAGCTCGTCGACGAGCTCGAGCTCGGCGGCCCGCCCGCCGAGGTAGATCCGGGCTTCGGTGTCCCGGACGAACTCCGGGTCGAGCCCGCGGCCGTCGCTCACCCGGTCGACGAACCGATCGTAGTAGTCGTCGATGATCCCCTGGAGGTACGCCCGCTCGTCCTCGGAGAGCTCCTTCAGCGGCGTCCCCGCGTCCTTGTACTCGCCGGCGGCCAGCCGCTCGTAGGAGAGCCCGACCTTCTCGGCGAGCTCGGCGGCGTTGATCCGCGAGCCGATGACGCCGATCGAGCCGACGATCGTCCCCTCCCGGGCCCAGAGCTCGTCACAGCCGCTGGCGATCCAGTACCCCCCGCTCGCACAGACGTCCGTCGCGTAGGCGACCGTCGGCCCCTCGAACCGCTCGGCGGCGAGCCTGATGTCGTCGCTCGGGACGACCTCGCCGCCGGGGGTGTTCAGCTTCACGAGCAGGGCGTCGACGCTCCCGTCCGCGTCCGCCCGCTCGATCTGTTCGACGACGTCGTCCGCGGGCGTCGCCCGCGGGCTAGACGGGAGCGGGCCGGAGCCGCCGTCCCGGGTGATCGGCCCCTCCACTGCGACCTCGGCGACGTCGTAGCCCGGGAACACCGAGCCGGCGATCGAGCCCGCGAGCTTGATCCCGACGAGGACCACCGCGAGCGCCACGAGAACCCCGAGCAGATCCGCGAGCGTCTCCGGATAGACCACGAACAGCACGACGCCGGCGGCGGCGAAGACGGCCGTCCCGGCGACGACGATCGCGAGCCTCCCGACGTCCCGTCCGTTCACGGCCGCCGTCCTCCGTTCATCGCAGTCGTCCTCCGTTCATAGCCGTCGTTGAGACGCCGGACGTGTTAAGCGTTGGTCGTTCGCTCCGTCACCGTTCGCGGGCGATTACCGCGATCCGTCGCGGGGCGATTACCGCGATCCGTCGGCGCCGACGCTCGTGGCCAGCGCGAGCAGCCGGTCGGTCAGCGTCGCCGACGAGGGGCCAAACACCGTCGCCGTCGACTCGCCCTCGCGGTCGACCAGCGCGGCGGGCCCCGCGGCGAACGGCTCGAACGGCTCCCCGTCGTCCCGCGCCGCGATCGGCCAGCCGAGCTCCGCGAGCGCCGCGTCGATCCCCTCGTCGAACCGTATCGTCGCTCCGAAACGGAGCTCCGGAGCCGTCTCGCGGGCCTCGAGTACGTCCCGAGCCAGCCGCCGATCGGCCCCGAACCGGACCTCCCCGGGAGGCCGGTCGCCCCCGGCGCCGACGGCCGCGACGTCCTCGGTCGACTCGGCGTACGGCGTGGTCCCGACGACGTCCACCCCCGAGTCGGGGACGAGCGCGGCGAGCTCGCCCCCGGCGAGCCGGTCGACGACGCCCCGGACCCCCTCGGCCGTCCGTGCCCTGGCGGCGTCGTTCCGGAGCTCGACGGCGTGGTTGACCGCGCCCGGCCCCCGCCCGACGTCGTAGTGATAGCGGATCGCCCGCGCCAGCAGGTCGGTCGCGCCCGCGACCGCCCGGTCGACGGGTTCGCCGCGGGCCAGCCGGGCGACGATCGCCGCCGCGAGCGTACAGCCCGAGCCGTGGGTCGCCGCCGTGTCGACCCGGGGGTGTTCGAACCGCCGAACGCCGTCGGCGGTCACGAGGTGGTCGACGACGGTCTCGCCCGGGACGTGGCCGCCTTTGACGAGCGCGGCGTCGGCACCCATTCCGAGCAGCCGTTCGCCGGCCTCACGGGCGCTCTCGGCGTCCTCGACCTCGATCCCGGTGAGCACCGTCGCCTCGTCGGCGTTCGGGGTGACGACGGTCGCCTCGGCGATCAGCGCCTCGTAGGCGCGCTCGGCCGCGGAATCGAGCAGCCGGTCGCCGGAGGTCGCCACCATCACGGGGTCGACCACGAGCGGGACGGCGAGCTCTCCGGCGACGTCGGCGACGCTCTCGACGATCCCCGTCGTCGCGAGCATTCCGGTTTTCGCCGCGTCGACGTCGAAATCCCCCAGGACGGCCTCTAGCTGGGCCTCGACCTCCGGAACGGGGAGGACGTGAGAGGAGTCGACGCCGCGGGTGTGCTGGGCCGTCACGGCGGTGACGACGCTCGTCCCGTAGACGCCGCCGGCGGTCATCGTCGCGAGGTCCGCCTGGATCCCCGCGCCCCCGCCCGAGTCGCTGCCCGCGATCGTCAGCCCGATCGGCCGTCCGTCGGGTGCTGGTCGTCGCATACCCGCGTCTATTACCGGCTTGTACAAATCGATGATGGTCGGCCGGCCCGGACGGATCGGTGATCGTCGGCCGACCCGGACGGATCGGTGATCGTCGACCGACCCGGACGGATCGATGATCGTCGGCCGACCCGGACGGATCGGTGATCGTCGGCCGACCCGGACGGATCGGTGATCGTCGGCCGGCGTCGACGCGGAACCGAGGCCGGAACGAGGTAACCGAAATAAGTTAATAATTTTACCGGGGGAAAACGTTCGAGAGCTAGCGACACCGTAATACGTAGCCTCCACGAAAGGCCGTTCGATGGCACACTCGTCGGAATTCTCGCGAGCCCGTGAGATCTCGTTCGACGCCCGCGAGCTGACGGGTGCGCTAGGGGATTCGATTACGGTCCTCCCCCTGCTCGTGGCGCTCGCGCTCACGACGAGCGTCTCCCTGCCCCACGTGCTGGTCGCGTTCGGCGTCTTCCAGATCGTCTGGGGGATCCACTACGGGCTGCCCCTCTCGGTCGAGCCGATGAAGGCGCTCGTGGGGCTGGCGATCGTCGGCGTCCTCTCGTACGCCGAACTCGCCGCCGCGGGCCTGCTCGCCGGGATCGTCCTCCTGGGTGCCGCACGTTTCGGCCTCGTCGGCCGGATCGAGCGCGTCGTCGGCGAGCCCGTCGTCCGCGGGATCCAGCTCGCCGTCGCCCTCCTCCTGCTCGAGGCGGCCGTCTCGCTGTCGGTCGGCGATCCCGGGATCGCCGCCGTCGGCCTGCTGGTCGTCCTCGGACTGGCCGTCGTGGGGCGGCTTCGGGAGAGCGCACTGGTCGTCCTCGCGGCCGGCGCGGCCGTCGCGGTCTACGTCGCGGGCGTCCCGACCCCACAGCTGCCCGCGGCGACGCCGTTTCCGGCCGGCGGCCCCTCGCTGACCGGGGCCGCCATCGAGGGGACGATCGCCCAGCTCGGGATGACGGTCGGCAACGCCGCCATCGCGACCTCGCTTCTGTGTGCGGACCTGTACGACCGGCGGCTCTCCGCCGACGAGCTCGCGGGGAGTATGGGCGTGACCTGTCTCGCCGCCGTGCCGGCCGGCGGGGTGCCGATGTGTCACGGCAGCGGCGGCCTCGCGGGCAAGTACGCCTTCGGCGCGCGCACCGCAGGGGCGAACGTCATCCTCGGGATCGGCTACCTACTGGTCGCGCTCGTCGCCGGCGCGGCCCTGCTCGCCGCCTTCCCGCTCGCCCTGCTCGGCGTGCTGCTCGCGGTCGTCGCCTACGAGCTCGGCCGGGCCGCGTTCGCGCCCGTCGAGGAGCTCCCGGCGCTCGCGCTCGTCGCCGGCGTCGGCGCCGTCGGAGTGGTCGTCAACGTCGGCCTCGCGTTCGTCCTCGGGGCCGTCGTCTACTGGCTCGCCCGGCGGTGAGCGGGCTACAGCGGCGGCCCGTCGCCGGCCGCCCCCTGGCCGCGTTCGGCCGCGCTCGCTACGAGTTCGCCGGCCGGCCCGCGGTACTCGTAGCCGGGGACGAGTCCCTGTGCGTAGGTCCCCTCGACGAACTCGATCAGTGCCTTCGCGTCGGCGATACCCTCGCGTGCGTCCCAGGCGACGAACTCCAGGGTGACGCGGACCGTCTCACCCTCGCGGTCGACGGCCGGCCCCTCCCCGTCGACGCTCCGTGTCACGCTGAACGCGTCGGTCAGCCGCCGCTTTAGGGTCTCGAACCAGTCGTCCTCGACGACCGCGGGGACGGTCTCGTCGGCCACCGCGGCGTCGAGGGTCGGCAGCGAGATCGTCACGTGAACGTGTCCGTCGCGGGGGCCGTCGGCCGGCGTCGCCGTCACCATTGCGTCGAAGACGGTCGTCTCCAGCCGGTAGCCGTCGTCGGCCGGTTCGAACGCGTCGTGGTCGTCGAGGGCGTCCTCGACGGGGCCGGGAACGTCGTCGGTCATACCGGAACGAAGGGGGTGATCATCAAGGCGCTTACGCCCCACGGCGGGGGTGTCGCGAAACCCCCGACTAACGGGCACTCGCCTGCCACGAGGGCGCCGCGAAGCCGGCTACTACGGAGACGAAGGGGATACATAACTACGGGGCGATCCGTCCTCCGGCGATGGCATGACACCGGATAGACGCGCTACAGAACGACGTCGCTTCGCGATGGTCCTCGGAACGGTCGACGGCGGCACCGGCCTCCCGGTCGGTCGGATCGACGACCGGAGCGACCGGCCCTGATCAGTCGGCCGTGCGGTCGGCGAGGACGGCCTGGACGGCCGCGGTCAGCTCCTCGAAGTCCTTCAGCGTGAGGCCGTCGGTGGTAACGAACACCCCTTCCCGGTCGGAGGTGATCCGGATCAGAAAGCCGTTCTCGAACACCCGGATCGTGTAGCGGTAGCGTCCGAGCTCCGAGCCCCGGTAGGCCTCCTGGGTCGTCTTGAAGTCGTGCCACTCGTGGCCGATGAACGTCGAGAGATCCGCGTCCCGCTCTAGATCCCCCCGGAGGTACAGCTGATCGAAGTCGTCCCGGGTGAAGTACGTGACCGACCGACAGCTGTCGCCGACGGCCGTTCGGCAGGTCGTGACGATCCGTTCGGCCAGCCCGTCGGCGATGAGCGCACTCTCCATACCGGAGGGGACACGCCCGCATATATAAAACGGTCGTCCGACGACTCCGGGAAGCCGCCGGCCGGGGGATCCATCGACCGCCGGCGGGCGCGTACAGCCACCGCCGTGAGTTTCGAATCGAAAACCGGACGCCCCTGCCGGCTCGGGAAGCGCTTTCCCCCGGTGTCGACAACCCCCGGTCGGTTCCCGTGTCCCCGATCCGACTCCGGCGGCTGCTCGGCCGGATCCCGAACCCGATCCGGCTGGTGATCCTCTGGATCGGGATCGGCCTCTCCCGGCTCGGGCTGATCGAACGCGAGCGGGCCCGCCGGACGACGGATCTCGCCTGGCCGCGGGTGGTGACCGGGCTGGCACGGATGTCAAAGAGCGCGGTCGACGTCGCGATGGTCGGTATCGCCGTCGGGCCGGCGGCGATCGCCGGCGTCGGGTTCGCGACGCCGTTCTGGGGGCTGGCGTTCACCGTCGGCGGCGGGCTCGCCGCCGGCACCATCGCGCTCGTCTCCCAGCGGTACGGCGCCGAGACGTTCCCCGAGCTCGGCCAGGCCGTCCGCTCCAGTGCGTTCGTCGTCGTCGTCGCGACGATCCCGATCGCGGCGGCGTTCTGGCTCTACCCGGCGGCGTTGATCTCGATCATCACCGACGATCCGGAAGCGATCGCCCAGGGGGCGATCTACCTCCAGCTCGTCGGGCTGGGGGTGCCGTTCGCCGCGCTCAACCTGATCGGCAGCCGGGTGTTCGTCGGCATGGACGACGCCTGGACGCCGATGGTCCTCCGTGCCGGCGGGGCCGTCGCGAACGTCGCGCTCAACGCCGTCCTCATCTTCGGGCTCGAGCTGGGCGTCGCCGGAGCGGCCCTCGGGACGGTGCTCGCGAACGCCGTCGTCGCCGCCACCTTCGCCGTCGGGCTGGTCGCCGGTCGGCTGCCCGGGACGGAGCCGTTCCCGACCC
Source organism: Natrialbaceae archaeon Tc-Br11_E2g8 (assembly GCA_001564115.1). Taxonomy (GTDB): domain Archaea; phylum Halobacteriota; class Halobacteria; order Halobacteriales; family Natrialbaceae; genus Tc-Br11-E2g8. The sequence goes on along the minus strand of LKNG01000153.1, from coordinate 577 downwards.
GGATCGATCCGGTCGGGACGTACGCCGACGGCGACACGATTCGCGATCTGGTCGCGATCGGGCTGCCCGTGATGGGCCGGAACCTCGTCTGGACCGTCGCCGAGTTCCCGATGCTCGCCATCGTCGACGTCTTCGGCCAGGACACCGTCGCCGCCTACGTCATCGCCCGACGGATCTGGGGGATCATGAACACGCCGGGGTGGGGGTTCGGCCTCGCCTCCTCGAGTCTCGTCGGCCAGGAGCTCGGGACCGGCGACGAGGGGACCGCCGAGCAGTACGGCCGGGAGATCGTCCGCTTCGCCGTCGCCGTCTACCTCGTCTCCGCGGGGATCGTCTTCGTCCTCGCCGAGCCGATCACGCTGGCGTTCACCGACGATCCGACCGAGCTGGCGGTGCCGACGGCCGTCGCCCTGGTCCAGGCAGCCTGCGTCGCCGTCGTCCTCCAGGGGGTCTCCGGGGCCGCCGCCGGCCCGCTCAACGCAAGCGGCGACACCCGCTGGCCGTTCTACAGCCAGGCGCTCGGCATGCTCGGCGTGGCGATCCCGATCGCCTACCTCGGTGCGGTCGGGCTCACGAT
>LKNG01000152.1 GCA_001564115.1 Natrialbaceae archaeon Tc-Br11_E2g8 | reverse complement strand
GCCGGCCTACCTAAAGGCCCCGGAACGTCCGTCGGGCCGGGGGAGAACGAAATAGTTTTCCTGCGGGTCACGCTTGGGTCGACTAACTGATCCAGAGTCATGAGCACGGAACACCGGTCAGTCGGAGGTGCCGGCCGTGGCGGGTGATCGGCTCCTCGTCCCGCTCTCGGAGTCGGTGACGGTACGCCAGACGGTGAGCCACGCCGTCGACCGGGTCGCCGGGGGCGAGCTCCACTTCGTCGTCGCGGTCCCCTTCGAGGCGAACGTCCCCGAGGGGAGCCGGACCGCCGAGGAAGCCGAGAGGCTGCTCGATCGAGCACGTTCCTGGGCCCGGGAGGACGCCGGCGACGGCGAGCTATCGGTCGAGACCGCCGTCCTCGGGACCGACGAGTACCTCTTCGGTCCCCGCGACTACGCCGAGACGTTCGCGGCCTACGCCGCCGACCGCGGGATCGACCGGCTCGTGCTCGACCCGGAGTACGATCCGGGGACGACCGCGCCCGTCCTCCAGCCGCTCGAACGCGAGCTCGCCGCCGTCGGCCTCGCCTACGAGGCCGCCGCCGTCGCCCGCCCGGCGAGACGCGAACGGCTCCCCTCGGCGGAGACGCTCGACCGGTACGTCGCGCTCTTCGGGGTCTCCTTGCTGTTTTACCTGATCCTCGGCGACCCCACCTACTGGTTCGACCTCGTCACCGGCGTCGCCGTCGCGGCCGTCGTCTCGGTGACCCTCGCGCGGGTGACGTTCACCGCCCCGCCACGGAAGCTCCAGTCGCCGCTTCGGGTCCTCCGATTCTCCCTCTACGTGCCGTATCTGGTGTTCGAGATCGTGAAGGCGAACCTGGCCATCTCGCTCGTGATCCTCCATCCGCGGATGCCGATCGAGCCGCGGATGACCCGGGTGAACACGCGGGTGCGAAGCGGACTGCCCCTGCTCGCGCTCGCCAACAGCATCACCCTCACGCCGGGCACCCTGACGGTGCGGGCGAACGACCAGCGACTGATCGTCCACACGCTCATCGCGAGCGCCCGCGAGGACCTCTTCGACGGCGGGTTAGAGCGGGCGGTCCGTTTCGTCTTCTACGGCCGGAAGTGGGCCGCGATCGCCACGCCACGCGAGCGGGGAGACGCCGAGATACTCGGGGGTGAGGAGTCGTGACCGCCGAGCTGATCGACGACATCTTCCTCGGGGCGGCGGCGCTTTTCGTCCTGCTCGCGATCGCCATGTTCTACCGGGCCGTCGCCGGCCCGACGACCCAGGACCGGCTGCTCGCGGTAAACGTCCTCGGGACGAACACGGTCGTCATCCTCGCCTTGCTCGCTGCGGGGCTCGACCAGCCGTGGTTTCTCGACGTCGCGTTGATCTACGCGCTGCTCAACTTCCTCATGGCCGTCGCCGTCTCGAAGTTCACCGTCGATCGGGGTGGTGTGCTGTGATCGAGACCGTCCGCCTCTGGGCGATCGTCGTCCTCGTGGCGTTCGGGCTGTTCTTTACGTTCGTCTCCGCCGTCGGCGTCATCCGCCTGCCGGACGTCTACGCGCGGGCCCACACGGCCTCCCAGACGGACACGCTCGGAGCCGGCCTCGCGCTTGCGGCCGTCGCCCTCGCGCTCGGCTGGCAGTCGGCGACGATCTACACCGTCTTGCTCCTGTTTTTCGTCTTCATCACGAACCCGACCGCGGCCCACGCGATCGCCCGTTCTGCCGCCGAGTCCGGGATCGAGCCGCTGACGAGCGACGACCTAGAGGAGGGCGAGCGACGATGAGCGCGGTCGCGTACACCCTCGTCGTGTTCGTGCTCCTGACCGCCGTGGCGACCGCGCTGTTCCGGGACGTGCTCTCGGCGATCGTCGTCTTCGGCGCTTACAGCCTCGGGATGGCCATCCTCTATACGTTCCTGCTCGCCCCGGACGTCGCGATGACCGAGGCGGCGATCGGTGCGGGCGTGACGACCATCCTCCTCCTGTTGACGATCGCCCGGACGAGCCGTCCCTCGAGCGACCGGATCTTCGAGCGGGTGAACGTGCCCGCCCTCGTCGTCTGTGGGGCCTTTCTGGTGGTGATGCTCGCGACGGTGCTCCCCGCGACCGAGGCCGTCGGCGACCCCGAGGCGATCGCGTGGGCGAACCCCGAGGTGACGGGCTACTACATCGAGAACACCTACGAGGACACCGGCGTCCAGAACGCCGTCACCGCGGTGCTCGCGGCCTACCGCGGCTTCGACACCTTCGGCGAGGCGGTGGTCGTCTTCGCCGCCGGCGTCGCGACGCTGCTCGTGCTCGGCCGGGAGGTGTTCGCCTGATGAGCTACCAGGACACCTACAGCGAGAGTCAGGTGATTCTGACCGCGGTGAAGATCATCGCCCCGTTCACGCTCACCTACGGGCTCTTTATGACCTTCCACGGCGCGGACACGCCGGGGGGGAGCTTCCAGGGCGGGGCGATCATCGGCGTCACGGTCCTCATGCTCGCGTTCGCCTTCGGCATCGAGCCGACCCGGGAGTGGCTGAGAAACGCCGTGCTCGTCGGCCTGGTCGCCGGTGGCGTCGCCGTCTTCATCGGCGTCGGTCTGGCCGCGATGGCTCTGGGCGGGAACTTCCTCGAGTACGACCGCTTTTTCGAGGTCTGGGGGATCAGACAGAAGTGGGGGATGGAGGCGATCGAGATCGGCGGCATCGCCCTGATCGTCGCGGGCGTGGTGATCACGCTCTTTTTCGCGACGGCCGCGGGGTTCACCCCGACCCGGACCGACGGGCGAGGTGAGGACGAATGATCGAGCTGCTCGCCAGCCGGTACGCCTACGCGCTGATGTTCGTCCTGCTCGCGATCGGACTCTACATGATGATCGCAAACGAGAACCTCGTGAAGAAGCTCATCGGGGTGAACCTCTTCCAGACGGCGATCTTCCTCTTTTTCGTCGCCGTCGCCTACGTCGAGGGGGGGAGCTCGCCGGTCGTGCCGGCCGACCCCGATCCGGGCGCACAGCTGATCGCCAGCCCGCTGCCTCACGTGATCGTGCTGACCGCCATCGTCGTCGGCGTCGCGCTGACGGCCGTGGGGCTCGCGTTGATCGTGCGCATCTACGCCGAGTACGGTACGTTACGGGAGGACACCCTCCGGGAGGTGCGTGCGGATGACTGAGGCCGCGCTCGTCCCCGCCCTGCTGGTCGTCGTCCCCATCCTGGCGGCGACGATCCCGCTCGCGCTGGGGCTGAAAGTCGATCGCAACGGCTGGTCGGTCGCCGCGGTCGTCTGTACGGCGCTTTTCGGGGCGACGATCTACCTCGCCGCGGTCGTCTACGGCGTCGTCGGCTCTGGCGGCCGGGTCGTCCACGCGCTCGGCGGCTACCCCCGCCAGTACGGGATCGAGCTCGTCGCCGACGAGCTCTCGACGCTGATCGCCCTGCTCGTGACCGGGGTCGCCGCGGCCGTCCTCGCGTACACCCGCGTGGGCGGCCCGCGCGGGAACACGTTCTACAGCGGCTGGCTGCTGCTCACCGGCGGGCTGCTCGGGCTGACCCTGACCGGCGACGTGTTCAACATGTTCGTCTTCCTCGAGATCGTCGGCCTGGGCACGTACGCGCTGATCGCGAGCGGCGACGGCCCCGAGTCGGCGGTCGCGGCGCTCAAGTACCTCATCCTCGGCACCGTCGGCGCGTCGATCTACCTGATCGGCGTCGGCTTCCTGTTCATGTCGACGGGGACGCTCAACATGATCGAGCTCTCGACGGCGGTTCCCGAGACCGCAGGCTACGATCACACGCTCGTCAGAGCCGCCTTCGCGTTCGTCTTCGTCGGCTTCGCGATCAAGGTCGCCCAGTGGCCGCTTCACACCTGGCAGCCCGACGCCTACCAGCACGCTCCCGACGGCGTGACGCCGCTTATCGCCGCGCTCGTCTCGACGGTGTCGGCGTACGCCCTCGGCCGGGTGCTGTACACCGTCTTCGGTCCGGAGTTTCTCGCGGTGACGCCGTACGCGACCGAGGTGATCGTCGCGGTGGGTGCGGTGAGCGTCGTCGCCGGCTCCACCCTCGCGGTGGTCCAGCGGGACGTCAAACGGATGCTCGCGTACTCCTCTGTCTCCCAGTTCGGGCTGATCGTCGCCGCCTACGGGCTGGTCACCGAGACGGCGCTGATCGGGGCGATCGTCCACCTCGTCGGCCACGGGCTGATGAAAGCCGGGCTGTTCGTCGCCGTCGGCGTCGTCGCCGTCGGCTACGGCGCCCGACGCGTCGAGGAGTACGCCGGCCTCGCGGGCGAACGGCCCTTCCAGGCCGGCTCGATCGCCGTGTTGCTGATCGCGCTGGTGGGGATTCCGCCGTCGATCGGCTTCATCGGGAAGTGGTACATCGCCGTCGGGGCGATCGAGGCCGGCGCGTGGATCGTCGCAGGCGTGATCTTCCTCTCGACGATGCTCACGCTCGCCTACGCCGCCCGGCTGCTCGAGACGATGTACTTCACCCCGGCGTCGGCCACCGACAGAGCGCACGCGCCGGCCGGCGTCGCGACGGACGGGGGTACGCCCTCGCGGGTCACCGTCGGGATGCTGGCGCTCGTCGTCGGCGTCGCAGTAACCGCCGTCGCCCTCGGGTTCGCCGGCGGGACGTTCTTCGAGCTGCTCGATCCGTTCGTCGAGGAGGTGTTCGCCGATGTCTGAGCTCGTCACCGACCCGCGTCCGCTCGCCGCCGTCCTGGTGTCGGCGGTCGCGATGGTCCTGATCGTCGCGTCGTACCGGTATCCGAACGTCCGGGAGGGGTGGTCCGTGCTGGCCGCCCTCGCGAAGTTCGGCATCGTCGCGAGCATGGTCCCCGGCGTGATGGCCGGCACCGTCTACGAGTGGCGTCTGGAGAACTTCGTCTTCGGCGTCGACTTCGGGCTGCGCGCGGATCCCCTCGGCACCCTCTTTGCCCTGCTCGCGAGTTTCCTGTGGATCTTCACCTCCTTCTACGCCGCCGGCTACATGCGCGGGCTCGACGAGCACGCCCAGACGCGGTTTTTCGCCTCCTTCGCTGCGAGCCTCTCGACGGCCGTCGGCATCGCGTTCGCCTCGAACCTGCTGACGATCTTCGTCTTCTACGAGCTGCTCTCGCTCGTCACCTACCCGCTGGTCGCTCACAACGAGGACGACGAGGCCCGCATCGCCGGCCGGAAGTACCTCTTTTACACCTTCTTCGGCGGTGGCGTCTTCTTGCTCGCGGGCACCGTCCTCACCTACTGGCTCACGGCCGACCGGCTCGAGCCGGGGGAGCTCCTCGAGTTCCAGGCCGGCGGAATGGACGCACTCGCGGAGGCCGCCGCGGTCGACCCCGGAATCGCCCAGGCCGCCTTCTACCTGCTTATCGCCGGCTTCGGCGTGAAGGCGGCGGTGATGCCGCTTCACTCCTGGCTGGCCGACGCGATGGTCGCGCCGACGCCGGTCTCCGGGCTGCTCCACGCGGTGGCCGTCGTCAAGTCAGGGGCGTTCGGGGTCGCACGGGTCGTCCTCGACGTCTTCGGCGTCGAGCTCATCGCCGACCTGCCGCTGTCGGTCCCGGGGGTCGGCGAGGTCGGTTTGAACGTCCCGGTGGCGGCGTTCGCGGCGTTCACCCTCGTCGCTGCCAGTATCATCGCCCTGCGGAAGGACCACCTCAAACGCCGGCTGGCGTACTCGACGACCGCCCAGCTCTCCTACATCGTGCTCGCGCTGTCGATGCTCCACCCGGTGGCGCTTCTCGGCGGGCTGTTGCACATCCCCGCCCACGCGTTCGGGAAGCTCACCCTGTTTTTCTGTGCCGGGGCGGTCCACGTCGAGACCCACACCGACTACGTAAGCGAGATGGCCGGCGTCGGCAAACGGATGCCCCTGACGATGGGTGCGTTCGCCGTCGGCGCGGCGGGGATGGCCGGCATCCCCCTCGCCGCCGGCTTCGTCAGCAAGTTCTACATCATGATCGGTGCGCTGAACGCCGACTACTGGATCTTCGCGGTCGCGCTGGTCGTCTCCGGCGTGCTCAACATCGCCTACCTCTGGCCGGTCGTCTACACCGCCTTCTTCGAGAGCGAGGACCGCCACGACGCCAAACCCGTCCTCGAGTTCCCGCCGGGCGGAACCCGGCAGTCCTACGGCGTTCTCGAGGGCGAACTCGCGACCGACGGCGGCGGCCGCGAGGACGGGCCCGCGACCGACGGCGGCGACCCAGAAGACGCCGAGAGAGAGGATCGCGAGGGAGGGTACGCCGTCGACCGCTACCCGAGCGACGCCGACGTCCCCTACGGTGCGGGAAGCGGGGACGACGCGGGCCACGACGCCGGCGAAGACGACCACGACGGCCATCGCGGCGGGAGCCGCGACGACGACGGACACGACGATCATCACGGTGACGACCACGACGGCCACCACGACGACGGACACGACGGCGGACACGACGACCATCACGACGACGGACACGACGACCATCACGGTGACGTTCACGACGACCATCACGACGACGGACACGACGACCATCACGGTGACGTTC
>LKNG01000151.1 GCA_001564115.1 Natrialbaceae archaeon Tc-Br11_E2g8 | reverse complement strand
CGACGCCTTCGACGCGCTGATCGACATCCACGATCGTGAGGGGATAGAAACCCTCCGGACCGCGGCCTACGTCGTCGCCATCCGCCGCGTCGCCGACGCCTTCGAGGACGCCGGAAGCTTCCCCTGACTGGAGTAAGGGCGAACCCGCGTCAGGGCCGATCGGGGACGCCGGTGAGCAGCTGAGCCACGTCGTGGACGTTCCGGGTGTCCAGTAGCAGCTGGGCGGCCTCGCGGACGGAGAACTCCGCGTCGAGTTCGACGCCGTGACAGGCCGCGTAACACTCGAGCCAACCGTTCATCGCCCGCTCTAGGGCCTCGAACTCGGCGGACGAGAAACGAACGAGCCGGCCGCCGGTCCGCCCCTCGACGTAGAGCCAGATCGCCTGCCCCGCTCCCTCACGGAGGTAGCGCTCGTGGGCCTCGTCGGGGTCGACGTCAGCCGGGTCCGCCCCGTCGCTCCCGAACAGCGCCTCCCGGTCGCGCTCGGCCCGGCGTTCGAGGGCGGCGATCCGTGGCCCGTACTCGCCCATCAACCCTGGCGGTACTCGACGCCCTTGCCGCCGCGTGGGTGTTCCCAGTCGGTGTCGGCGACGACGGCACAGGTGCCACACTCCACACAGGGCTGGGTGTCGAGGCTGACGAGCGTCTCCTCGCCGCCGTTCGTCCGGACCGTCTCCGCACGGTAACAGCCGCCGCCGAAGCCCTCCGCGCTGACCGGGCAGGCGTACACCGCGGCGCCGCTGGCCTCGAAGGACTCGTCGAGCAGCTCGATGTGGGGGTTGCCGACGTCGGTGTCGTAGGTGAGATCGCCGATCCGGTCGATCAGCTCGGGCGGCTCGACTTCGTTCTCCCAGGTGACCGGTCGGCCGTGTTGTTCGCCGACGATCGTCGGCACCGTCACGTACCCCGTCCGGGTGTCCGGCAACATCGAGACGAGATACGGGGAGTTGTACGCCCGCTCTAAGGCGCGGTCGGCCAGCCGATTGCCGAGTGCGAGCCGTCCGACCGGCGAGTCGAGGACGCCCTCGACGGCCCGTGTCACGAGGTCGCGCTCGCCGACCGTCCGGGCGAGTTCGTACCGGCGCGGACGGAGCTTCGACATCGTTCCCGACTCCTCTAGCATCGTCGCGTACCGCCGGCCGGCGGCCTCGGGGTCGGCGTTGCCCCGGGTGACGGCGAACGCGTCCGCGGCGAGAGCGCCCGCGGTCACGGCGTGGTTCATCCCCTTGATGATCGGCCCCTGGGCTTGCATCTGGCCGGCGGCGTCGCCGACGACGACCAGCCGGTCGGCGTACGGCTCCTTGAGGGCCACCTTCTTCGAGTCCGGCACGAGCTTCGCGGCGTACTCCCGCTCGTCGTAGTCGGCGTCGAGCCACTGGGCCAAAAGCGGGTGGGTCAACAGCGCGTCGAGCAGCTCGTGGGGCTCGGCGCGTCGCTCGACGAGGCTGTCGAGGTGGAAGACGGTCCCGATCGAGAGCGACGACTCGTTCGTATAGAGGAAGCCACCGCCACGGACACCCTCGAAGAGGTCCCCGGAGAAGAGGTGGGCGAGCCCCTCGTCTTCGCCCAGCGCGAACCGGTCTTCGATCTCCCCGGGCTCGACGTCGACGACGGCTTTCACACCCTGGAACCACTCCTCGGGTTCCTCCCAGTCCATCAGGCCCGCGTCCCGAGCCAGCTCCGAGTTGACGCCGTCGGCCGCGACGATCAGCTCCGCCCGGATCGGATCGAGCTCGTCGCAGGTCACTCCGACGATCTCCCCGTTCTCCCGTAAGAGGCCGTTGACCCGCACGTCCGTGAGCACGCCGCCGCCGGTCTCGCTCGTGCGCTCGTGGACCCGCTTTTCGAGCCAGGAGTCCATCTTCCGCCGGAGGACGGCCTCACACCAGGCCGTGTCGTGTTCGTGGATGTCGGTGAGGTCGTAGCTTTTCACCCGGTCGCCGGCGACGTTGTGGATGTAGGTCTCGGTGACCGGCCGCTCGGCGGCCTCCTCGCGAAAGCCGGGGAACAGCTCCTCGGCCGTGTACGGCGCGGACTTCTCGCCGTAGATCAACCCGCCGGAGACGTTCTTCGAACCGGCCTCGACGCCGCGTTCGAGCACGAGCGTCTCGACGCCGTGGTCGGCGAGCCTGGCGGCCGCGGCGGCCCCGCCCGGCCCACAGCCGACGACGACCGCCTCGAACTCCTCGTAGCCGTTCGCACTCATCGATCGATCCCTCCGTCGGCCAGCGCTTCGACCGGCAGCTCGCCGGACTCGACGGCCTCGGTCAGCGCCGGGAGTACCTCGAAGAGGTCGCCCTCGATGAAGTAGTCGCTGAAATCCCGGATCCGGGCGTCGGGATCGGTGTTGATCGCGACGATCGTTCCGGAGTCGTCGATCCCGACTTTGTGCTGGACCGCCCCGGAGACGCCGGCGGCGATGTAGAGCTCGGGGGCGACCTCCTGGCCCGTCTCGCCGATCTGGCGTTCCTCCTTCGAGTAGGCCTCGACGTGGCCGTCGAACTGGTAGGAGGAGGTGACGATGCCGCGGGTGATGCCGAACGCGGCGTCCTCGAAGGCGTCGGTCAGCTCCAGGCCGAGCTCCATCCCGAGGGTTGGATCGTCGCCGATTCCTCGGCCGAGACAGACGACGACCTCGTGGCCGGTGAGGTCGACGCCTTCATCGAGCTGGTCGTGTTCGAGGACCTCGACGCCGAACCAGTCCTCGAGTTCCATCTCGTGTTCGACGACCAGCCCCTCCCGGTCCGGATCCGGCTCCGGGACCTCGAAGGTACCGGGGATGACCGAGGCTCCCTGTGGGTGAAAGTCCCGGTCGGGGTTGTCCAGACAGAGGATCGTCGAGTACTCGAACCCCGAGAAGTCCGGGCGTTTCATGTGCAACACCCGCTCGAAGACCTTCTTCACGCCGGGTTCGCCCGTCTTCACGGGGTTCGAGATCTCGACGTCCTCGATGAACAGGTCCGAACAGTCCGAGGCGAGCCCGGAGTCGAGTTCGGCCTGGACGAGCGCCGAGAGGTCCCGGCCGTTGTTCGTCGCCGGGAACAGCGCGTACCGGGGTTCGTCGTAGGCCCGCCACTCCGTACTCTCGAGGCTCCCCTGCCCCCGGGCCATGTGGGCGGCGATCTCGGTGTACGGTTTGTGGACGAACCGGGAGAGCCTGGGATCGTCGTGGAAGACGGCGACGTCCGCGCCGTAGGCGATCGTCTCCTCGGCGAGCTCGGCACAGTCCTCGCCGATGACGACGGCGACGACGTCCTCCTCGTCGCCGTACTCCTCGGCGTAGGCGTCCATCAGCTCGCGGGCCTTCCCGAGCATCTCCTTCGAGACGTCGGTCAGCTCGCCGGCCTGGGTCTCACAGAAGACCCACATATCCTCGTAGTCGCCACCCTGGAGCGCCCGGACGTGTTTTTTGTCCCGGGTCGGATGCGAGAGGCCGTCGTCTTCATCGTCCTCGTCGGCCTCCCCGGTGTCGCCGTCGCTCGTTTCCCCTCCGTCCGCGTCGCCTGCGTCGTCATCCGTCTCGTCCGCGTCGCCTGCGTCGTCATCCGTCTCGTTCGCGTCGCCCTCGCTTCCTTCCCCTCCGTCAACGTCGTCGGCACTCGCCGTCCCGTCTTCCGTGGGTTCGTCTTCCCCGACAGCCTCTATCCGCCGTTCGATCGCCTCTTTGGCCGTCTTCCGGTCGTCTCCCCCGCGTTCGGCGTCGAGAATCGATTCGAGCGTCTCGACGTCGTCGATCGATGCGATCTCCTCGGCAAGTTCGTCGACCGTGTGTTCGCCTGGATCCATCTCAATCACCTGCCGCGTACGGCCGCAGTTCATCGAGCAGTTCGCCCATCGCCGCTTCGTCGTCGGGCTCGATCATCGTCGCCTCGCGTTCGGAGGGCGCTTTCGGGATCGGATCGACGCCGGCGACGATCGTCGGGGAGCCGTCGAGCCCGATGTAGTCGGGATCGAGGTTCATGTCCTTGTGGTCCCACATCGTGAGAAGCTCCTCGTACTCCTCGGCGCGCTCGCTCGTCTCCGCCCGGAGCCGTTTGTGCTCGAGCCGGTGGGACGCTTTCCGATAGGTGGGTTCGAACTCCGGATCCGGGACGACGAGGCAGGGGAGCTCCGCCTCGACCGTCTCGATCTCGTCGACGTCTCCCTCGACGAGCCGTTTCGCCCGCAGAGTCCGTTCGTCGGGATCGATGTCCAGGGCGACGACGTGGGTGACCATCGGCCACTCCATACACCAGGCCGTCTGGGGGCCGGTGTGTCCGGTTTCGCCGTCGGCCGTCTTGAACCCCGCAAAGAGGAGGTCGACGTCGGCGAGCTCCTCCTGGTACTTCTCTAGGGCCGCCGAGAGGGTGATCGCCGTCGCCCAGGTGTCCGCAGCCGCACACGCCCGGTCGGAGAGGAGATAGAGGTCGTCGGCGTACACCGACTCCATGGCCTCTCCGAGCACCGATTTGTACCCCGGTGGCCCCATGCTCATTACGCTCACGTTGCCACCGTGTCGGACCCGCGTCTGTAAGGCCGCCTCGAGGGCGAACTCGTCGTTCGGGTTCATGACCGTCGGTGTCTTCCCCCGCTCGAGGTGTCCCTCCTCGTTGAACGAGACGGCGCCCTCCGAGAAGTCGGGAACGCCTTTGGTCAACACGACGGATCTCATTTCCCTCGCCTCCTTCGTACATCGGTTCCAGTTACCATGCTCGTCTCACTCTATCGCAGTATAACTATTAAGGGTGTGGGTATTCGAATCGGCGACCGGCTACGGGGGCGAACGGCCGTCGACGCGGTGACCGACCGGCTACGTCGGGACGTCCGCGGCCGTGGATACGGCTGGCTACGTCGGGACGTCCGTGATCGTGGAGGATGGCCGACTACGCCGAGATACCTGCGGTCGTGGGAGACGGCCGACTACCCCGAGATACCTGCGGTCGTGGGAAGGGCTGGCGACGTCGGGACGGCCACGCTCACAGCGGTCGTGCGACCATCTCGCCCCAGTGTTCGAACCCGTGGCGGGCGTAAAACGCCCGGGCGCGCTCGTTGTCCCGGTCGACGTCGAGGACGATCCGGTCGATCGGCAGCCGCTGGTCGCGGGCGACCGAGACCGCCGCCGCGACGAGGTCGTCGGCGACGCCGGTCCCGCGGTGGCGCTCGTCGACGAACACCTCGTTTATCACCGCCGCGTCCCAGATCATCGCGAGTGACTCCGGGAGGACGAAGACGTAGCCGACGAGTCCGTCGTCCTCGGCGACGGTCACTGCCGCTGGCTCCTCCTCGAGACAGCGGTCGACCCACGCGAGGTACCGATCCCGGTACCCTTCGGTGAGCTTCCCGCGGTAGCTGCGTTCCTTCTCCACCCCGCCGGTTCCACTCGCTAAGGTCAGCTCGAACGATCGCTTGAGCTCCCAGAGGGCGTCCCGATCGGTTCCGGGATCGTAGCGTCGGATCTCCACCGTCATGATCGCCCGTTTCCCGACGGTGGAGGTGTCTCTGTCGGTTCGCCACGGGGTGGTCGGTTCGCCGCGGGCGCGTCCGTCACCGTCCGGTAGCTACTTTACTCGACCCGTTCAGCGAACCTCCATGAGCGGAGGGCCGAGGCGCGAACTCGCGGAGAAGATCGCCGGCGAGATCACGCTCAGCGACGATCCGGGGGCGACCTTGCGCAAGTGGCGGACCGATTTCGACGTCTCCCAGACCGATCTGGCCGGCGAGCTCGAGGTCTCCTCGTCGGTGATCTCCGACTACGAGAGCGGTCGCCGGGAGAGCCCCGGCATCGGCGTCGTCCGGCGGCTCGTCGACGGCTTGCTCGAGATCGACGAGCGCCGTGGCGGGGAGCGAATCCGCCAGTACGAACGGGTGCTCTCGGCGGGGTTCGACAGCGACGTGGTACTCGACCTCCGGGAGTACGCGACGTCGGTCGAGCTCCCGGAGCTGTACGAAGACCTCGGGGCCACGGAGATCACCGCCGGAAACGCCGACCGCGTCAGCGGTCACACCGTCATCGACAGCATTCAGGCGATCACGCGGCTCTCCAGCGAGGAGTTCTTCCGGCTGTACGGGCGGAGCACGAACCGCGTGCTCGTGTTCACGAACGTCACCCGCGGCGAGGGGGTCGGCATCGCTCTCCGCGTGGTCAACCCCACCCCGAACGCCGTCGTCCTCCACGGTCTCGCGGAGTCGGATCTGTGGGAACACGCCGCCGACCTCGCGCGTATCGACGGCTACTCGCTCGCGGTGACGACGACGCCGATCGAGGAGATCCTCGAGGAGCTCTCGACGGTCAGCTGAGCTGGCCGATTCGCCCCTCGGCGGTCGGCCGAGAACGCGGAGTCGTCCCTCGGCGGTCGGCCGGTCTCACATGAGGCTGGCTCCGTCGAACTCCCCCCGGGAGAACTCGACGTCCATCAGCTCGAGGATCGTCGGCGCGATGTCATAGAGGTCGACGTCTTCGATCGTCGCCGACGGCTCGTCGACGAATAGTGCCGCATCGTCGAAGCTGTGCATACCGTTTCGCGGGCCGGTGTCG
>LKNG01000150.1 GCA_001564115.1 Natrialbaceae archaeon Tc-Br11_E2g8 | reverse complement strand
GGTCGACCAGTCGGTCGAGCCGCTCCAGGAGGCCGAAGCCGACCCACGCGAGGATCCGCCGCGGGAACAGGCTCGCGCCCTCGTCGTTCGCCGGCCCCTCCCCGAACAGCTGCAAGACTAGACAGACGACGGCGAGCACCGAGAGGATCACCAGGATCCAGGTGCCGATCGTGATCCACGAGCCGAAGTTCGTGAGGTAGATCGGAAACAGGATCGCCCGGTAGACGACCGCCAGATGCGAGAGCACGGCCAGACCCGCACCCGCCGCCGAGAGGACCGCCACCAGAAACCCCCACCTGGCGATCTCGGACTCCAGACAGCAGGCTCCGGAGTCACGCAGCGACCGCAGGAAACACGCCGACGCGCCGGTCAGGTAGGCGCCGCCGGCGACGACCGCCAGGTAGAGATACACCGGGATCGAGAGGTCCCAGTAGTCGGCCGGCAGCCACCTGAACTCGACGAACGCCGGGAGATCGAGCAGTTCGATCATCGTGATCACCCGTTCAGCCAGGCGTCGGCCCGGTCGTCTTCGCCGCTACGGATGGCTTCGGCGGCCTCCGCGTCCTCGGCGATCGGTTCGACGATCACGCGGCTCCCGTAGGCGCCGTTCTCGAACCGGCGTGCCGCGGCTTCTGACGCCTCGTCCATCACCTCGCTCTGTGGCCCGGCCTTGATCGCCTCGCCGACGCAGTTGTCGACACAGGAGGGTTTGGCGCCGCCGTCCTCGGCTTTCTGTTTTGGCGGCTGGCCGTGTCCGCCGCCGGGCCCCTCGCCGAGACACATGTTACATTTCGACATCAGGCCGTCGTCGCCGTAGGTCGGCGCCCCGTACGGACACGCCCACGCACAGTAGTGACAGCCGATACACCGATCGCGGTCGACGGTGACGATGCCGTCCTCGTCGCGTTTGAGGATCGCGTCCGGCGGACAGACCTCCTCACACGGGGCGTCGTGACAGTGCATACACGACATCGAGATCGGGACGTCCTCGAAGTCGGGGTACTCCCCGCGCTTGAGGTGGCTGACCGTCCGCCAGTCGTCGGCGGTCGCGTCCCGGTCGTGGCGCTGTTTGCACGCGATCGAACACGCGTCACAGCCGATACACCGGTTCGGGTCGAAGTAGAACATCCACTGTTCGCCCATCACCCATCACCCCCGTGGACGTCGACCGCGACGTGTCTGTCCGGCTGTCCGGTGATCGGGTCCATCTGGGTGTCGTGGACTTTCATGCTGTTCATCCCCTCGTCGTCCGGACGAAGCGAGCCCTCGCCGTAGCCGTAGACCGTGGTCACGAAGCCGGGCTGGGTCCGTTCGGAGACGTACGCCATCAGCTCGCCGGCGCCGGTCTCGGACTCGACGGTGACCATCTCCCCCGTCTCGATCCCGCGGGGCTCGGCGTCCCGCGGGTTGATCACGAGGTAGTTCCCGCGGTACTCCCGGTCCTCGAGGTCGTGGCGCTCGGCGTACTTCTCGGTGAGCCGATCGAGGGCCTGGTCGCTGCCGTGGGAGAAGTACACCGCCCGGGTGTCGTAGAACTCGAGGGGGTACTCCTCGCTCAGCTCGTCGCCGTACGTTCCGGGCGGAACCCACTCGGGTGCGGTGTCCATCCCGGTCTCCTCGGCGGCCGCGACGAACGGCGGCACCTGATCCAGGTCGAACCGGAAGGCGGGGCCGTCGCCGTCTTTCCACTGCTCGTAGGGGTACTCATCTATCAGCTCGTAGTTGCGATCCCCACTCGAGAGCTCCTCCAGGCTGAGATCGAACGCCGACAGCTGGTCGTCGATGAACGCCTCGTGGTCCTCCCACGGGAAGTACTCGCCCCAGCCCATCGCCTCGGCGATGCCCACGAGGATGTCGAAGTCGGGTTTCGTGTCGTACTGGGGCTCGACGGCGGCCTTGCCGCCGGTGATCCAGGTGTGCTGGCTGTAGGAGTTCCAGCTACCGTAGCCGATGGTGTCTTTCTCGAGCTGGGTCGCGTCGGCGAAGACGACGTCGGCGTTCCGGGTGATCCCGTTCCAGTAGGCGTCGACGGCGATCACGAGCTCCATCTCCTCGATGGCCTCGAGCCATCCCTGGGCGTTGCCGTCTTTCAACGGCATGTCGTGGTGACAGTAGATGCCGTTTATGTGGCCGTTCTCGACCATCTCGGGGACGAGGTTGTGGGCGATGGTCTCGACGTGACGCACCGGGTACTCCTCGTACTCCTCGTACTTGCGCAGGGCCGGCTCTTTCCCCTCGGCGTTGTTCGGCAGGTCGATCCCCTGCACCTCGAACGGATCCGCCGGCGAGGCCGACTGCCACATCCTGAGCCCCCCCGGGCGGTCGACGTTGCCGACCAGCCCGTTCAGCGCGGTGATGTTCTGGGCAGCCTTCCAGCCGTTGCCCACCTGTGCCGTCCCGGTCCAGATCGAGATCCCCGCCTGCGGGGCGGCCTCGGCGAAGCCGATCGCGACCTCGCGGATGTCGTCGGGATCCAGTCCGGTGATCTCCGCGGCCCACTCGGGGGTTTTCCCGTCGACCGCCTCCCGGTAGGCGTCGAAGCCGTAGGTCCACTCCTCGACGAACTCCTCGTCGTAGAGCTCCTCCTCGATTATCACCTGGCCCATCGCGAGCGCGAGCGCGCCGTCGGTCCGGGGTTTGATCGGCAGCCACGTATCGGACTTCTGGACGGTCTGGGTGTGCTGGGGGTCGATCGTCACCAGCGTCGCGCCGTTTTTCTCGACCGCCTCGAGGATCCCCTTCGGCTCGAACTGGCCGGCGAAAGAGGAAAAGGGGTTCCGACCCCACATGATGAGGTACTCGGAGTTCTGGTAGTCGGGCATCCGGTTGTTCGAACCGACGCCCATCATGCCGCCGGCGACGAACGTCGGGCCGGCACAGACGTGGACCCCGCGGCCGATCCGTTCGGGGGTGCCATAGAGGTCCCGCCAGATGTGCCGGAAGATCGGCGTCTCCGCCCAGCTGCCGGCGTCGAGGAACGTCTCTGCGCCGTGTTCCTCGTCGAACGCCTCGAGACGCTCCGCGGTGTACTCGAAGGCCTCCTCCCAGCTTGCCTCCCGGAGTTCGCCGTCCTCGCGGATGTACGGCTGTTTGATCCGGTCGGGATCGTGGGTCTTGTCGAGCTGGTTTAACCCCTTCGGGCAGAGAGTTCCCTCGGTGCCGGGGCCGGCGCTTCCCCGCGGGTTGCCGTCGACGCCGGTGATGTCGAC
The DNA here is from genome assembly GCA_001564115.1 of Natrialbaceae archaeon Tc-Br11_E2g8. Lineage (GTDB taxonomy): Archaea > Halobacteriota > Halobacteria > Halobacteriales > Natrialbaceae > Tc-Br11-E2g8. Next base: position 3,311 of record LKNG01000150.1, on the reverse strand, counting down.
GACGGTGCCGTCGTTGACGTACGCCTTCTGGCTGCAGTCGTGACAGCACATCCAGCAGTTCCCGTAGGCGATCTCGGCGTCCTGTATCGAGGCGACCGGCGGATCCTCCTGGTCGAACATCGAGAGACAGCCGCCGACGGCGGCCGCGCCGGCGGCGACGCCGCTCGCTTTCAGCATCGTCCGGCGGGTGAGCCCGCCGTACTCGCCCTGGCTACTCATCGGCGGCCACCTCCGACCGCCGCGCTATCGACTCCGGTCGTCCACCCCGCGGCGGGTGCCACGGTCGACGCGTCGGGTTGGGTTGGCGTCATGGCTTTCTCACACGTTGTGCTAGCGTGGAAAGCACGATAGGGCCTTCTCGGGACCGATTAAGCTTTTATATACTCCGCGCCGGTAACGGCCGAGCAAGCCGAACCTCGACGCCGGAACCGTCGGTCAAAAACGGGTTCGACGACGCAGGCGAGGATCTTAGCCGTGGGTTAGCTTACACGGTCGGAATCGACGGCTCGGCCCACGGTCGGAATCGACGGGTTCGAATTGGTAGGCGAGGGGAAGACCCGGACCCGACGTCGGACCGGTCTCAACAGCCCCAGTCGCCGCCGTCGTCGCCGTCGTCGCCGTCGCCGTTACCCTCGCCTCCCATGTACTCCACGTCCGCCGCTTCGACCTGGTTGGCCTCCGCGGACTCGAGGTCGGGAATCTCCTCGACGGCGATCTCGATGTCGTGCCAGTCCTCGTCGCCGTCGGTGCGGTCGTGCATGTCGACGCGCCACTCGTCTGGCACCTCCTCGCCCGCGTACTGTACCCACTGGCGACCGTACGAGCCGTCGTAGACCATCACGTCGTCGTAGCCGAGGATCCCGTCGAGTGCGAAGAAGCTCTTGGTGGCGCGGTAGCCGCTGCCACAGTAGGTGATGATAGTGTCGTCGGAGCCGACTCCAAGGTCGTCGTAGTGGGCCTCCACCTCGTCGGCGTCGAGCCACGTGGCGGTGTCCTCGTACATCCCGCGGTAGTGGTCGTGGCCGTGGGTCGCGGTCGCGTCGTCCCAGATGGCGTTCGAGATCATCACGTCCGGCTGGGGGTGGGTGCGGTTCTCCAGGATGACGTCGTCGCTTTCGCCATCGTTCAGGTTGTCGACGCGCTGGATCATCTGGGCGACGCCGAGGCGCAGGTCGTTGTTCAGCTCCTCGTTGGCCTCGACGCTGAAATCGGCGTCGGCGGTGACGTCGGGGTCGAACTCGCCCTCCTCGAGGCCGTAGGCCTCGCCGTAGGCGTGGTAGCCGCCGTTGAGCAGCTTGACACGTTCCCTGGGGAATCCCCAGTACCGGAGCGTCCAGTAGACGCGTGCGGTCCGGAGCGGGCTGGACCCGGAGACGACGATCGTGGTCTCGGGACAGACGCCCGCTTTCTCCATGACGGCGTCCATCTGCTCGCCCGTCGCGACGAGCGGGGCGGCTTCGGCGAGCCCTTCGAGGCGCATCGCGTGGATGTCTCCTGCCCCGATGGGGACTGCCCCCGGGACGTGTCCCTCGTCGAACGACTGAAGCGCCGCTTCCTCGGGACCGTCTTCGTACCAGTCGTCGACACGCAGGACGACGACGCGGTGCTCGCCGTCCACGTCCTCCCTGTTCACGAGCCCCGCTTCCTGCCACTCGTGGAGCGTCGCCGGCTCGATGAGGGCGTTCTCGGTCGCCGTCGGGTCGGGGAGCTCCTCCTCTTCCTCTTCGGGTTCGGTCTCGTCGTCTCCGGGCTCGGTCTCGTCGTCTTCGGGTTCGGCCCCGTCGTCCTCGGGCTCCGGAGCGTCGTCGTCGCCCGCACAGCCCGCGAGCGTCGCGACCCCGGCCGCCCCGGCCGCCGTGAGGAATCGACGTCGGTGGATGGTTCGGTCCATGCTACAGCTAGACCGACCGTCCGGAGGCCGGTAGTACTGATTCGGAACGGGTTAAGATTTTATTACCCCCCAGACGCCGACGGGGCGTCGGAAACGACCCGCGGAGCCGTCGAGACCTCGAGATCGGCCGACGTCGATTAGCGTTTATTACCGTCGACGCGCGCCGTCGACGGGGTGTCGGCCGTTCGGCGGTGGCTTCAGCCCGCTTCGTCTACCCGTTCCGTCGCCCCGTCGTCGCGGCGCGCAGCGTCGTCCACGGACGTCGAAGGCTGGCCCTGCTCTCCCTCGAGTCGCCGCTCCAGTTCGGATTCGAACTCCGCCTCGGTGAGCTCGCCCGCCGCGTACCGCTCTTTGAGTGTTTCGATCGGATCCACGTCGACTTTTGTATTCGAACTGTTAGCTTCCGTCTCCAGTTTGCTCTCGTATAGTTCGAACAGTCGCCACACGCGCCACCCGAGGTAGGCCACCGCGATGACGAGCGCCGGGAGGAGGAGTCCGAGGAGTATCTGGGCCCACACCAGCACGGCGTAGAGGAAAAACAGCGCGTAGAGGACGGCGATACCGATCAGCCAGGGGCGGGGGAGGGAGGGGACGGGCACGTCCGGGACGTGGGGTCGGAATAGCTAAACAGTTGTCATCTCGGCCGGCCGCCGTCTGCGGCGTCGGATACGGGACAAATACTCTTCGTACTACATATACTCTCGGCTGATAGGTCGCCGGAACGGACGACGCCGAACCCGCCGGAGAGCGTCGGGACGGTCCGTGTCGTTCACGTCGTCGTACCGTGGGGTGTCGGGTCGTTCGAGTCCTGACGTGTCGCGTCGCCCGAGTCCCGACGAGCCACTGCGTGTGCAGTTCGCTCGTGAGACACCACACGGACGTCGTCGGCGATCAGCCCTCGAACTGGCGCATCACTTTCAGCTCCGCCCGCGAGAGCCGCTGGGAGAACGCCGACTTCGAGATCCCCAGCCGGTCGGCCAGCGCCCCCATCCCCGAGGCCTCCCCCGGCTCGTAGTAGCCCGCGGAGATCGCCAGCTCCAGGGCCTCCCGCTGTTTCGGCGTGAGTCCCGAGAGGTCCACCTCGAACACCTCCTCGGTGAGATCCTCGCCGTCGCCCGTGTCCGTGATGCTCACCAGCCGTACCCGCGCACACGCCTCCCGGAGTCCCTCGACCAGCTCCGCCACCGCCGTCGTCTCCGGGACGAACGTCTTCACGAAGAACGATCCCTCCGCCTGCCGCAGGATGTGGGGCACGTAGCCGTGGTCGGTGAACACCACCGTCGGGCAGTACTCACACACCTCGTCGCTGTGGTGTTTCGTTACCACCCGGTCGCCGTCTTCGGTCGGCTCACAGACGGTCACGTCCGAGTAACAGACCCCATCGTCGACGCGGACGTCGACGTCGAGGATCTCGCCGTCG
>LKNG01000149.1 GCA_001564115.1 Natrialbaceae archaeon Tc-Br11_E2g8 | reverse complement strand
GACCCCGCGGTCCTCGTCCGCACCCGCCGGTCCCCCGGTCCTCGTCCGCACCCGCCGACCTCGGGCCCGCGTTCGCGTCCCCCCCGGTCCCGTCACGAGCCGCCCTCGGCCCGGCCGGCCGTCGTCACCTCGCCGTCGACCGTCCTCATTCCGCTGCCGACCGTCGCGCCGGGCGGCACCGGAACCGGCTAACGATGCTCTTAAATGCCGCCGAGGGGAACGTGAGTCCAATGGCTACGATGTACGACGTTCCGGCGGAGGCGCTCATCGAGGCGCTCGCCGCCGACCTGGAGGATCGACTCGACGAACCCGCCTGGGCCGAGGTCGCGAAGTCCGGCGTCAGCCGCGAGCTCCCGCCCGAACAGGAGGACTTCTGGGCCGTCCGGGCCGCGAGCCTGCTGCGGAAGGTCGCCGACGAGGGGCCGATCGGCGTCGGCCGACTCGCCACGGAGTACGGGGGGTCGAAGGCCGGCTCGAACCGGTACCGGGTCGCCCCCGACCGCCGTGCGGACGGCTCGCGGAACGTGATCCGGACGATCCTCCAGGACCTAGAGGAGGAGGGGCTCGTCGTCACCGCCGAGGGCGAGGGACGCCGCATCAGCCCGGAGGGACAGGCCCTCCTCGACGAGACCGCCGACGAGGTCATAGAGGAGCTCGACCGCCCCGAACTCGAACGGTACGCCTGACACTCGGACGGTACCAACACTCGGACGGTACCAACACTCGGACGGTACCAACACTCGGACGGTACGCCTGATCAGGTCCACCGGTCGAGGCCGGTCTGGACGGTGCTCTCCTCGATCCGCTCGAAGCCGCGAGCGACCTCTCCGGGATCGACGCCCCACTCCTCCGTGACGTACGCCCGGGCGGCCGAGACGTCCGGATCGAGCCCCGTTTCGAACGCGTAGTCGTCGGTGACGTCGGGGTCGCGAAACAGCGCCCGAACGCGGTCGGCGCCCTCGATGTGTTCCCCCCGGGCCTCGAGGACCGACCAGAGGTCCCCGTGCTCGCGGATCTCCGAGAGGGCGGTCTTCGGGCCGACGCCGTGTACGCCCTCGTTGAAGTCCGTCCCGACGAGGATCGCCGCGTCGATCAGCTCCTCGCGGCTCAGCCCGTGGCGTTCGAGGGTCGCCTCGAGCTCCATCAGCTCCGGATCACCCTTGCCCGTCAGCCCCCTGAGCGTCCGCGGGGAGCCAAACAGCAACGCGTCGTAGTCCTCGGTGCCGACGTAGTCGGCGTCGCCGCGACGGACGAGGTGGGCCGCCTGGGCTTCCCCCTCGGCGGGGGCCTCGACGACCGGGACGTCGAGCAGCGCCAGCAGCTCCCGGCTCGTCTCCTGGATCGTCGGCGTCAGCCGCTGGGTGCGCGACTCGAGGCGGGCGACCGCGACCGGATCGCCGGCCTCGCGGGCGTCCTCGAGCCGACGCTCGTCGCGCTCGCGTCGCTCGCGTCTGGACGCGATCTCGTCGGCTTTGAGCTCCGAGGGACCGCCGTCGAACACCATCACCGGGACGATGTCGGCCTCGAAGAACTTCGGGAGCCCGGTGACGATCCCGACGAGGTTCGCGACTTCCGTGCCGTCGGCGGTGGTGTACTTTTCGCTGTCGGTCCACTTGACGGTCGTCGTCAGATAGCGATAGAGCCAGTTGTGTGCGTCGACGGCGACGACCGATCCCTCGAGTCGCGAGAACGGCACCTCCTCGATGACGGCGATCTCCCGGAGCGCTGCGTTACCCATCGGCGACCCTTCGTGAGGGACGGATTTGAATCGTCGGGTCCGGCCCGCCGGGATCGGAACGTCGACGACACGACGGCCACCGGGATCGAGTCGGGGCGACACGGAGCAACGGTTATGCGTTTGGGGAAATACGTCCGGACGACAGTGGCCTTCGAACCGAGCCGAGCGTCGGCGAGAGTGAGATGAAACGGCGTGCGGCGATCGCGGTCGCGATCGCGCTGGCCCTGCTCGCACTGTTCGTCGTCGCCGTGGGCTGGGAGGAGGTGCTCGCGGCGATCGCCCGCGCGGAGCTCGCCGTGTACGCCGTCGCCTTCCTGGGCACGCTCGGCACGTTCGCCTTCCGGACGGCGGTGTGGGCCCGCGTGCTGGCCGTCGTCGACCGGCCCAGACCCTACTGGCTGTTGCTCGGGGTCTTCCTGACCGCCTCGTTTCTGAAGTACGTCACCCCCTACGGACAGCTCACCTCGGGCGTCGGCGTCGCCGCGATCGTCTCGCGGTACACCGACGCCGCCTACGAGGAGAGCCTCGCCGGCGTCGTGAGCGCCGACTTCCTCAACTACCTGCCGTACTACAGCTTCGGGCTCGTGGGCGCCGGCTACCTGCTTCTCGTCGACGCGCCGCCGGCCGACGTCGGGGAGTACGCCCTGCCCGTCGCCGGGCTCGTCGGCGCCGTGGCTGCCCTCGCCACCCTCCTGTGGTGGAAGCGGGGACTGTTCGACGCGGGCGTCGTCCGCGCGGTCGCGGGGCTCCGTGGCCTCGTCGCCCGGTTCTCGGCGTCGAAAGCGCGGCTGCTCACGAGGGAGAACGTCAGGCGGCGTCTCGAGGGGTTCTACACGACCCTCGAGCTGGTTTCGACGGACAGACGGGCGATGGCAGCGGCGCTCGTCTACGCCCACCTCGGCTGGCTCGGGCTCGCAGTCGCACTCTACGCCTCCGCACACGCGCTGGGTGTCCCCCTGTCGTTCGGCGTCGCCATGCTCGTCGTCGCGGTGAGCAAGCTCGGCTTCCTGTTGCCGACACCGGGCGGAATCGGGGGCGTCGAGGCGACGATGGCCGGTGCGCTCTACGTGGTCGCACCGACGAGCGTCGCCGTCGCGACCGCCGTCGCGATCCTCTTTCGGTTCGCGACCTACTGGTTCACCGTCCTCGTCGGCGGCGGGACGTCGATGGCGCTGACGGTGAAAGATCCGCTCCCGCCGGAGAGCTACTGACCGCGATCAGGGGGCGTCGCGGGCGGCGAGATACCCCTTGTGACACTCCGGACAGATGTCCCCCGGCCGGAGGGAGCTGCGGGTGCCGGCGAACGAACAGCGCGGACACTCGAGGGCGACGGCGTCGGCGCTCTCGGATCCGCCCGAACCCGGGGCGGGAACGGAGCCGGCGCTGGCGATTCCGGTCCCCGGGTCGGTTCCGTCGTCGCCGGCGGCGTCGGCCGTCGTCCGCTCGGCGGGGGGCGAGGTGTCCTCGGCCGCCCCCGGACCGCCGGCCGCCGACTCCCCGTCGGGGGCCGTCCCCTCGTCGGCGGCGTCCGCGGCCGGCTCGGCGTCGAGGATGACGGCGTCGTCCTCGGTCGCCCCGTCCTCGGGGACGTCGGATTCGGCGGGGTCGTCGGCGTCGGGCCACGGCGCGGGTTCGCCGTCGCCCTCGGTTGGTTCGTCGTCGGCGTCGGGCCACGGCGCGGGCTCGCCGTCGTCCTCGATGGGTTCCTCGTCGGAATCGGGCCAGTCGGCTGCCCCCTCGTCCGCGCCGACCGGCGGTCCGACGTCGTCGGCCGCGGGCCACTCCCCGTGGGCGCGGTCGTCCGGCCGTTCGTCCAGAATCTCGCCGTCGTCGGTGATCGGCTCGCCCGCGTCGTCGGTGATCGGCTCACCAGCGTCGTCGGTGATCGGCTCGTCGGCGTCGGCTGCCGGCTCCGGGCCAGCGTCGGCCACCCCGGTGCGTGTGCTCGATCCCTCCGCCGACCCGTCGTCGACGATGACGGCGTCGTCTTCGAGTTCGGACGTGTCCTCGGCTGGATCGCTCCCGGCCGTTCCGGCGCCCGGGTCGTCCCCAGGCGTCTCGATCCCCGGTCCGGAGCCGTCGCTTCCGGGGTCGGCGGCCACGGATCCGTCGGCGTGGTCGGCGACCCCGGGCTCGTCGGCGCGGTCGGCGACCGCGTGGTCGTCGACGGTCGCCGGCTCGTCGCCCGAGGAGGCGTCGGTGGGAAGGGACGTCACCTCGGTGCTCTCGCCGACGACGTTGACGTCCCCACAGCGGGCACACGTCTCGAACTCCCGGACGGTCACCACGACCTCGCTGCCGCGTTCTTCGCGCTCGTGCTCGGTTTCGAGCTCGCCGTAGTCGTGACCGAGCAACGAACATCGCAGTGCCATTGCCACCCCGTACCGAGAGTGGGATAAAAAGCGTACCGGACGGGAGCGAGCCCTCGAGTCCCGAAACGTACCGGACGGGAACGGTAACCCTCAAATCCTGGGTCGACGAATGTGTCGACGGATGAGAGCCAAGCGGGAGTACCGGGACCGGGAGGAAGTCGAGGTCGCGGTCCTCGACGCGCTGGTCAATCGGGCCGACGACGGGATGACCGTCTTCGAGCTCAGAGCGGCCGTCTCGGCCGACATCGACGAGCTGGAGGGGGCTCTCGCCCGGCTGAAAGAAGACGACCTCATCGTCGTCGACGCCGCCCCCGGCCGGACCCAGATCAAACCCGCAGATCGTGTGATCCCCGCGGAGCCGGTCGACGAGGAGGGGGGATCGATCGTCGACCGGCTCCGGGACCGGTTCCCTTTCTAGCCGCGGACGAGTCCGGGCGCACTCCCCCGGCAGTTTCGAGCACAGGTCCCCGGACGAGTCCGGGCGTACTCCCCCGGCAGTTTCGAGCACAGGTCCCCGGACGGGTTCGAGCACACCCCTCCGGACGGATCGGAAATCCTCATACGGCTGAAGCGCCTCGGGTGAGCCATGAGCCTCATCGAGTCCGTTCACGCCGACCACGGCGCGACCTTCGGGGAACGTGGCGGTCGCCGGATCGTCGAACACTACGGCCGTCCCGAACGCGCCCACCGGGCGGTACGAAACGGCGCCGGGCTGTTCGAGCCCGCCTACGGCGTCGTCGTGGTCGAGGGCGACGACCGCGTCGAGTACGTCGACAACGTCGTCTCGAACCGGGTGCCCGACGGCGACGGCGAGGGCTGTTACGCGCTCGTGCTCGACCCCCAGGGCGGGATCGAGGTCGAGCTGTACGTCTACAACGCCGGCGAGCGGCTGCTGTTGCTCACGCCGCCGGCGCTGGCCGAGGAGCTGGCGGCCGACTGGGCCGAGAAGGTGTTCATCCAGGACGTCGAGATCCGCGTCGCGACCGAGGAGTTCGCCGTCTTCGAGGTCCACGGGCCGAAGGCGACCGAGAAGGTCGCGAGCGTCTTCACCGGCCCGTCGACGCCCGACCGTCGGTTCGCGTTCGAACGGGGCTCGATGGGCGAGGCCGGCGTGACCGTGATCCGTACCGACGGCCTCGCCGGCGAGGAGAGTTACGCGGTCGTCTGTGGGGCCGACGACGCCGAGAAGGCGTACGACGTCCTCGAGACCCAGGGGATGGCCGTCGCCCCCTTCGGCTACCGCAGCTGGGAGACGCTCACCCTCGAGGCGGGCTCGCCGCTTTTCTCGACCGAGCTCGAGGGACGGATTCCGAACGTCCTCGGCCTGCGGAGCGCACTCGACTTCGAGAAGGGCTGTTACGTCGGACAGGAGGTCGTCTCCAGGGTCGAAAACCGCGGACGGCCGAGCCGGCGGCTGATCGGACTGGAGCTTGACGGGACCGACGTCGACCACGAAGCAGACGGAGAGGACGGTTCCGGCACCGACGACGGGGACGGTTCCGGGGCCGACGGAGAGGACGGTTCCGGGGCCGACGACGGGGACGGTTCCGGGGCCGGCGGCGTCCCGGCGGCCGGCGCGGCCGTCTTCGACGGCGACGCGAGCGTCGGCGAGGTGACCCGCGCGGACGTGAGCCCGCTGCTCGGACGGCCGATCGCGCTGGCGCTGGTCGAGTACGGCCTCGACGCCGAAACGGTCACCGTCCGCGTCGGCGGCGAGGAAGTCCCCGCGACCACGACCGAGCTCCCGTTCGTCGAGGGCTCCGAGCGGTCGGCGCGGCTGCCGACGTACTGAACGAGTCGGTGGGCTTGTCGACGTACTGAACGAGTCGGTGGGGCTACCGACGAGTGCCTCGATGGGCCGCCAGCGAAGGCCTCGATTGGGCACCGGTGAGCGATTCGGCGTGCCGGCGTGTGGCGTTCGTGGCAAACCGTTAACACGCTGGACGTTGTAGCTCGTTCGGGGTGTAAGGATGCCAGCCGAAGACGAACACGACCGGCTCGAGACGCTCGTCGGACAGTACCTGCGTGCGTTCAACGAACGGGACGAAGAGGTCCTCTCGGAGCTGCTCGCCGAGGACGTCGTCCACCACGGGGTTCGCGAGGATCGTCACGGCCACGAGGAGGTCCACGAGCTACTCGAGGCACACGTCGAGACGTTTCCGGACTACGCGGGGGAGACGGAGCTCGTCGTCGCCGGAGAGGACGCCGTAGCCGTCCGGTACACTGCAAGTGGCACTCACACCGGCGAGTACCGGGGCGTCGAGCCGACGGGCCACGCCGCCGAGTGGAGCGGGATCGCGATCTACCGCGTCGAGGACGGGGAGATCGCGGAGATCTGGATCGAGGAGGATCGCCTCGGCCTCTACGAGGAACTCGAGATGGCCGATCCGCCGGCACACCTGCGGCTCTAGAGCCG
>LKNG01000148.1 GCA_001564115.1 Natrialbaceae archaeon Tc-Br11_E2g8 | reverse complement strand
CGCCACTCCGGGCCGCGGTCGATCTCGCGTTCCTCGACGACCAGCCCACAGTCGGTACAGACGGTCTCGGCGTGTTCGGCGTCGCTGACCAGCCGGCCGCCACACTCCGGACACTCCTCGCGCTCGTTGGTCCGTCCGTCGCGCTCGTCGGTCCGTCCGTCGCGCTCGTCGGTCCGGGTCCTGACACCTGTGTCTCTCATGATCACGCGGTCGCCACGCTGGAGGGCTTCCTTCCTCGTCGTAAACACACGTGCCGGCCGGGCTTAATTATTCTGGTTGCATTACAAAATTACGTTTCGAAACGAAGTGTCGACGTTTCCCGTCTTCCGTTTCGACGTCACGACCGGGGACGGGGCTCGCCGGCGCCGCACGTACCGAAACCCTTACTCCGCCGAAACCGGTCCGGGGAGGTATGAGCGAGGACGCCGTCAGCCCCGAGGAGGTCCGCCACGTGGCGGCGCTGGCCCGGATCGACCTGGACGAAGAGGAGGTCGACCGCTTTGCCGCCCAGTTCGCGGAGATCCTCGGGTACTTCGAGACCCTCGACTCGGTGCCGGAGGTCGACCGGGACGCCGAGTTGACGAACGTGATGCGCCCGGACGAGCGCCGCGAACCCTTAGACCGGGAGGCGGCACTGGGGAACGCCCCGGAGAGCGAGGACGGCTACTTCAAGGGGCCGAACGTCTCCTGACCATGTCCGACGCCTTCATCACCGAGACCGAGATCGCGGGCGCTCCCGACGGCCCGCTCGCCGGCCGGACCGTCGCCGTCAAGGACAACATCTCGACGGCCGGGGTGGCGACGACCTGCGGGTCGGCGACCCTCGCCGACTACGTCCCCCCGTACGACGCGACGGTCGTCGAGCGACTGAAAGCCGCCGGCGCGACGATCGTCGGCAAGACCAACATGGACGAGTTCGGGATGGGGACGACGACCGAGACCTCCCACTTCGGCCCCACCGACAACCCGGCCGCACCGGGACACGTCCCCGGGGGCTCCTCCGGTGGCTCCGCCGCGGCGGTCGCCGCCGGCGAGGCCGACCTCGCGCTGGGCTCCGACACCGGCGGCTCGGTTCGGTGCCCGGCCGCGTTCTGTGGCGTCGTCGGCATCAAACCCACCTACGGGCTCGTCTCCCGGTACGGGCTGGTCGCCTACGCGAACAGTTTAGAGCAGATCGGCCCGTTCGCCCGGAGCGTCGAGGAGGCCGCCGAACTGCTCGAGGTGATCGCCGGCCCCGACGAGCGCGACGCGACGACCCGGGCGCCACCCGACGCCGGAACGTCGACGGACGATCGAAGGGGCGCCGAGAGATCGACGGATGGGCGAGGAGCAGCCGGGGCGTCGACGGACGGGCGAGGGGACGTCGGGACGTCCACCGCGGATCTCCGGTACGCCGACGCCGCCGACGGCGACGTCGACGGCCTCACGGTGGGCGTGCCGACCGAACTCGTCGACGGGGCAGACGAGGGGGTCGTCGAGACGTTCCGGGACGCCATCGGGGAGCTCGAAGACCGCGGCGCGACCGTCGAGGAGGTCACGCTCCCGTCGGTCGAACACGCCGTCGAGGCCTACTACGTGATCGCGATGAGCGAGGCCTCCTCGAACCTCGCTCGCTTCGACGGCGTCCGGTACGGCACCTCCGGTGGGTACGACGGCAACTGGAACGAGAGCTTCGCCCGGGCCCGGAAAGCCGGCTTCGGCGACGAGGTCAAACGCCGGATCCTGCTCGGCACGTTCGCCCTCTCGGCGGGCTACCAGGAGAAGTACTACGGGAAAGCCCAGGACGCCCGGGCGTGGGTGAAAGCCGACTTCGACTCGGTGCTGTCGGAGGTCGACGTCATCGCCTCGCCGACGATGCCCGTCCCCCCCTTCGAGCTCGGGGAGGGACTCGAGGATCCGCTGAAACTCTACCTCGCGGACGCGAACACCGTCCCGGTCAACCTCGCGGACCTGCCGGCCATCTCGGTGCCCGCCGGCGAGACCGACGGGCTGCCGGTCGGCCTCCAGCTCGTCGGCCCGGCGTTCGGCGAACGCCGGCTGATTCGAGCCGCCAGCGTGCTGGCCTGACGGAAGCGTTCGGGATCGGAGAGCCAGCGTTCGCCCGATCACTCCTCGTCGTCGTCGCCGAAAATCGAGTCGATGATGTCGTCGACGATGCCGCCATCTTCGTCCGCGTCGTCCTCGACATCTGTCCCGACGCCGTCCGCGCCGTCCTCACCGTCGGCCCCGACGCCGTCCGCTCCGTCCTCGCCGTCGGCCCCGACGCCGTCCACGGCGCCGGCTCCGTCCGCGTCCTCGCCATCAGCGCCGTCCTCATCGTCGACGTCGGTATCGTCGTCGTCCTCGAGCAGGTCGAGAACGTCGGTTTCGTCGCCCTCGTCCTCGCCTTCGATCTCGAGGAGGTCGTCGCCGTCACCTCCCGTCACGTTCACCCAGAAGTGAACGCGCTCGTCGGCGTCGTCCATCGTCGGCGTCGACGGTGGCTCGTCGGCGTACAGCAGGCCGGCGATCCGCACCGTGTCGTTCTCGGCAGCCGGGGTGACGTCGAGTGGCACCGCTTCGCGCTCGCCGTCGGCGACCGTCACCGGAACCGACTCGAGCTCCGTCCGGTCGACCACCGTGTCGCCCTCGACGCGCTGTTCCTGGACGACGAGCGTGTACTCGACTTCGGTACCCTCCTGGTTGTCGATGGCGTAGACTACCGGGATCGACTCCGCCGGGAACGTCTCGTCCGGGAGGGCGCCGGCGACGAGCTCGCCGTCGTCGTCCTCGGTGTACATCCCGAGCTCGGTGAACGTCGCCGCCGAACTCGCCGGTCCGAACGCACCCGCGAACGCCACTCCGACGGCGAGAATCGAGACGACGAGCACGGCCGTCGACGCCGTCACGACCGGATCGTCGGCAGCGACCGACGGCATCGCCGCCGCGGCCGAGAAGCGATCACCCTCTGGGACGAGCAGCCGGCGGGCGACCCCGAGCTGGGCGAGGGCGATCGTGAGCCCCGCCAGCACCGCCGCCGCCGGCCCGGGGGCCAGACCCCAGACGGTCACCGCGAGCCCCAGCGCGACTACTGGAACGATGACCAGCGAGAGAGCGACGGCGAGCGCCAGCCGCTCGATGCCGTCGATTCCCGCCGTCGGTCCTTCGCCCTCCCGGCGGCGTTCCCGCGTCGGGAACAGCACCGACACCAGCGCGTAGCCGGGCAGGAACGCAACCAGCGGAAACGCCGCCAACAGCCGGATCGCACTGCCCGGCTCGAGGACCGTCACGAGGTAGTAGACGACGGCCGCCGCGAGCGAGACGAGCGCCAGATCGCCGGGGTAGAGCCGGACGTAGCCAAGCCCCGTCGCCGTCGATTCGCCGAGGCTCATCCACACACCACCGCCGTCGCCGTAGGCATACGCGCTGTCGGAGACGGGCGACCGGCTTTGTTACCCTCACGTTACACGAGGTGTCGAGCCGACGGTAGCCGGGGTGTCGCGCCGCTGGCCCGTCGCTCCGGCCCGGACGGCACCCCCCAAAATCGGCCGGGAAGGCGGCACTGGCGGCCGTCTACGCTCGCGGGTCGACGTCCGGGCCGGGGTAGGGACCGCCTTCGACGGCCTCGTGGAGGGCCGCCGGATCGAACAGCCGGGCGAACGCCGCCGGCGACCGGACGCTCACCGACAGCCGCGATCTGAGACGCATCCCCGCCCGCGCCGACCGGAGCCGCTCGTCGTACGAGAGGAGGTGAGCCGCCCGACCACGGTAGGCCGACGCCAGCGCGGGGTGGTCGGCCGCGGGCTGGTCGACCCGCACGCGTTCGCGCTCGAGGCGCTCGCGGTGGTCGGCAGCCAGTTCGGGATCGACGAGGGTCGCCACGACTGCCTCCGTGTCCGCGAGCAGCCGGTCGGTGGCGACGAGTTCGATCCAGGAGTGACTCCGGACGTGATCGAGCGCCTCGCGGGCGGCCCCGCCGACGAGCAGGTCCGTAGCGAGGACGTCCGCGTCGGCGACCACCCGGGCGGCGTCCGGCCGGTCAGCCATCCCCATCCCCCGTCATCGCCGAACCGTCCGCACCCCGATCGTCAGCGACCGGGCCATCGTCGGACGGACCGTCGTCACTCCGGCCGTTGGTGGCCGACCCATCGTCACCCGGACCGTCGTCTCCCGGGACGTCCCGTCGCCGCTCGAGCGCCGCGCGGATCGCCTCGCGGTCGACGTCGTGGCTCTCGGCCCGGTCGAACAGCGACCCCCAGCTCGCAGTCATGTACCGAGTAGGCCGCCGGTCGATAAAAAGCGATCCGGCCTCGACGCGCCGGCCGCTTCCGGTCCCGAACCCGCCGATCCGATACGGCCGAGAACTCTCCGAAAAATACTAATAATTATTTACACGTCGGCGGGAGACCACGGCCATGGGATTCAAAACCAGGGACAAAATCGAGATGGGGGTCGCGGCGCTGATACTGCTCGTTTTCATCGCCGTGGACCTGTTCGCCGTCGGACCCGAGGATCCCTCGACGCTGTTCAAGATACTGGTCCTCGCGGCGGCGTTTACCATGTTCGGCGACAACGTCGCGAAAGCCAGGGAGTTCCTGTGAGGTCACCGCTCACTACCGTTCACAGGAAGTGCGCCGGCCGGGAATTGAACCCGGGCTATGAGCTTGGGAAGCTCATGTCCTACCACTAGACCACCGGCGCTCGCCCTACCGTTCCCGCTCGTCTCACTTGAACGTAGCGTTCCGGCCCGCCGTCCGTTCCCGATTGACGCGCGTCCAGTTTCCCTCCGTCGGGGTAGCGTATTTCACCGCCGCTCCCGTAGACGCTCCCGATGCTGGACCTCCGTCTCTCCGATGCGGAACTGGATCGTCGACGCGAGCACATCGTGGAGTTCATCGCCGACCGGGCCGAAGCCGCCGGCGCCGACGGCGCCGTCCTCGGGCTCTCGGGGGGGATCGACAGCACCCTCACGGCCCACCTGGCCGTCGAGGCGCTCGGCTCCGACGCCGTCTACGGGCTCGTCCTGCCCGCGAAAGTCAGCGACGACGAACAGATGAGCGACGCCGAACGCGTCCCCGAGCTCCTCGGGATCGACCACGACGTGTTCGAGGTCGAGCCGATCGTCGACGCGTTGCTCGACGCCTACCCCGCGGCCGCGAGCGACCACGTCGCCGTCGGGAACGCCCGCGCACGGGTACGTGCGGTGTTCAACTATCTCGTCGCGAACCACGAGAACCGGCTCGTCCTCGGCACCGGCAACCGCAGCGAGGCCGCCGTCGGCTACTTCACGAAGTACGGCGACGGCGCCGTCGACTGCCACCCGATCGGCAACCTCTATAAGATGCAGGTCCGCCAGCTCGCCCGCCACGTCGGCGTCCCCGAGGAGTACGTCGAGCAGACGCCGACCGCGGAGCTGTGGGCCGACCAGACCGACGAGGAGGAGCTCGGCATCGACTACGACACCCTCGACTCGATCCTCGCGACCCACGTCGACGGTCCGTTCTCGGTCGCGGCGACCGCACGCTTACTGGAGGTCGACGTCGAAACCGTCGAACGGATCCGGGGGATGTACCTCGCGAGCGAACACAAGCGAGCGGTTCCGCCGGCCCCCGAGCCCCTGGAGTGAGACGGTACTCCCGGCTCCTCGAACCGAGACGCCGTCCCGACCCCCGAACCGGCACACCCGCGACCGATGGGTTCCCGTAGCCAACTCGGGGACCCCGCTTCGGCCTTTCCAAAGGCCTTTGCTTCCCCCGCCGTAAGCCACCGGTGATGGAGAGGGTCGCCAGTTGCCGACGTGCCGCCCACGACGCCGTCGCGGACGTGGAACCACCGGGACTCCACGACGTCATCACCGACGTTCTAGACGGCGCGTCGATGACTCCCGGGGTGCTCACCGTCGAAAGCGCCGTGGCCATCGACGCCGACGTCGACGTCGACGGGATCGTCCACCGTGCCGCCGGCGTCCAGCTGATCTACGAGGGGCTCCGGCTGACCCGCCGGCTGGCCCACGAGGAGCCCTGGACCGACGTCTCGGCAAACGGCGAGGGCGACCTCGAGATCCTGGCGGCGGACATCCTCGTCGCCCGTGGCTTCTACCTGCTCGCACGAACCGCCGCCGCCGGCAAGGCCGTCAGGACCGTCCAGGCGTTCGGCCGCGACCAGACGCTCCGGGAGGACGCCGGTGCCGACACCGACCGGCTGGACGGGAACCTCGAACGTCACGTCCTCGAGCTGGCGGTGCTCGCCGGCGCCGCGGCGGTCGGCGCGAAGCCGACGCCGACGCTGCTCGGGTTCGCGACCGAACTCGGCGAGGAGCTGGGGCCGGCGTTTCCCCCCGCCGCGGAGTGTATCCCGGAGTTCGGGAGCCGGTCGACCGAGACGTCGATCGGCGACGGCCGACCCACCGACCGGGCGACGTCAGCGACCGACCCGTAGGTCGAACCGAAACCCATAAAGACGACTCACGTCAACCATCAGTTGCGCGCCTGGGTAGCTTAGCGGTAAAGCGCGTCCTTGGTAAGGACGAGAGCCCGGGTTCAAATCCCGGCCTAGGCT
>LKNG01000147.1 GCA_001564115.1 Natrialbaceae archaeon Tc-Br11_E2g8 | reverse complement strand
GCCCGCCCGATCGCGCTCTTTCAGCGCCTCGACGAGCTGGAGGGACCGCTCGGTGGTCTTCACCGGGTGTTTCGCATCTCGGGGCACTCGAGAACGAAACACCCACAGAATCATAAGTATTGTTCTGTGTAGGAGAACGTCGTTCCGCGCTACGACACCGACGGCGACGCCGATCGGCCACGTCGGACGGTCGCCAGTTTAGTAATCTCTTTTATAGGATCTGCTAAAGATAGAAATTCTATATTTTATTTATCCGACTTTTTGGACGAGTCGACGACCGGTTTCGGGTCATTTACACTTTAGAAGCCTTTTGGCGTCGGTTCTGCCGGTCGGACAGCCCCGACCGGATCGGATATGTCTCGAAATGTACAATTTAGTGATATACGTTCGAAATGGTTGTTTCGGTCGGTTCTGGGATCGAAAACCGGCTCTGCGGCTATTTTACACGTGTACGGCTGTAACGCATCCGACGGTTTCGGACGGTTCCGGCCGACGCGTTCTCCGATAGAGAACGCAGCGACCAGATTCGCCGATCGGGTCGGCCACTGGAGTCGCTGGACGAACCGGCGATGGCCACGAAACCCGAAGACGTCCGGACGGTGCGAAGACGGTCAGTCGTCCTCGCCGTCGGCGACGAGCCGGCGGTCGGTGGCGTCGGCAACGACCGCGGAGTCGGCCGGGCCGACGATCGCCTCGACGTACTTCTCGATCGGGTGAGGCGGCTGGGACTCCCCGGGCCGGTCGCCGAGCTGGGAGCGACAGGAGGCCCCGGGCGCGGTGACGACGTCGCCGGGACTCTCCTCGACCTGCCGGAAGAGGATCCGACCGATCGCCTGGGAGAGCTCGTAGTGTTCGGCCTCGTAGCCGAAGGAGCCGGCCATCCCACAGCACGTCGAGTCGAGCGGATCGACGTCGTAGCCCGCCCGACGGAGCGCCCCGACGGCGTGGTGGTCCTTCCGGGTGGCCTTCTGGTTGCAGTGGCCGTGGTAGGTCAGCGTCTCCCCGGGGGCGTCGAACGCGAGCCGGTCGTCGATCCGCATGGTGTCGAGATACTCCATGATCCCGTAGGCGGCGTCGGCGACGCGGTCGACCGCCGGCCCGGAGAGCAGGTCGCGGTACTCGTCCTGGAACATCACGGCGTCGGAGGGTTCGACGAAGACGACGTCCCAGCCGTCGGCGACGTACGGCGCGAGCGTCTCGACGTTGTGTTCGGCGTGCTCGCGGGCGTCGTCGAGCAGCCCCATCGAGAACGCCGCCCGGCCGCTGGGGGCCAGCTCGTCGGCGACCCGGACGTGGACGCCGGCGGTCTCGAGGACCTGGACCGTCACCTTCCCCGGGCGCGTGTAGCTGTAGTTCGTGTACGTATCCGGGAACAGGAGCACCTTCGCGTCGGCGTCGGCTTCGGGGAGCCGGCTTCCCCGCGCGTCGAACCAGTCGACGAGCGACCGGGACTCGAAGGTCGGCAGCTCCCGGTCGGCGGCGATGCCGAACAGCCGCTCCATCAGGGCCCGCGAGCCGGGCAGCTTCGGACCGACGTTCGACAGCGGCGCGAGGGCGCTCCCGAGCGCCGAGAGCCGGTCGATGTTGCCGAAGAGGCGCGTCCGCAGGCTGGTACCCTTCTCCTGGTGGTACTCGTGTTTGACCTCGGCTTTGAGCTTCGCCAGGTCGACGCCGGTCGGACAGTCGCTCTTACAGCCCTTACAGCCCACACAGAGGTCGAGCACCTCGGTCTGGAATCGCTCGGAGTGGATCTCCTCCTCGGGGAGCTCCCCGGAGATGGCCGCCCGGAGCATGTTCGCCCGCCCGCGGGTCGTCTGGATCTCCTCTTTGGAGGCGCGGTAGGTCGGACACATCACGTCCGAGTCGGTCTGCCGGCAGGTGCCACAGCCGTTACACAGCTCCACGAGGTGGGAAAAGCCCCCCTCGTCCTCGAAGTCGAGGGCGGTCTGGGGTTCGATCGACCGGTAGCTCGCGCCGTACCGGAGGTTCTCGCGCATGTCGGCGCCGACGCCACGCTCGCTCTCGGGGCCGGGATCGCCGGGCCCCTCGCGGTAGACGACGTTGCCGGGGTTCATCAGCCAGTCGGGGTCGAAGGCGGTCTTCAGCTCCTTGAACGCCCCCCAGAGAGCCTCGCCGTACATCTTGGGGTTGAACTCGGTGCGGGCCATCCCGTCGCCGTGTTCCCCGGAGAACGCCCCGTGGTGTTCGAGCACGAGGTCCGTGACGTCGTCGGTGATCGCGTGCATCGTCTCGATCCCGTCCTCGTCTTTGAGGTTGAGGATCGGCCGGATGTGGAGGGTTCCCGATCCGGCGTGGGCGAAGTACGCCGCGGAGGTGCCGTGGTCCTCGAGGATCCCCTCGAAGCTCGCGACGTACTCCGCGAGCTCCTCGGGTGGCACCGTCGCGTCCTCGATGAACGGGTACGGCTTCGGATCGCCCTCGAGGGCCATCAGGAGGGGGATCGCGGCCTTCCGGAGCTTCCAGAGGTCGGCCTGATCGGCCTCGGTGTACGCCTCGATGACGTCGAATGCGGTGCCGTCCTCGACGAAGTGGGCGTTCGTCTCCCCAATCGCCGCCTCGAAGTCCTCGACGCACTCGTCGTCCCACTCGAGCATCAGCGCCGCCGTCGCCTCCTCGGGGATCGGCTCGGCGTACTCGGCGTACCCCTCCGACTCCCGGGCGAGCCGGAACACCTCGTCGTCCATCAGCTCGACGGCGCTGACGGGAAACTCGAGGGCCTCCGGGACCGCCTCCATCGCGTCGATCAGGTCGGCGAAGAAGTAGATCGCCAGCGCGGTCTCCTCGGGGACGGTCACGAGCGAGAGCGTCGCCTCGACGATCACCCCGAGGGTGCCTTCCGCACCGACGAACAGCTTCGAGAGGTTGATCACCTCCTCGCCGGCCTCGTTCTCGTAGATCACCTTCTGGAGGTTGTAACCCGACACCGACCGTTTCAGCGAGGGGTATCGCTCCTCGATCTCCGCCTCGTGGTCTTCGACCAGCCCGCGGACGGTCTCGTAGATCCGGGCTTCCAGATCGTCCTTGCCGACGATCCGGTCGTACTCCTCGCCGTCGAGGACGAGCTCGCGGGTGTGGACGAGCGAGCCGTCGGCGAGCACCACCTTCAGCTCCTCGGTGTAGGCGTCGGTGATGCCGTACCGGACGGAGTGTGCACCCGTCGAGTTGTTGCCGATGCCGCCGCCGATCGTCGACCGGTTCGAGGAGGCGGGATCCGGGGCGAACTTCAGGCCGTGGTCGGCGACCGCCGCGTCGAGGTGGTCCTGGACGAGCCCGGGCTGGACGACCGCCCGCTGGCTCTCGGGGTCGACCTCGAGCAGGTCGTCCATGTACTTGGTGAAATCGAGGACGATACAGCCGGGACCGACGGCCTGGCCCGCGAGCGAGGAGCCGGCACCCCGCGGGAGCACCGGCACGTCGTGGTCGGCGGCGACCTCGACTGCGGCGATCACGTCGTCCTCGTCTCTGGGGAGGACGACGCCGGCCGGCCTGGCCTGGTAGATGCTCCCGTCGGTGGCATAGAGGATCTGGGCGTACTCGTCGAACTGCACCTCCCCGCGGACGCGCTCGCGGAGGTCGCTCGCGAGGGCCACGTACTCGCCGACGTCCGGCCGGTCGGTGCCGAGAGCGGTCGCTGACGTCTCTAACCCCTCCGGATCGTAGAACCGGTCTTCGACTGCCATACTCCGATAGTAGAAAGGTGACGAATTAAGCCTTGGGTGATCCCCGCCCCCGGGTCGCGGGGATCGCTCGAAACCCCCCGCGAGCCCCCGAAACCGGCGGTCGAAGCCGGGGAGATCGAAACCGTGGTGTTTATTCCCGTGCCACGAGTGGGCTCCGGACGCATGTCGCTGATACACGTCTGTCTGAACGTGGCCGACGCCGAACGCGCCGCCGACTGGTACGAAAGCGAGCTCGGGTTCGAACGCTCCTGGGAGTTTACCACCCCCGACGGCGACACCCGCAACCTCTACGTCGCCGACGAGGACGGCGTCGAGATCCAGCTGTCGGACACCGACGGCGAGGAGTCCTTCGAGGCCGGCACCGCCTGGGACCACCTCGCGATCGGCGTCGACGACGTCGACGCGGCGTTCGAGCGGATCGACGACCACGGCGTCGTCTCCGAGCCCGCCGACCAGCCCGCCGCGGGCGCCCGGACGGCGTTCATCGAGGACCCCGACGGCCACGTCGTCGAGCTCGTCGAGCCCCTCGAGTGAGAGACGCGACCCCGTGGAGAACGTAACTGGCAGTTCGTGGCTGACAGCCGGTATTACCCCGGTAGTGAAATAATTCCAATATATACGGCCTCGTATCACTCGGGGCCGTTCTTTCCTCCTATAGAGTCTGTGAGACGGTTTCCGACGGTACGAGGCGACGGTTCGACGAGTCGAAACCCGGCCTGGGCAGGAAAAGATAACGTTCGAGTTCAGTATACAGAAGATATAGTTCCGCCGGTCGACGCGTCGGTTCCGCCGACGCGACCGGGACGCGGTGGCGCGTCGGACGGAAACCCTCTTGAGCCGTCGCACCCAGGCGCAACCATGGGAATCGACGTACGCGAGGTGGGGGAGCTCTCCCCGGCCGAGCGGGAGGCGTTCTTCGAACGGGACGCCGGCATCGAGGCGGTGCGGGAGGACGTCGCCGACATCGTCGGTCGCGTCCGCGAGGAGGGCGACGTCGCCGTCCGCGAGTTCGCCCGGGAGTTCGACGGCGTCGAGGTCGGCAACCTCGAGATCACCGACGACTGTCGGCGGGCCTACGAGGCCGTCGACGACGAGATACGGACGGCGATCGAGACCGCCGCCGGAAACGTCCGGGAGTTCCACGAGGCACAGCTGCCGACCGACTGGCGCCGGGAGTTCGAGGCGGGACGGGAGCTCGGCCGACGGTTCCGGCCGATCGACAGCGCCGGGGTGTACGTCCCCGGCGGGACGGCCGCCTACCCCTCGAGTGCCATCATGGGGGTCGTGCCGGCGGTCGTCGCGGGCGTCGAACACGTCTCGGTGGTGACGCCGCCGGCCGAGGAGATCGACCCCGCGACGCTCGCGGCGATCCACGCCGCCGGCGCCGACGCGGTGTACGCCGTCGGCGGCGCACAGGCGATCGCCGCCCTCGCTTACGGCACCGAGACGGTCGGTCCGGTCGCGAAGATCGTCGGCCCCGGCAACCGGTGGGTGACGGCGGCGAAAGCCGAGGTGCGTGGCGACGTCGAGATCGACTTCCTGGCCGGACCGAGCGAGGTGGTCGTCCTCGCGGACGGGACGGCAGAACCGGCGCTCGTCGCCGGCGAGCTCCTCGCTCAGGCCGAACACGACCCCGACGCGAGCGTCGTCGCGGTGACCGACGACGCCGACCTCGCCGCGGCCGTCGCCGAGGCGGTCGACCGGCTGGCCGGCGACCGCGCCCGCGAGGACGTCGTCCGGGCGGCGCTCGCGAACGATGCCAGCGGCGTCCTCCTCGCAAGATCGCTCAGCGAGGCGATCCTCTTTACCGAGTCGTACGCCCCCGAACACCTGGCGATCGTCGCCGACGAGGAGGAGGCGATCCTCGAACGGATCGACAGCGCCGGCAGCGTCTTCCTCGGACCGTACACCCCCGTCGCCGCCGGCGACTACGCAAGCGGGACGAACCACGTGTTGCCGACCGGCGGCGGCGCCCGGCTGACCGGCGGCCTCGCAGTCGAGACGTTCCTGCGATCGACGACCGTCCAGCGACTCTCGAGGGCGGGACTCGACGGACTCGCCGACACGATCACGACGCTCGCCGACGCCGAGGGGCTCGAGGCACACGCCGAGAGCGTCCGGATGCGTCTCGACGAGTAGCCGACTCCCGGATCGTCGCCACGGACCCCGGGCCAGGCCGTCGACGCGGGCCCAGGCCGTCGCCACGGGCGGACCGGGCGACGCCCCGAGTGGGAGTCGGGCGACGTCTCGACTGGTCAGGCGACGTCCCGGCTGAAAATCGGACGACGCCCCCGGCCGAGATGAGGTGACGCCCCCGGCTGGAGTCAGGCGATGTCCCGGCTGGTGTCGATCTCGACGCGCTCGGAGAGCTCGAGTTTGATCGTCTCGGTCGGCGCGCCGCCGACGCGGAACTTCGGCACGGTCAGGTGGTTCTCGAGCTCGGTCGCGCCGACGGTGGTCCGGAGGTCGAAGACGGCGTCGGCGGCGTGGATCGTCTCCGTGCGGTGTTCGGGGACGCGGTCGCCTTTCAGACAGTGGAGGATGGCGATCGAGCCCGTCGCGAGCATCCGGTCTTTGAGGTAGTTGAGGAAGTCGATATACCGGTGGCGTTCACAGCGTTCGAGGGCGCTGACGGTGTCGACGATGAGGTTCGCGCCCTCCGGAAGGGCGTCGATCAGGCGTTTCGCCTCCTTGATCGGGTTCTCCCGGTCGACCCGCCGGACGGTCGGGCTGCCGACGCTGGCGAGCGAGGAGTCGATCGCCTCCCGGATCGCCTCGTCCGAGCGCTGCGTCGAGAGATACAGCGTCCCCCGGGCGGCAGTGAGCTCGTAGAGGAGCAGCTCCGACTGGCTGGCCGGCTCGGCGGTGTAGGCGACG
>LKNG01000146.1 GCA_001564115.1 Natrialbaceae archaeon Tc-Br11_E2g8 | reverse complement strand
CGGGCGCACCCGCCTCGAGCCGGCCGGTCCCGAGGCCGATCGCCTCGGCGCTCGCCGCGGTCATCATCTCGACGACGGCCTCGGCCGGCACCGCACTCGCGTCGTCGGCCGCGAGCTTGCCGACCATCGCGGCGTCCCGACCCTCGTCGAGCATCGAGAGGTCGTTGTTCGAGGCCGCACCGTCGGTGCCGATCCCGACGGTGACCCCGGCGTCCCGGAGCTCCTGGACCGGGGCCATCCCGCTGGCGAGTTTCATGTTCGAGGCCGGACAGTGGATCACGCTCGCGCCGCTCTCGGCGAGCAGACCGATCTCGCTCGCGTCGAGGTGGACGCCGTGAGCCAGGAAGTCCTCGGGCTCGAGCAGGCCGCGCTCGGCCGCGTACGCCAGCGGCCGGACGCCGTGTTCCTCGACGATCGGCGTCACCTCCCCGCGGGTCTCGTTGGCGTGGAAGTGGACGGGAACGCCCAGCTCGCGGGCCTCGGGCACGAACTCGTCGTAGATCTCGGCGTCGACGGTCGTCAGCGAGTGGGGCATGAAGGCAGTCGAGATCCGACCGTCGGCGCTCCCGTCCAGCTCCGCGGCGATCTCGAGGGCCGTCCGGGCGTCCTCGCGGGCGGCCTCGCGGTCTTTCCCGACGGAGATGACGCCGTGGCCGAGCCGGGCGCGCACGCCGGCTTCCTCGACGGCCGCGGCGATCTCGGGGACGAAAAAGTACATGTCGGCGAACGCGGTGATCCCCGACTTGATCATCTCGACGAGCCCGAGTTCGGTTCCCGCCCGGACGTCCGCGGCCTCGAGCTGGGCCTCGACCGGCCAGACGTCCTCGCGCAGCCAGGCGTCGAGGCGTTTGTCGTCGGCGTACCCCCGCAGGAGCGTCATCGCGACGTGACAGTGGCCGTTGACGAACCCGGGCGTCACGAGCCCGTTCGAGGCGTCGAGACGCTGCTCGCCGTCGAGGTCGTCGCCGATCTCGAGGATCTCGCCACCCTCCCGGTCGACCAGGACGTCAGCACGTCGAACGGTCGCATCCGGTTCCAGCACCCGACCGCCGGTGATCGCCAGCGTCGTCATGACTCTCCCTTCCGCTCGACCCGTACTCAATCTGACGACTCGGGCGTCGATCGGCGGGTTTCGGTTTCGAGCCCTCGGGATCCGATCTGGCCCACTTGACGTCGTTTAGTCCCCTAAAATGTCCGCCCCCCAGTAAAATCCGTCCAGTGCCACGGACCCTGGCTCCGGAACACGAGCCCCGATCCAAGTAGCCGAACCGCACTCGATGACTCACGCCCGCACGTTCGACTCGCCGCCGGCCGCCGTCGCGTCGAGCTCGCGAACGTACTCACAGAAGTTCGCGAACAGCCGTTTTGTCTCACAGGCCCGCTGGTAGTTCTCCGCGGTGATCTCGGCGATCAGCTCGCGTCGACGCTCCTCGGAGAGCTCCTTGCGGACGACCAGCTCGCGGGCGGTCCGGCGGTCGTACTCGGGGTGAAACTGGACGCCGAAGACCCGATCCTTCCGGAAGCCGTGGTTCGAGTACTCGTTTTCGGCGATCGGCGTCGCCCCGGGCGGGAGCTCGACGACGGCGTCCTCGTGGGAGGTAAAGGAGAGAAACCGCTCCTCGAGCCCGGAGAGCAGCCGGGAGTCCCCGAGCCGGTCGATCTCGCTGTAGCCGACCTCGTAGACGCCCATCGGCCGGACCTCGCCGCCGAGGACGTCCGCGAGCAGCTGGTGACCCCAGCAGATCCCCAGACACGGCAGGCCGCGGTCGATCGCCTCGCGCGTCCACGCTTTCGTCTCCTCGATCCAGGGCTCCTCGTCGTACACCGACGATCGGGATCCCGAGACGGCGACGGCGTCGAAGCCGAACCCCTCGGGCAGCTCGCCGTCGGTGACGCTGAACTCCGCGAGCGAGCCCTCTAGCTCGCGTCTGAAGTTCCGGGTGGTGTTCCGGTCCTCGTGGGCGGCGTTCAACACGGCGATCCGGGGCTCCTGCATGGCCGAGAGGCAGCGTCCCTCGGTATTAGCTGTTCCGCTGGTTTCGGACGTTGCCGGTGTCCGTGACGGACCGACCACCTCCCCTGATCGGGTTCGGACGACCGCGACCCGGACACTCGGCACGCTTTTGTTCCTGTGGTCGATTCCTTTCGACGATGGCGGAACAGACGACCGGGTCGGAGCCGACGTTCGAGCACGTCCCCGAGACGAATCAGTCGTTCGAGAACGCCCTCGAGAAGGCGTGGAACGGCGACAGGCTCTCGGTCGACGACGGCATCGAGCTGTTGACCACCGGCACCGATCAGGCAGGGATCGACCCCCACCGCAAAGAGCGCGTCCTCGCCGCCGCCGACCACCGACGCCGGGAGGTCGTCGGCGAGGAGGTAACGTTCGTCGCCAACCTCAACAACAACGTGACGACGGCCTGTGACACCGGCTGTCTGTTCTGTAATTTCAAAGACAGCGCCGAAACGTTCGAGACCGGCCACGACGGCCCCACGGCGGGCTTTACGAAGACGCCGGCGGACTCACGCGCGATCGTCGCCGACGCCGTCGACCGCGGGATCTCGGAGGTCTGTTCGGTCTCGGGGCTCCACCCCGCGCTCGTCCTCGACGACGACCACCGCGAGATCCTCGAGGCCCACCCGGATCCGGGGGCCGTCGACTACCGATCCCCGGAGCGTTACGACGTCGACCCCGGCAGCTACGTCGACCAGCTCGCCGCGATGAGCGTCGACGGCGTCCACGTCCACTCGATGACCCCGGAGGAGGCCGACCACGCCCGCCGGGGAACCGACTGGAGCTACGAGGAGGTCTACCGCCGGCTGGCCGAGGCCGGGCTGGACACGGTGCCGGGAACCGCAGCCGAGATCCTGGTCGAGGAGGTCCGGACGGCCATCTGCCCGGGGAAGATCGACACGGCTGGCTGGCTCGAGGCGATGGAGGCCGCGGCGAACGTCGGCCTCGGGCTGACGGCGACGATCATGTACGGCCACGTCGAGAACGAGGCCCACCGGATCCTCCATCTGGATCGGGTCCGGACGCTCCAGGAGCGCGTCGACGGCGCGATCACCGAGTTCGTCCCGCTCTCGTTCGTCCACGAGAACACGCCGCTGTATCGCAACGGCGTCGTCTCGGGCGGGGCGAGCCCCGCGGAGGACGAGCTGATGATCGCCCTCTCCCGGCTCTACCTCGACAACGTCGAGCACGTCCAGTCCTCGTGGGTGAAATACGGCGACGAGGGCGGGTTGAAGATGCTCAACTGCGGCGCCGACGACTTCATGGGGACGATCCTCTCCGAGGAGATCACCAAACGCGCCGGCGGCGACCACGGCGAGTTCCGGTCGGTCGCAGACTACGTCGAGATGATCACCTCGATCGGTCGCACCCCCGTCGAACGCTCGACGGACTACGCGAGACGGCGGCCGATCGATCCGGAGGACTCACCGTTCGGGCCACGGCTGGGGCCGAGAGCCGACGGAACGCCGTTGCTCCCCGACGAGCGGGCAGTCCCCGCCGACGACTGACACTGTTGGCTGTAACCGTATCAAGATTCTCGCCACCCCGATGCGGCGAGAATCCTGAAAGACGTACAGCCGAGAGTATGACGAAGCCTAGCGGACGACCGTCACCGGGATCGGTGCTCGTCGGACGATCCGCTCGGCGACGCTGCCGAGCAGGACCCGCGACATCCCCGACCGGCCGTGGCTGCCGACGACGACGTGGTCGAACTCGCCGTTGCTCGCGTAGTCGACGACCTCCCGTGCGGGCTCGCCGACGACGGTTTCGGTTTCGATCTCGACGCCGTGGTCCTCGGCGAGTGCGATCGCGTCCGCGAACAGCTCCTCGGCGCGCTCGCGCTGGTCCTCCAGGGCACCTTCCCAGTCGACGTACATCCGTGCCTCACCCCGGCTCAGCGCCTCCGGTGGGTTGAGCACGTGGAGAGCGGTGATCGTCCCGTCGCCGTGGTTCTCGATCGCGTACTCGAGTGCCTTCCGGGCCGGTTCCGACTCGTCGTATGCGACAAGGGTCGCCATATCCTCCCATGGTTCACAACCATTAATAAATCGGTAGGGTAGTTCGCCGCCGTCGGGCCGGGGACGTCGTTCGTCCGTCCGTCTGTGGCCCGGAACCGAGGCGAGGACGTCTATCCGCACGCAACCCGGGAACCGAGGCGAGGATGTCTATCCGCACGCAACCCCGGAGCCTGGCCGACGGGCCCCCTCAACACGCACAGTAGTACTCGACGTCGCCGAACTCCGCGGCGATCAGGTCCGCGGTCGGCGCCGGATCCGAGGGGCGATAGACGGCCGTCGTCAGCCCGCCTGCCTCCCGCTCGAACGATCCGTCGGCCAGCGACCGCCACTCCGCAGGGGTGAGGAGGTCCCCGATCCCCTCGGTCGCGAGCACGTCGAGGTAGTCCCGAACCGAGAGCCAGCGCGCCTCCCGGAGGGGATCGGGTTCGTAGCTCGCCCCGGTGACCGAGGCGTAGGCGGCCATCGGGAGGTTCACACCCGCGGCGACGGGCATCGAGATCCACTTCCAGGGCCGGGTGTTGACGTCGAGCAGGAGGTACTCCTCGCGGTCGGCGTCGTAGACGAACTCGGCCTCGCTGATGCCGTGGTAGCCGCTCTCGGCGAGCACCGCGAGCGCCCGTCGCTCGATCGTCGGTCGTTCGGTCCGCTCGACCAGACAGGAGGTGCCAAAGGAGAGCGGATTGCGTACCCGCGCGTTGCCGACGACGGCGAGTGCGTCCTCGACGCCCGAGGGAGGGACGTACGAGGCCAGCGAGCAGTCCCGCCCGCCGACGACGTCGACCCGTCTCTGGGCCATGATCCGGACGTCGGCGGCCTCCGCGGTCGCGACGACCGCCGCGAGCTCCTCGTCGTCTTCGACCTCGATCACGTTGGTGCCGACGGCCTCCTCGAACTCCCGCTTGCGTGCGGGTTTGATCACGAGCGGGAAGCCGAGGCGGTCGGCGGCCTCCGTCGGCTCGACCTCCGAGAGTCGGTAAGTCTCGGGGTAGGGCACCCCGAGCTCCTCGCAGGTCGCGTACAGCGACTCCTTATCGAGGACGCGTGCGATCCCCTCCGGGCCGGAGAACGGCCGGCGGACGCCGTCGGGGGCCGACCCCGCGTAGGCGTGGACCCACTCGTCCATACAGGGGAAGGCGACGACCTCCGTCCCCGCGGCCTCGACGACCGCCTCGAGGTCCGCCCGGAAGCCGTCGGGGTCCTCCAGCGGGTAGGCGATCCGGCCGGCGAACTCGACCGCGTCCGAGGAGGGCGCGAGCCCGTCGCCGTTGCGGTCGAGGGCGATCACCGGCACGTCGTGGGCGGCGAGCGCCCGGGCGACGCCGAGACCCGTGTAGTGGGCGTTCGAGACGACCGCCGGGGGACGGTCGAACGACGCCCCTGCGAGCGCCGAGACGAGCCCGTCCGTCGAGTGAAACTCCGTGGCCATGCTCGACCGTGGCCCCGGGCCGTCAAAAGCCCACGATAACCGGCCACGCTGGCCGCCGTCGACGACGCACCTCGCCCGGACGGTGGCTCGTTCGGCCACATCCCGGTGGTCGAGTCGTCCGGTTCGGAGCCCAGCCGGCCAGTCACGGCCCAGGGTGGAGGCCGATCACGGCCTGGAGGTCGAGTCGTCCGACTGGACGGCGGGCCGATCGACTCCGAGGAGCCGTCGGTACCGTTCACCTGCGTCGTCGTCGGCTCCGAGTGCTTCCCGGATCGCCGGCGGGAGCCACCCGCGCTCGCTCGCGGGCCGTCCGTCGAACCGCGCCGGGCGCAGGTCTGCGGGCAGGTAGCGGTCGTACACCGGCAGCCGCTCGCGGAGGGGGACGCCGGCGGCCTCCGCGATCGCCTCGAGCTCCCGGAGGGCCGGCCAGGCGTAGTCGGGGTTGACGTGGTCTTCGGTGACCGGCGAGACGCCGCCGAGGTCGTCGATCCCACAGTCGACCAGCTCGCGGGCGGGCGCGAGGTTGGGAGGGACCTGCACCGACACCTCGGGGGGTAACGCCGCCCGGGCCATCGCGACCGTCCGTCGCAACGTCTCCACGTCGGGCGTGTGACCGTCCCAGCGTTCGTTCTCCCGGACCGGCTGGACGATCACCTCCTGGACGTGGTCGTACCGTTCGTGGAGCTCGCGGATCGCGAGCAGGCTCTCGGCGCGGTCGCGTGGCCCCTCGCCGATCCCGACGAGGATCCCCGTGGTGAAGGGGACGGCGAGGCCCCCGGCGATCTCGATCGTCCGCAGCCGCCGGCCGGGCTTCTTCCGGCGCGGCCCGGCGTGGGCCGGCACGTCGGCGGTCGTCTCGAGCATCGTCCCCATGCTCGCGTTGACCCCCGCGACGGCGGCCATCTCCTCGCGACGCTGGTCGCCCGGGTTCGCGTGGGGCAACAGCCCCTCCTCGATGGCGACCACACAGGCCGCGCGGAGATAGTCGTGGATCGAGTCGTACCCCCACCGATCGAGGGTCGCGTGGATCTCGGTGTACCGGTCGTCGGGGTCGTCGCCGAACGTAAACAGCGCCTCGGTACAGCCCGCGTCGGCCCCGCGCCGGCAGATCTCCCGGACCTCCTCGAGGCTCAACAGCGTCGCCTCCCCGGGAGGGTCGAAGTACGTACAGTAGGTGCAGGTGTACCGACACGCCGTCGTCAGCGGGACGAAGACGTTCCGGGCGAACGTCAGCGCCTCGGCCG
>LKNG01000145.1 GCA_001564115.1 Natrialbaceae archaeon Tc-Br11_E2g8 | reverse complement strand
CAGGTGTCGGAGACCGGCGGCCTCGACCGTCTCCCGAATCCGCCGGGAGATCGCGTCGTTGTACGCGACGCCGCCGGTGAAGCCGACGGCTTCGACGCCCCGCGCTCGGGCACCCTCGACCGCGATCGTCGCCAGCCCGCGAGCCAGCGCGTCCTGTGCCGTGGCGGCGACGACCGCCGGCGGCTCCTCGCGGGTCAACGCGTCGAGACGGTCGGCCAGCGCCCGCACGTCGACAACCCGTTCGCAGCCGCGCTCGCCGTAGGGAATCGCGAGGGCGGTGGGCTCCGTGCCGGCCGCGGCCGCCTCGAGGCGGATCGCCGGCTCGCCCTGGTACCGACGGCGGGAGCCGACGCCGATCAGCGCCGCGATCGCGTCGAGAAAGCGCCCCGCGCTCGTCGTCTCGGGAGCGTTCACGCCGGCCGCCAGCACCTCCCGGACGGTCGCTGCCTCCCCGGCAGCGAGGGGCGTCCGATCGGCCACCAGCCGGTCGATCCGGTCCTCGTCGTCGAGGAGGCTCGCGAGGATCCGTGCGGGGTACCGGACCGCGGCCTCGCCACCGGGGAGCCGGAAGCCGTCCAGGCCACCGATCCGCTCACACGACCGGCGGGTGACGTCGAGGACCTCCCCGCCCCACACCGTTCCGTCGGGGCCGTAGCCGGTCCCGTCCGCGGCGACGACGACCGCGCGATCGACGTCGTGTTCGGCGAGCAGGCCGGCCGCGTGGGCGTGGTGGTGTCCGATGCGGATCGGCTCGCTCACCTCCGCCCAGCTTTCGGCGTACGACTCCGCGAGCTGCGAGCTGAGAAATCCGGGGTGGAGATCGCAGGCGACGACGCTCGGCTCGACGTCGAACAGCCCGAGGAGGTGGTCGACGGTCGCCTCGAGAAACGCCTCCGTCGCCGGCCCGTCGACGTCGCCGATGTGCTGGGAGGGGATCACCTCGTCGTCCCGTGCGAGCGCCACGACGGCGTCGAACTCCGCGCCGAGTGCGAGGACGGACGCCCCGTCGCCGCGTCGGGGCAGCGGCCGGGGCACCCAGCCACGGGAGCGACGGAGGAAGCGTCGGTCGCCATCGACGACCCTGACGACGCTGTCGTCACACCGGGCGACGATCTCCCGGTCGTGGACGAGCGCCGCGTCGATCACGCCGGCGAGCTCCTCGTAGATCGCCTCGACCGTGATCGCCATCGGCCGACCGGGGCGGTTCGCGCTCGTCATCACGAGCGGCCCCGGGAGCCGGTCGAAGAGCAGGTGATGGAGTCCGGCGTACGGCAACATCACGCCGACGGTGTGGAGGCCGGGGGCGACGGCGGCGAGCCAGTCGTCGGTCCGGCCGGCATCCGTCGTCCGACGATCGGTCTCCAGGACCACGATCGGCCGTCGCACGTCGGTCAGTAGCTCCCGTTCTCGGTTGCCGACCGTCGCGAACGCCTCGACGGCCTCGACCGACGGCGACATGAGCGCGAACGGCTTCGCGGGGCGGTCGGTTCTGTCCCTGAGTCGATCGACTGCCCCGCGGTCGGTCGCGAGACACGCCAGGTGGGTGCCGCCGATCCCACGGATCGCGACGAGCTCGCCGGCGGCCAGCCGGTCCGCTGCGACCTCGATCGCCGCCGGGCCGCTCGCCCGCCGCTCCCGGTCGGCGTCGAGCAAGGAGAGGGACGGTCCACACTCGGGGCAGGCGATCGTCTGGGCGTGATAGCGTCGGTCCGCGGGGTCGGTGTACTCCTCGTGGCAGTCCGCACACAGCGGAAACGGTTCCATCGTCGTCCGGGGGCGATCGTACGGTAGCGACTCGATGACGGTGTACCGGGGTCCACAGTCGACACAGGAGGTCGCCCAGTACTCGTGGTATCGCGAGTCCGGATCGCGAACGTCTTCGAGACAGGCCTCACAGATCCCGGTGTCCGGCGGGATCGTCCCCGATCCTCCCTCGTCGTCGGTCGACGGGGCGATCTCGAAGGACCGCGATCGATCCGGCGCTGGCGTCGCGTGCTCGAGCGGCTCCCGTCGCTGGATCTCGATCGACTCGACAGCGGAAAGCGGCGGCGGACGCTCCCGCAGGTCCTCCAGGAACGCGTCGACGGCGTCTTCGGCCCCTTCGAGGACGATGTCGACGCCGGCGTCGCCGGTGTTCCGGACCGAGCCGCCGAGGCCGTGGGCCGTCGCCCGCCGGTAGACGAACGGCCGGAAGCCCACCGCCTGGACCACGCCGGTGACGGTCAGTTCCAGCCGGATCGGGTCGTCGTCGTGTCCGGTCATGCGTTCCTCCATGGTGGTTCGGCGGATCCCGTTCCGTGTTCAGTGTCGATGTGCGCTCTCACTCTCGTGGTGATGATGGTCCGTCTCGTCACGGTCGTCGTGGTGGTGGTCCCCCTCGCCGTGGTCGTGTTCCCGGCCGTCTTCGAGTGCGTCCGCCAGCGCGTCGACGCCGACGTCGTTTTTGGCGTCGGTCTCGAACGCCGGCGTCCCCGGAGCGACGGTCTCGACGTCCGATCGGATCCGGTCGACGTCGGTACCGACCGCCTCGGCCAGGTCGACCTTGTTGATCGCCACCAGATCGGCCGTCTGGACCAGCATCGGGTGTTTTCGGACCACGTCGTCGCCCTCGGTCGTGCTGACGACGAGTACCCGGCAGGTCGCCCCCAGCGGGAAGTCGGCCGGACAGACCATGTTGCCGACGTTCTCCAGGTAGAGCGTGTCGAGTTCCTCGAGCTCGAACGACTCGATCGCCTCGGAGACGAGCATCGGATCGAGGTGACACTCCTTGCCGGTGTTGACGTTCTCGACCCGGACCCCGAGCTGGCGGAGCCGCGTCGCGTCGTCCTCGCCGGCGACGTCGCCGACGATCGCGCCGATCCGCTCGTCGTCGGGCGCGCGCTCGATCAGCCGCTCGAGCAGCAATGTCTTGCCGCCGCCGGTCGAGCCGGCGAACTCGACGCAGTGGACGCCGTGGTCGTGGGCGAGCGTCTCGTGGACCTCCCCGGCCCGTTCGCGGACCGCGGCGAGCACGTCGGCCTCGACGTCGCTCGCCGGTTCGTCGCCGTCGTGGTCGTGATCGTGCCCGAACCGGTGGAGCCCGAGCGGGCCGATCGCAGCGTCCACGAGGGCCTCGAGCGCTGCGGGTGTCTCTACGATGCGGTTCAGCGATCGCGTCAGCCCGTGGTTCGGATGATGGGTCATCGTTCGTAGTGCGTTGGCGGTCGTCGTTCGTGGTGCATTGGCGGTCGTCGTTCGTGGTGCGTGGGCAGTCGTCGTTTCTCGTTTCCGGATCCTCGTTCCCCGTTCGCGTGGGAGATCGTCCGTCTTCGTCCCCCGTCGGTGTGAGCAGTCGGCCGGCGAAGACGACCGCTCGAGCCGACGGCGCCGTCTCATCCAGGTCGGGGCCCCTCGGTCGGGGACGCCTCGTCCGGGAATTCGACCGCGGCGAGCCGACACTCGCGTCCGCGGACCAGCTCGGTCCGGTCGCCACACTCCGGACACCGCACGTCCGGCGCGTAGACCATCGCGGCCTCGAGTGTCCCGGGGTCGCCCTCCCAGCCACACGTACACCGGGCGAGCGGCGCGACCCGCTCGATCTCGACCGTCGCCCCGGCGGCCGGCGTTCCGTCGGTGGCCGTCTCGATACAGAACCGGAGCTGGTCGGGGTTGACGTGGGTCGCCGACCCGAGCTCGACGGTGAGCCGTTCGATCCGCTCCGCGCCGTGGTCCTCGGCGACTCCGAGGGCGCGCTCGACGATCCCCATCGCCACGCTGAGTTCGTGCATTGGTCGTGATCTCCGTGTTCGGTCGCCGGCTCTCTCCGCGTTCGTGATCGGTCGCTCGGTTCAGCAGATCCGCGGCAACGCCTCCCCGGCGGGTTCGCTCAGATACCGTCGGCCGAAGCCGGTGTCCAGGACGACACGACCCGCGTGATCCTCGGTCGCCCGCCCGACGATCGCCGCGTTCTCCCCGAGTGGGTGGTCGCGGATCGCCTCGAGGACGGCCTCGGCGTCGTCGGGATCGACCCCGAGGACGACCTTTCCCTCGTTGGCCACCGAGAGCGGATCGATGCCGAGAAGCTCCCCCGCGGAGGCGATCGCGTCGTCGATCGGGACCGATCGCTCCTCGATCTCGACGCCGACCGCCGCCTTCCCGGCCATCTCGTTGAGCGTCGTCGCCAGCCCGCCGCGGGTCGGATCCTTCATCGCGGTCACCTCGCCGGCGTCGGTCGCCGCCGCCACGAGCCCGTTGACCGGCGCGACGTCGCTCTCGAGGCCGCCGCCGAGATCGAACCCCTCGCGTTCGGACAGCAGCGCGATGCCGTGGTCGCCGATCGTCCCGGAGACGAGGATCGCATCGCCCGGAGAGAGCCCGGCGTCGGTGACGAGCGCCCCGGGCTCGATCGCGCCGATCCCGGTGGTGTTGATCACCGGGCCGTCGAGCTCGCCGCTGCCCATCACCTTCGTGTCGCCGGTCGTGATCGCGACGCCGGCTTCCTCGCAGGTCGCCCGCATCGACTCCATGATCGCCTCCAGCGTGGCCGTCGGCGTCCCTTCTTCGACCACCAGCGAGCAGGTGAGCGCGATCGGGTCGGTGACGCCCATCGCCGCGAGGTCGTTGACCGTCCCCGCCACCGAGAGCCGGCCGATGTCGCCACCGGGGAAGATCGGCGGGCTCACCACGTGGCTGTCGGTCGTGAGCACGATCGACGTCTCCCCGCCCGAAATCGGGTGGGCCGAGCCGTCGTCCAGCTCCGGCAGGCCGACGGCCCCCGGCTCGGCGGCTCTCCCCGCGGGGTTCGCCGCGTCGCCGAACCGCGAGACGACGAGCTGGTCGACCAGCGATCTCGTTGCCTCCCCGCCCGCGCCGTGAGCGAGGGTGACGACCTCCCCGTCATCCTCGTCGACCTCGCTATCCCCTTCGACGACCTCCCGCTCCGTTTCGACGGCGTCCGGCTCCGTCCCCTCGGTCGTCGCGTCGTTTCGGGTCATCTCAGAGATCGGGCCTCCCGCCGTACTCGAGCCATATTTTGCAGGTGCCTTCGCTGCTCACCATACAGGCGCCGACCGGATTCCGTGGCGTACACTCCTCGCCGAACAGTTCACACTCGTCCGGGTCGGCCGTCCCGGCCATGATGTCCCCACAGATGCACCGTTCGGTCAGCGGATCGGCCGCGCCGACGTCCGGGTCGATCTCGAACCGCTCGCGGGCGTCGTAGGCGGCGTACTCCTCGCGCACGGCGAGGTTCGCGTCGGGGATGTTCGCGATTCCGCGCCACTCGCCGCTCGTCGTCTCGAAGACCTCCCACATCGTCTCCAGGGCGGCGGTGTTGCCCTCCTCGGAGACACACCGCGGGTAGGCGTTCTCCAGGCCCGCCCGCCCGTCGTCGATGTGCTCGAGCAGCCGTTCGATCCCGAGCAGGACGTCGAGCGGCTCGAAGCCGCCGACGACGACCGGAATCTCGTACTCCTCGACGAACGCCTCGAACAGCCCGTAGCCGGTGATCGTCGCCGCGTGGCCCGCCGCGAGGAAGCCGTCGACGTCGGTGTCGGGGAGTTCGGCGACCACCTCCATCGCGGGCGGCACGTACTTGTGAGCGGACAGCACCGAGAAGTTCCCCGGCGGCCCCGCGGCGAGGATCGCCGCCGTCGGTGCCGCGGTCGTCTCGAAGCCGGTCGCGAAGAAGACGACCTCCCGACCGGGGTTCTCCTCGGCCAGTTCGACCGCCTCGCTGGCGGAGTAGACGATCTCGACGTCCGCCCCCGCGGCGCTCGCGTCCGCCAGGCTCCCCGCCGTCCCCGGCACGCGGTACATGTCGCCGTAGGTCGCGACGATCGCCCCGTCCTCGGCCAGGGCGACGGCCTCGTCGACCTCGGGCATGTTCGTCACACAGACCGGACAGCCCGGCCCCATCCGCACCGCGAGTCCCTCGGGCAGCATGCTGCGCAGGCCGAACTTCGCGATCGCCTGCTCGTGGGAGCCACAGACGTGCATCAGGTTCACGGGCTCGCCGACGTCGGCCATCAGCGCGTCGATCCGGTCGGCGATCTCCCGGGCCGCGTCCGGATCGCGGAACTGCAGGGTCGCGTCAGTCGCCATCGTCGGATCCTCCGTCGACGGGGGTGCCGTCCGGACCGACCCCGTCGTCCGGACCGCCGGCCCCGACCGATCCCGGCTCGGCGACCGCGGCTGGTCGCGAGCCGAACTCCAGGGTCGCGTCGGTCGCGCCGATCTCCTCTAAGGCCTCCTCCTCGTCGCCCTCGAGGAACGCTTCGTAGATCTCGATCGTCTCCGCGACCTCCTCGTCGGGGATCTTTCGGATGGCGAAGCCGGCGTGGTTGAGCACGTAGTCGCCGACCTCGACGGCGTCGCCGACGATGTCGAGCCGGACGGTCTTCTCGACGTTCCAGAACTCCGCGCGGGCCTCGTGGCCGTCGATCTCCAGGATTTCGCCGGGGATACCCAGACACATCAGTCGACCACCTCCCGGTCGGTCGTCGCGTTGTCGGGTTCGTCGTCTCCCTCCCAGTCGGTCGTCGCGTCTCCGAGGCCGTCGTCTCCCTCCCCACTGGTCAGGACCGTCACGTTGTGGGGGTCGTTCCCGAGCAGCCGATCGGGCTGTAACTGCCCCTTGACGTGGTGGCCCTGTGTCTCGTGGTCGTCGATCTCGTCGCTACCGATCCGCGTCTCACAGTCCGTACAGTACCATACTGAGTTCAT
>LKNG01000144.1 GCA_001564115.1 Natrialbaceae archaeon Tc-Br11_E2g8 | reverse complement strand
CTCGACGGTGACCGTCGAGCCGTCGACGCCCGCCGCGGGGCCGTCGTCGGTCGCTGGCGCGAACGGGCTCGTGGTCGCGTTGAACGGGGTCGTCTCGACGGTCACCGTCACCGTCCCGTCGTCGCCGCCGTCGACCGCCAGGACTCCTTCGGCGTCGGCGTCGAGGGCCGCCCCGTAGGACGTGTCTGGCTCGAACGCTGGCTCGGCGTCGTGGGGCTCACAGACGGGAGCGCCGAGACGCTCGGCCGGGTCGGGAGCCGTCTCGACCGGCGCCCCGCCGATCGTCCAGTAGACCGCGACGCCGGCGACCCCGATGCCGGCGAGGGCGATCACCAGACCGAAAAGCAGGAACCCGGAGAACGCCCGATCGAAATCGACCATACCGGCCGTAGGCACTGGCCGGAAAAAACGGTGTGGATCGCGGCCGACCGGCGGTTGACCGACGATCGAAGCCGCAGGTCGCCAGCCGTCCTGCCGTGGACCGACGATCTTCGGCCCTGAGTCACTCAGCCGTCGTCGTGTGCGTCGGCGAACCTGACGAGGAGGCCACCGCCGACGATCCACATCAGGCCGATGACCAGAAAGAGCGGATTCCCGATGGCCAGCCCGGTCACAGCGATCGCGAGCCCGAAGAGGGCGCTCGCGACGAGGATGACCCGGTAGAACCGCTCGAGCGAGACGAACCACCGCACCAGCGCCTCCATAATCGGGGGTTCGGGGCCATGGACATGTTCGTTTGGGTTCGCGGTCGGGAGGGCCACGGTGATTCCCGTCCGGGTCCACGGCCGACTGCGACGGGACGCGGTTCCGTACGAGGTGGACGATCGCGGGCATTTCGGTCGAACGTCCGAGCGCAGCCGAGCACGGGCGCGCTCGCTCGACGTTTGTTATTGGGGGCGCGGAGGGGGCTCGGTCAGGCCCTGCGCGCCCCTGTCGGTCGATGGTCACGACGGCCCCGGAACGACGACCGGAGCCGGTAGAACGGGCCGGCGGTCAGCCGAGGTTGAGGACCTCCCAGAGCGTCTTCCGCTGTTCGGAGACGCCCTCGAAGGAGCCGAGGGTCCGGTTGTACGTCCGGAAGACGGTACTGAACGCGTTGCGGGTGGGATCGTCGAGGTCGTCGACGAACTCCTCGCGGTTGCGCTGGAAGTACCGTGCGGGCACCTCTCGGTCGAACCGCCCGTCGCCGATCCCGTGGCGCTCGAACGCCTCGGAGAGGCGCTCGACGACGCCGCCGCGTCCCCCGAGATCCGCCGGGGCGAGCGACTCGCCGACGCCGTCGGCTGCGGCGATCTCCGTCGCGTACGCGCGGTTGACGATCTCTAGATAACACTCCGTCGAGAACAGGTCCTCGACGGTGCCGTCGGCGCTCCCGGCGGTGAACTCCGAGACCGTCCGCACGTTCTCCGCCGGGATCGTCGCGTCGTCTATCCAGCCGTCGACGGCGCGTCGGTCCGAGAGCAACGCGGCGACGTCGAGCTCGACGGTGTCGATAAGCGAGACGAACCACGGCACGTTCCGCTCGCTCCCGACCGGGACGATCGTCCACCGCGGATCGAGCGCGTCCTTTCCGAGCGCCCGGAACAGCTCCGAGACGTTGTGGAGGTAGGCGTGGTCCGCGTGCTCGCCGACCAGCAGCGTCTGGGGCCGTGCGAGCAAGGCGTCGATCATCCCCATCTCGACGACGTTCTTGAGCAGAAACCGGCTGTCCGGATCCGCCAGCCCGATGTCGTCGGTCACGTTCGGCCCCTCGGGTGGCTCCGCCCGGACGATCTTCACCTGGTGGAGCCGGTCGGGCTCGATCATGTGCGGCGAGTGGGTCGTGTAGACCACCGGCCGTGTCGCGGCGACCTCCTCGCGGAGGAATCGCAGGTAGTCGTGTTTGGCCCTCGCGTGGAGGTTCGCCCCCGGCTCGTCGAGCAGGAGGACGGGGCCGTCCTCGCGACCGGCGGCGTCGTACAGCGTACAGAACGTCGAGACGAACCACCGGAAGCCGTGTGAGCGCCCGTCGAACTCGACGGTGACGTCGTGTTCGGTGTCCTCGACACGGACCTCGAGGACGTCCTCCTCGCCCTCGCGTTCGAGCCGGAGCCGGAGCCGAAGGTTCTCGTTTTGACTCCAGTAGCGCATGGCCGCGGTGCTCACCGTCCGGGAGGCCGATTCGAGCTCGGCGACCGCCGTCCGCCGCTCTTCGGTCTCGCGCAGCCGTTCGGGATCGATACCCGCGATCGAGAGCAACGAGAGGAAGACGCCGTCTGCGGGCCGAAGCTCTCCGGAGTCCCGCCGGTCGAGTAGCTCCTCGAGCGGGATCCTCCCGTCGAGGACGGTGTACTCGCCTATGTACTGGAACGTCGGGAGCCGGTCGGCCAGCAGCCGGTCGCCGATCTCCGCGGCGGCCGTCGACGGCGAGAGTCCGGCGGCCGTCTCGCGGAGCTCCGCGGCGGCAGGATCGTCGACCCCTTCGAGGCGCTCCCGGAGTTCGTCGAACGAGTCGGCCCCGCGACACTCCGTTGTGAGTTCGGCCGGGAGCTCGGTTTCCTCGAGGAGCCCCGAGACGTACGCGGACTCGTCGAGGTCGAGCTCCCAGCGGAGCCGATCGGCGTAGTCGCGCGAGACGACGACGGTCGGGCTCTCGAGGACGCCGGCGCCGAACTCCCGCTCGACCAGCTCGCGCTCGTCGGCCTCGAGCTCGAGTCGGGCGCTGGCGACGACGTCGGGGTCGTCCTCGTGGCGCTCGCGGTAGGCGGTCCACTCCTCGCGCGGGTACTCGGTGTAGACGTCGTAGCCGTCCCCGCCGAACGACGGGTTGATCCGCTCGACGGCCTGCAGGAAGCCGGTCTTCCCGGACTCGTTCCGGCCGACGAGGCAGGTGAGCTCGTCGACGTCCACCCAGCCGGAGTCGTCGATCGACTTGTAGTTTCGGACGCGGAGCTTTTGGACTCGCATGGTCGGCTCCGGTTATCGGCTACGTCCCGTCGTCTCGTACTCCCCGAGTTTGCTCTCGTCGAACTCGACGTCGAGTTCGGGCCGTTCGGGCGCGACGTTGTCGTAAATGTGCGCCTCGTCGACCCGGTAGAACCGCGAGTTGAAGTAGCCGTCGTCGATCGTCTCGGGAATTACCGAGTCGAGAGGCTGGACCAACACGCCGTCTTCGAGCTTCTTGACGATGAGCTCCGCGACGACGATGCGTCCGTCGTCGACGAGTACGATCACGTCCCCCGGATACAGCGTCGGTTTGTCGCTTCCTTTCGGCGTGAACGGCTCGTCGGCGGAGACGTCCGGGATGTACGGCTCGCCGGTGATCGGCAGCTCCTCGACGGTCGCGTCGTCGTACACGAACAGGTTCCGCTGGTCGCTGTCTAGCAATCTCATTGTCCATCGGGGGATACGGCAGAAACGTTCATATATCCAGTACCTTCTTATGTAATGTTTCGGTCGGAGAACGGACCGTGTCGGTCGAGAGGTTACGTCGTTAGGTGTCACATTCTGGTCCCGGTGAATCCAACGTCAGGTGGAATCGACTGTGATGGACCGAACGTACGCGGGACCTCGATCGGACGATAGCCCGGGGGTGAGTCGATGGCGAGTGGGCTGAAACGCGACCTGGGGTTGCTCTCGACGAGCGCCCTGGCGATCGGTGCGATGGTCGGCAGCGGAATCTTCATCCTGCCCGCGGTCGCCTACGAGGACGCCGGCCCTGCAGCCGTACTCGCGTTCGGAATCGCCGGCTTGCTCGTGCTCCCGGCGGCGGTGAGCGCCGCCGAGATGGCGACGGCGATGCCCGAGGACGGCGGCGCCTACCTCTACGTCGAACGCGGGATGGGGCCGCTCCTGGGAACCGTCGCCGGCATCGGCACCTGGCTTATGCTCTCGCTTAAGAGCTCGCTCGCGCTCGTCGGCGGCGTCCCGTATCTCGTGCTCGTCGCCCCAGTACTCGCCGAGTACGTGGTGCTCGTCGCGATCGCGCTCGCGATCTTCTTTACCCTGGTGAACGCGATCAGCGCGAAGGGGTCGGGGAGCCTCCAGTTTCTCATCGTCGGCGTCATGTTGCTCGTGATGGCTGGATTTATCGTCGGCGGGGTCCCCGGCATCGAGGCCGACCAGACCCGCGGAGCACTCGACCTGAGCGAGGGCGGGTTGCTCGCCGCCATCGGCGCGGTCTTCGTCTCCTACGCGGGGGTGACGAAAGTCACCGCGGTCGCCGAGGAGGTGAAAGATCCCGGCCGGAACCTCCCGCTGGCGATGATCGGCTCGCTGGCGTTCGTGACGGTACTCTACATGGGGGTCGTCTACATCGCGATCGGCGTCTCCGATCTCTCCCCCGGCGCGGCCTCGCCGACGTTCGGCGCGGAGTTCATCTCGGCCGACGGCGGGGACACCGCGCCGATTGCCCACGCGGCCGACCTCCTTTTCGGTCCGGTGGGCGTCTACGCGGTGATCGCCGCCGCGTTGCTGGCGCTGGCCTCGACCGCCAACGCCGGGTTGCTCGCGGCCTCGCGGTTCCCGCTCGCGATGGCCAGGGACGGCCTCGTCCCCTCGCGGTTCGAGGCCGTCAGCGACCGCTTCAACACCCCGGTCAACGCGATCGCGCTCACCGGCGGCGCGATGATCCTCATCGTCTCAGTCTTCGACGTCGGTCAGGTGGCCCGGTTCGGGAGCGCGTTCCAGATTCTCGTGTTCATCCTGCTCAACGTCGCGCTTATCGGCTTCCGGGAGGGGGCCATAGAGGAGTACCAGCCGGCGTTCGTCTCGCCGCTTTACCCCTGGCTCCAGCTCGTCGGGATCGTCGGCGGCGTCGTCGTCCTCGTCGAGATGGGGGGCGTTCCGTTCCTCGGTGCGATGGCGATCGCCGGCCTCTCTGTCGTCTGGTATCTCGTCTACGCGAGGCCACGGATCGACCGTGAAGGGGCCGCCCGCGCGGGGGCGCGAGAGTCAGCTACGGACGCGGCCGTCGAACGCACGAGGGAGATGTTCGACGAGGATCGTCGCTACGACGTGCTCGTCGCGTTGACCGGCGAGACCAGCGAACGGGCACGGATGGACATGGTTCGGATGGCCGCCGACCTCTCGCGGCTCCGGACGGGGTCGGTGATGGTCGCCTCGTTCCGAACCGTCCCCCACCGGACGTTCACCGGAAGTGGCCCGCGGGTCCGCTCGCGGGAGCTCCCCGACTGGCTCGAGTTCGAGGAGGGGCGACCGTCCTGGCTCTCCGACGACGCCCGGACCTCGGGTGGAACGCCGGTCGCGGATCGAACGGTCCCACTCGCCGATAACGGCAGCTCACTCGAGTACCGCGAGATCGAAGCCGAGGACGCCGGCGAGGCGATCGTCGAGTTCGCCGAGTTCGAGGGGTACGACATGATCGTCCTCGAGCGACGGGGCGAGGAGCTCCACGACCGGCTCACCGGCGGCGTGACGAACCGCGTGCTCCGCAACGCCACCTGTGGCGTCTTGCTGGTCGAGGACCGCGGGTTCGACGGCGCCGACGAGATCGCCGTCGCGGCGAGCACCGGCCCCTACGACCCGGTGAAGCTGCTGGTCGCCGACGCGATCGCCGAGGAGACCGGCGCGGAGCTGAGCCTCTTACAGACGATCCCGGAGGACGCGCCGGACTCCAGACGCCGGGCGATCGAGGACTATCACGCCGAGCTGATGCGGATCCTGACCGTCCCGGCCCGGTCGCGGATCGTCGAGACCGACGACCGGGTCGCGGGCCTCTCGCGCTTTGCCGCCACGGCCGATCTGCTGGTGACGAGCACCGAGAGCCGCGGCATCCGTGGGGCGGTGTTCGGCCGGCCGGGCGACAGCCTCGTCGAGTCCGTCGACTGCACCGCGGTGATGGTCCAGCCCGCCGAGGCCCAACGGCCCGGCCTGGTCCAGCGGTACCTGCTCGACCCGCTGTTCGGGTGAGCCGACGCCGACCCCGCAGGCTATATCGGGCTCGGGCCACCAACGACGGGTATGGTCGAACCCACCGACGAGAGACGATCGACCGACGAGCACGGCCACGACGTGATCGACCCCCTGTACGTCGCCATCGTGACCGTCTCGAGCTCCCGGGCGGCGGCCGAGGAGGCGGAGCCGGACGACCCCGGCGGGGACACGATCGCCGACTGCTTCGAGGCCGAGGGCCACGAGATCAGAGAGCGCGTGCTGGTCCGGGACGACTACGCGACGATCCGCACCGCGGTCCGGGGGCTCGTCGCCCGTCGGGACGTCGACGTCGTCGTCACCACCGGCGGGACGGGGGTCACCGCCGACGACGTCTCCCCGGAGGCGACCGCGTCGCTCTTCGAACGCGAGCTGCCCGGCTTCGGCGAGCTGTTCCGGTCGCTCTCCTGGGAGGAGGTCGGCACCCGGGCGATGGCCTCCCGGGCGACCGCCGGCATCGCCGTCGACACGCCCGTGTTCACCCTCCCCGGGAGCACAAACGCCTGCCGGACGGCCTGTGAGAAGCTGATCGT
Source organism: Natrialbaceae archaeon Tc-Br11_E2g8 (assembly GCA_001564115.1). Taxonomy (GTDB): domain Archaea; phylum Halobacteriota; class Halobacteria; order Halobacteriales; family Natrialbaceae; genus Tc-Br11-E2g8. The sequence goes on along the minus strand of LKNG01000144.1, from coordinate 243 downwards.
CCCCGAGGCCCCCCACCTCGCCGGGCTGGCGACCGAACACCGCGTCGGGACGACCGACCGGTCGCTGTCGGCCTACGGCGAGGAGTGAACCCGCGACAGCAAGCGTTAACTACTGCGCCCGTTTTCTGACGCTCGAGGGCCCTTAGCTCAGTCTGGTGAGAGCGCTCGGCTCATATCGTGGGCCGTCAGTCGGCTCGCGTGGGACACCGAGTGGTCGATGGTTCAAATCCGTCAGGGCCCATG
>LKNG01000143.1 GCA_001564115.1 Natrialbaceae archaeon Tc-Br11_E2g8 | reverse complement strand
GGGTTCGTCGATCCGTCGGGCCGCGAGCCGCTCCGTGAGGTTGCCGTAACCGACGAGCAAGACGGCGGAGACGAACGCCGCGACCGGCAGCGACGACCAGACCGCGAGCGCCCCGAGCGCGACGGCCGCGAGCACGAACGAGAGCAGCCCGTACAGACGCCCCTCCTCGTAATCGCCCGGATACGCGAACAGCTCGAACACCGGCCCGTCGGTGACGGCGGCCGCCGCGAGCAGGACCGCGGCGGCGACCGGGGCCGCGACCCGTGGACCGAAAAGCGGGACGGCGAGCGAGAGCGTACAGAGCGCCGCGAACGCCCCCGCTCGCCGGAGTGGCGTCGTCACGATACCTCCCCTTCCTGTGGTGGTCACTTCAAGCTTCTTGAACGGTCCGCCGGCGCTTCGGGCGATTTTCCACACTCCCTCCCCGGCGTGTCCCTCACGCGAAACCGAAGCGGTCGCCGTGAACTTCCGTAACCGTTAGGCCTGCGCCCGGTGACCGTCCCGACGTGGGACTCTACGAGCGGTACCTCGCCCTTCGGATCCGCCGTCACGACGGGAGCCCGCCCGAACACGTCGCACTCGTGATCACCGAACGCGACCTGCTCGAACGGGGCGCCTACCGGACGCTGTCGCGGTTTTTCGACTGGGCGTTCGAGTACGCCACCCGGGTGACCGTCTACGTGAGCGTCCTCGACCGCGCGGCGGTGCCGACGCTCCGCCGACAGCTCGAGGCCCTCGAGACGCCCCGGGAGACGGCCGTCAGGGGTCCCGGCGACCGCGACCGGGCGGACGCGCCGATCCAGATCGGCATCGGCCTCGGCGGGAAACACGAGTTCACGAGCGCGGTCCGCACCCTCGCGAGGGACGTCGAGACGGGGTCGCTCTCGCCGGCGGAGATCGACGCCGAGGACGTCGAACGACACCTGATCTTCCCCTCCGAGCCCGACCTCGTGATCAAGACCGGCGCCGAGCGGCTCTCGGATTTCATGATCTGGCAGTCGGTGTACTCCGAGCTGTACTTCACCGACGTCAACTGGCGGGACTTCCGCGAGCGGGACTTCCTCCGGGCCGTCCTCGAGTTCTGTAACCGTTCGCGGCGCTTCGGGCGGTGACCCGTGGGCGTCGGACCCGACGGTCGAAGCTCTGTCCCGGTTTCGAGGGGGCCGGATGGTCCGCGGGGGATCCTCCCTTGTCGGGCGACGGGTTACCGTCCCCGCCGGCGGAACGCGTCGCCGGATCGGGCCGCCAGTCGGGCCACCCGTATCGGCTCCGGTCGGCGCCCCTCGGGGGTGAACGCCCGGATCGTTTCGGCGGCCGCGTCGTCGTCGATACCCACGGTCCGGAGGTACACCGTCCCCTCCCCGACGGCCACCGGCCGACGTGGCGGTAGCCGCCGGTAGCGTTCGAGTCGGTCGGCGAGCGCCTCGCCGGAAAACGCCTCCCGCAACGCCCTTTCGAGCCCGTCGCTCTCCTCGAACGTGACCGCGAGCACCGGCCGGTCGACGCGGTCGTAAAGCGCCTCGAGGTCGTAGAGGTTGTACCACGCCGGAGCCACCGCCCCGAGGAGGACGTACTGGACGTCTTCGCGGCCGAGGTCGTCGAACAGCCGACCGACGGCGTCGGTCGCGTCGGTCCCGCCGACGGTACACGTCCGAAAGGAGAGTCCGTCGAGGACCCGGTCGGCCCGGACGACGGCACCACAGAGGGTACTCCGGTCGCCGCGGTAGGACTCGGCGACGCCGAGGGCCCGGGCGCCCGGTTTCATCACTCGTCGCTTTTGATCTCTTCGAGCCGGTCGATCAGTTCGTCGCTCGTGGCGCCGTTCTCGAACTCGATGCGCCCGCGGTGAGCGTTTTCTTCCGTGGTTACGGCCTCGTCCTCGTCGAAATCGGTGTCGACGTCCCGCTGTTCGGATTCGTCGTAACTTCCGAAGCCCATACACGTACACGTACGCGACGGGGGCTGAAAAGTCCGGCGGGTCGATCACTCCGAAACGGCGCCTCGAGTCCCGGCTCGCCGGTCCCGGAACGCTCGGTTCGGTCCCCCGGGCCAACCGCTCCGAAACGGACGGCTCGGCCCCCTCACCGATCCGGGGCCCAAACACCTATTTTCGGCGATCGATACACGTCGGTATGAACGTCAGGGAGGCAAACGACGTCTGTGAGTCGGTCGTCGACGCGGTCCACGGCGCGGTCATCACCGACCGGGCGTTCCTCGAGACGGTGTTGACGGGGATCCTCGCGGAGGGACACGTCCTCCTCGAGGACGTCCCCGGCACGGGCAAGACGCTGACGGCGAACAGCCTGGCGACCGCGCTCGGCCTCGAGTTCAACCGGGTGCAGTTCACGCCGGACCTCCTGCCGGCGGACGTCACCGGCTCGCACATCTACGACGAGGGTGAGGCGAGCTTCGAGTTCCGCGAGGGCCCCATCTTCGCGAACGTCGTGCTGGCCGACGAGATCAATCGCGCGCCGCCGAAGACCCAGGCCGCCCTGCTCGAGGCCATGGAGGAAAAGCAGGTGTCGACGGAGGGTGAGACCCGGCCGCTCCCGGAGCCGTTTTTCGTGATCGCCACCCAGAACCCCGTCGAACAGGAGGGGACCTTCGAGCTACCGGAGGCCCAGCGCGACCGGTTTATCGTCAAAACGGAGATGGGCTACCCCGACCGGGACGGCGAGTTCGAACTCCTCCAGCGACGGGCGGGTCGGATCGAGCGCACCCCGAGCGTCGAACCGGTCATCGAGGGCGAGGTCGTCCTCGATCTCCAGCGCGTCGTCGAGGAAGTCAGCGTCGAGGACGCCCTCCTCGAGTACATGATCGACGTCTGCCGGGCGACCAGACGCCACGAGGCGACGGCCGTCGGCGTCTCCCCGCGTGGCCTCCAGCGGCTGTTCGAGGCCTCCCGGGCCCACGCGGTCGTCAGGGGCCGGGAGTTCGTCGTCCCCGAGGACGTAAAACGGATGGCCCGACCGACGCTGACCCACCGGCTCGTGTTGACCACCGACGCCGCCGTCCGTGGCACCGAGAAAGCCGACGTGATCTCGCGGGTGCTCGAGACCACCGAGGTGCCCGCCGTCGTCGAGAGCTGAGCGGATTCGCGGTCAGCCACGCAACCCCGACCGCTCGCGATTACCCGCGCAACGCCGAGAGCAACAGGATCGCGCCGACGAGCGCGGCGATTCCCGCGAGCCCCGCGTCGCCCACGAGCCCGGGTGCCGACGTCGCGAGGACGTAGACGACGACGGCGCCGCCGGCGCCGACCGCCAGGGTCGCGCCGCCGTGGACGAGCTCGACCCGGCGGGTCGGGGCGTCGGCGCCGACCTCCTCGCGGAGCCGGCGTTCGTAGGCGCCGACGTCCCAGGCGACGACGCCCGCGGCGACGGTCGCGAACGGGATCGGCGACGGACCGACGAGTAGCCCGGCGGCGAGCGAGGCGATCCCGACGCCGAGCCCCGCGAGGACGGCCCCGGCGGTCGCCGGCGGGATCAGCCGGAGGAATCCGAGCGCCCCGAGGACGCTTACGAGCAAGGCGACGGCTGCGAGGGCGGCGAGGACGCCGGTCAGGACGGGTATCGCCGCCCCGAACTCGACGACGAGCTCCCCGAGGAGTTCGCGACCGGCCTCCGGAAGCGCCGCCGCGATCCGGTCGAGGACCGCACCCGGGCCGACGAGAAACAGCCCACCAAGGAGGGCGACGCCGCCGGCGGCGCGGGCGAGGTGGCGGGCCGGGCCGGCCACGTAGTCCGTTCGGAGCCGTTTGAGCAGCCAGACGCCGACGGGGACGACGAGCGCGAGGACCGCGATCCGGAGGAGCAACGACCGGACCCCCTCGCTCGCAGCGAGCGCGACCGTGGGCCCGTACACGCCCGCTGGCAGCTCTTCTGCGACCTCGATCCACAGCTCCTCGGGGACGAAGACGAGCGCGGGGCCGACGACGACGAACAGGAATCCGGCGAGAACCAGCCGTCCCTGGAGGCGCTCGACGGCCACGCGGACTCGTTCTCTGCGCTCTCTGGCGGCGAAGACGGCGATCGGCAGGCTCCCGAGGAAGACGGCGATCGCCATCGACCAGACGCCGACGACGACGAGGAACGTCCCGACCGGCGGCGGCCAGTCGGCCGGGGAGAGTAGCGCCTCGCGGAGGGGATCGAGCGTCTCGAGGGCAGCCGCGATCGGCGCGACCCCCTCGAGTACCCACAGCACGAGCGCCGCCGCGAGCGCCAGCCCGACAGCGCCGGCGACGTAGGTCCCCGAGCCGACGATCGCCCGGGCGTCACGCGGTACCGATCCGGAACGCGGGATCGAGAACGCACCGTACGTCGCGAGGACGGCGGCGACCGCGAACGTTCCCGAGAGGACCGCTCGCTCCGCGAGCGCGCCCGTCGAGCCCCCGGAAGCGAGCGCCGGAGCGACCGCGGCGGCGACCGTCGCGAGCGAAAGCGCCGCCGCGGGGAGATAGAGGAGGCTGCCGGCCGCGACCGTCGGCAGCTCGTCGCGACCACCGAGGGCGCCGGTCGCCACGAACGCGCCGCCGGCGAGGACGCCGAGGGCGACGGGGCCGAGCGCGCCGACGTGCCAGCCGAGGACCAGAAGCGAACAGAGCGTGAGCGCGATCGCGGTCGCCGCGCTCGCCGACGGCCACTCCATCTCAGCCGGTCACCTCCGCGGCCTCGACGGCGATCGGCAGGGGGTCCGAACGGGGCCAGTCGACCACCCGGACGCCCACCTCCCGGAGCAGGTCGATCCGGCTCCGGCGTTCGGCGGCGTGCAGACGGGCACCCGGCGCCGTCGGCTCGCCCATGTCCGGGGAGAGGACGGTTACCGGGTGGCCACGGACGACCAGCGCCCGGCCGAGCTCGATCGGCAGATCGTCGAGCAGCGGCGTGACGAAGACGAGCTGTCCGTTCGTCGGTAGCCGCGGTGCGAGCCGATCGACGAGCTCGTCGGCGCCGACGGCGCCGCCGATCCCGAGCTCCGGGCCACCCCAGGGGTCGCCGTCGACCGACCGGAGCGCGGCCCGGGCGCGAGCGAGGACGTCCGAGCGGCCCGGTTCGACCCACGGCGTCCCCCCCTGGCCGAGGGCGGCAGCCCCGACGTCCTGGCCCTCGTCGACGAACGCCTGGAGGGTCCGGTCGGCGGCGTACCGACAGAGATCGACGCCCGAGGGGGCTCCCGGCTCGGGGGCGCGGTCGACCGCCGACCGGCAGTCCGCGAGGACGACCACCGCGACGCCGCGGTGTTCCCGGAAGTCCACGGTCGAGAGCCCGCCGCCGCGGGCCAGCCGGCGCCAGTCGATCCGGTTGACCGGATCGCCCGGACGGTACTCGCGGGTGGTGTGGAACTCGATCCCGCTGCCGCCGGTGTCCGTCGGCACCGCGCCGACGAGCGTGGCGGTCTCGCGTCTCGTCGGGGGCTCCTCGACGAACACCCGACCAGCGATCCGCTCGACCCCGCCGACCGCCGGTGCGAAATCGCGGTAGCTCCCTCCCGCGGCGCCGCGGACGCGTATCTGGGGCTCACCGAACTCGTGTTCGCCCCGTTTCGCGAGCAGCTCGTAGCGGACCGTCTCGGTCTCGCCGGGGCCGATCCCGACCGCCGCGCCGGTGGCTCCCTCGACGACCGACAGCTCCTCGGGTGGCACGTCGGCGATCCGGACGTCCGCCAGCGGCCGGTCGCTCCGGTTCTCGACGGTCAGCCGGACCTCGACGCGGTCGCCCGGGACGGGCCGCTCGGGGTCGGCCTCGCGTTCGACGGCCACGTCGGGGTCGGGGACGCCGCTGAGCGAGCCGTAGACGACGAACGCGACCGGCACGCCCGCGAGCGCGACCACCCACGCCTCCCCGAGGGCCGTACCGACGATCACGAGACCGAGCGCGCCGGCGAGGGCTCCTCGGTACCGGTGGACCTCCCGGAGTCTCACGGCCGATCGCCCCCGAGTTCGACCGCTCCGTCGTCACCCTCGTGCCCGATCGCTCCGTCGTCCGCCTCGGATTCGATCACTCCGTCGTCACCCTCGTGCCCGATCGCTCCGTCGTCTCCTTCGGACCCACCCACCCCGTCACGTCTCCCCGACTCGACGGCTCCGTCGTCCTTTCCGGCGTCGTGCCAGCCACGATCCTCGCCGTAGCCTTCGATCTCGGTGACCGTCCGCTCGACGGCCCGATCGAACGCCCGGTCGTCGTACAGCCACTCGTAGAGCCGCCAGGAGAGTGGGGCGTCCGGCGCCGTCTCGTCGCCGAGAAACGACGCGACGACCCGGTCGTCCGTCCACCCGCCGGCGACGACTCGCTCGCGGGCGTTCTCCTCGGTCCGTCCGTCTGCCGCCGCGATTCGATCGGCCGCGGTCGCCGTCAGCCGCGCCCGGACGTCCTCGCGTGCGCGTCTCCGCCGCTCCGCCCAGCCGCCCTCGACGGCCGCATCGAGGGACTCGTCGAACGACTGCCCGGCGACCGGTCGATCCGTGCTCCCGACTCCCGCCGGATCGACCAGCGGATCGGGCTCGGCCACCGACGCCGAAAACCCCTTCCAGAGCGCGATCAGTGCGGCCAGGAGTCCACAGCCGGCGAGGATCCAGAACCCCGCCTCGCCGGCGACGGCCCGTTCGGCGGCCGCGAGGTCGACCGTCGGCTCGAGGAGCCCCGGCGCCCAGGCCACGACCGCCGCGACCGAGAGCGCCGCGAACGCCGCCGCGACGAGCAGCCCCCGGAGCCAGCTCACGGCTCACCCTCCTCGGTCAGTCGCTCGGCCGCCCGGTCGACGCCTTCTGCGGAGTCCGG
>LKNG01000012.1 GCA_001564115.1 Natrialbaceae archaeon Tc-Br11_E2g8 | reverse complement strand
GGTCTGTCTGGCGACGCGGCCGAACGGCTCGTAGGTCAGCTCCCCGTCCTCGAGCAGCTGGAACACCGTCGACGTCTCCGGGATGATCCGCCAGTAGCGGTTCTCGAAGTCGACACCCTGGAAGTGGTCGTCGTACCTGGTTAGCCCGACCTCCGAGCCCTCGTCCCAGTAGTCGAACTCCATTGGGCCGCTACCGATGACGATGTCGTCGGTGGTCTCCTGCTGGACCGGGTCGTCGATCCCCTCCCAGACGTGTTTGGGGACGATCGGGATCTCGTGGCCCAAAAAGAGGTGCACTGGCCCGAGCGGCTGGGAGAGGTTGATCCGGACGGTCTCGTCGTCGACGACCTCGGCCTCGTCGATGTAGGCGGTCTGATCGATGAACGCCGGGATCTCGTTTTCGACGACGTAGTTGAACGAGAACGCGACGTCCTCGGCGGTGACGGGCTCGCCGTCGTGGAAGCTGTGATCGCGGATCTCGTAGATCACCGTCTCGTCGTCGGGAAGCTCGTAGTCGGTCGCGAGCCCGAGATCGAGGTCGATCTCGTAGTCGCCGTCGACGTGGATGAGCCGGTCGAACAGCATGTTGAACTGGTACCGGAGCTTCGACTCTCCACCCCAGGCGTAGACGTTGAGATGCCCCATCCCTTCCGGCCAGGCCGCCGAGATCGTGTCGGTGCCCTCGACCTCGAGGTTGACCATGTTGAAATAGGAGTTGAATCCCCGGATGTGGGGCTCCCAGTTCTGGATGACCGTGGAGTCATAGAGGTTCGGCGCCTCCATGTGTGCCAGGGGCATCTTCGGGACGTCGTCCATCAGCGTCCGCTGGATGTCGTGGATGAGCTCGACCCGCTCGTCCTGGTCGGGCGTGGCCATCTGGGCCTGGATCTGCTCGTCGAGCTCGTCGTTCTCGTAGTTGTAGTAGTTCGAGCCGCCCTCCGAGTAGAAGTGCTCGAGTAGGCCGTCGCCGATCTCGGCGAAGAAGAACGTCCACCAGGTGGCGAAGTCGTACTCCTGTTGTTCGGTTACGGTGTCGAACAGCGATCCCCACTCCATCACCTCGACGTCGACCTCGAGGCCGATCTCCTCCAACCGCTCGCCGATGAAGTTGATCGCGTCGTGACGCTGTGGGCTGTAATCCTGGGGGTTGTTCAGGTAGAGAAACTCCTCTACCTGCTCGCCCTCTGCGCCGGGAGCGTCGTCGTCGCCGTCGTCGCCGAGACAGCCCGCGGCGGCGGTCGCCGCGAGTGCGCCGCCGGCCGCTGCCGTCTTCTGCAGGAAGGATCGTCGGTCCGCGTCCGGTTCGTTACGCATACACTCATCGGTTGAGGCATGTGTACAAATATCTTCCGGAGACGTGTTCCCTACCCGTCACTGCGTGTTTGGAGGGATTCAAATGCCTAGCACGAACTATATTCTGGACGGTTTCGGGATTCGACGCCCCTTTCAAGCCCGATAACTGCCGAATCGTCAAACCGGATCGGGGCGAGCAGTCCGGGGCGACGTGGCGAACATATAGTCCGATCTGATACTTCGACGCCGGTTATCCGGCGGCCTCCGCGGCGAGCGCACGGGAGAGCGTCCGAACGGCGATCCCCAGTGCGTTCTCGTCGAAGTCGAACCGTGGGGTGTGATGGCCCGAGGCGAGGTCGGCACCGACGAGCAGGTAGGTGCCGTCGCCGCCGTGTTCCCGCACCCGCTCTATGAGATAGCAGGCGTCCTCGCTGCCGGGAACCGCCAGATGCGTTCGGACGTCGGTCACCCCCTCGACGTCCGCGATGGCGTCCGCGATCCGTCCGGCGACCGCCGGATCGTGGTCGGCGGAGATCGTCGTCCCCCGTTTGGTGATCGAGACGTCGACCCCGTGGCTCTCGGCTGCACCCCGGAGCGCGGACTCCATCCTGTCTTCGACGTACGCACAGAGCTCGTCGGTCCGCCCGCGGCTCTCGACGCTCATCGTCGCCGAGCCGGGAACGACGTTGCTCGCGGTTCCGGCCTCCAGGGTCCCGACGTTGATCCTGGTCTCGCCGTCGGAGTGTCTCGGGATCGCATACAGGTTCTGGACGGCCGTCGATGCGGCGAGCAACGCGTTTTTCCCCTCGTGTGGCGCCGCAGCCGAGTGTGCGGACGTCCCCGAGAACTCGACCTCGAAGCCACTTACCGTCAGGAAGTCGGCACCGGTGACGACGGTGCCGGTCGGCAAGTCGAGACCGAGATGTACCGCGAGCAGCGAGTCGACGTCGTCCAGATGGCCCGAGGCTGCCATCGCCCGGCCGCCACCCCACCCCTCCTCGCCGGGCTGGAAGAGGAGTTTCAGCGTGCCGTCGAACGACTCGTCGGCGGCGACCGTCTCGGCCACCCCGAGACCGATCGCGGCGTGTCCGTCGTGCCCGCAGGCGTGGCTCTCCCCGGCGTGTTCGGACCGGAACCCCTCCCTTGCCGGCCGGTGGTCTTCGTCCTCGGCCTCGTGGATGTCGAGGGCGTCGATGTCCGTTCGCAGGCCGACGACCGGCCCGTCGCCCCGTTCGAGGACGCCGACGACGCCGGTGCCGCCCGCCCGGAGTCGGTCGACGAGGTCGGGATCGACCCCCTCCTCGATCGCCCGCTCGGCCCGGCGGTCGATCGTTTCTTCCCCGGGGAACCGCTCCTCGCCGGTCAGCTCGACGGCGTCCGGGCCGACGTGGACCTCGAAGCCGAGCCGACGGAGTCTCTCGGCGATCACCGCCGTGGTCCTGAACTCACACCAGCCCGGTTCGGGGTGTTCGTGGAGGTCACGACGGATCCCGACGAGCGACTGTGTATCGACATCGAGGCTCATACACGAGAGGACTCGACACCCGCTAAAAACGTTTCCGTCCGGCGGTAGCTCCCGTGACGGCCGGCGGTCCGGGGCGCAGTCGTCCGTGCGCACGGACAGTCTCGGTCCCCGGCAGGTGAGCCCCGGACCTCAGTCCCCGGCAGGTGAGCCCCGGACCCCGTCGCGCCAGGGCCACGCCCTCGATTCCTCCCCCCACGGCCAGCTCCCGGTCGCTTTCATGCCCACGTCGAACCGTTGCTCGACCGTCGTCTCGCGGATCTCCTCGGGGTCGACGGACTCGATCGACCGATCGCGTTCGGCGAGTTTCACCACGCCCTCGGTCAGCAACACCGTGATCTCCCGCAGATCGCGGACGTCGAGTTTGTCCAAGGTGTCGCCGTGGGTGTGACCCCAGCCGCGCCCGCTGTCCCCGGCGAGGGTCCGTCCCTGGGCGCCGGCGACGCCGCGCTGGACGAACGGCCAGTGATCGCTGTGCGGGCGGATGTCGGATCGGACGTCGATCGGCACCTCGTAGTCGTCGGCGACCTCCTCGAACGCCTCACCGATGGCGTCGAAGCCGTGGGTGTGAACGGAGAGGTCCCGGGAGTAGCCCGCGCCGTCGACGTTGAGGACACACTTGACCCGGTCGAGGTCGTGGGTGTGCGTCCAGTAGTACGCGCCGTAGAGCCCGGTCTCCTCGGCGCCGAACGTGACCAGTCGCACCCGGGTCTCGAGGTCGTCCTCGACGCGTTTCAGCAGCCGGCCGACCTCGGTCACGAGCGCACAGCCGACCCCGTTGTCGTTCGCGCCGTCGCCGACGTCGTGGGCGTCGACGTGGGCAGTGAACAGCACCTCCTCGTCGGTGTCGGGGCCGACGGTCGCCTCGACGTTCCGCGAGGTGGCCGGCGGGTTCAGACAGTCGACCGAGAGGGTTGCTTCCTGGCTCTCGGTCTCACAGTAGCGTTTGAGTTTGGCTCCGGCCTCCGCGGAGACGCCGACCGCCGGGATCGGTCCGGGACCGGTCCGGTCGCCGACGTCACCCGTCGGTGGGAGCGAGCCGTCGATGTGGTTGACGAACAGAAAGCCGACTGCGCCCGACTCGGCGGCGTACGCGTACTTCTCGCCGCGGTGGACCCACCGGCCGTACTCCTCTGGGGTGAGACTCGAGGCCATCACGAGCTTCCCCTCCAGGTCGACGCCCTCGAAGTCCTCCGGCACCGCATACCCCATGTCGACGAGCTCGCCGGAGACCGTCCCGGCGGGCGTTCCCGGGAGCCCGACGACCTCGTGGGGCCCGTCGAAGCCGCCGCGACCGTCCACCGAGACGGAGACCTCACCGCGCTCCCAGCCGGGGATCGGAAACTCCGTCAGCGAGACGTCCTCGAGGCCGGTGGCCTCGAACCGCTCGGCGACGAGCTCGGCGGCCGCCGCCTCGCCGTCGCTCCCGGGCAGCCGGTGTTCCAGATCGACCAGCGATTCGATGAGCCGGAAGCCGCGCGTGCTCGTGTAGGCGTCGCCCACGACCTGATCTCCGAGGGTACCCATGGCCCGACGTCCCATGGACGGAATAAATCCCTTTCGGGAACGCGTTCGGGTCGTCGCCTCACTCGGCCTCGGAGCGAAGCTGATCGCGCAGGTCCGCGAGCTTCCGGCGGTACTCCCACCAGCCTGCGAGCGCGAGGACGACGGCGACGAGCGCCGCCGTAGCCGGCTCCCCCCGGGAGAGGAAATACGCCGCGGCTGCTGTCCCGAGGACGACCGACAGGGCGAACGACGTCGCTGCGAGCCGCTTGCGACGTCGGATCCGTCCGTCCCCGCTCATCGCCGTCCGCTCCGGCGTGGGATCCATCGACCGGGCGTTCGTCCGTTCGGGGCCACATCGTCGGGTCGTTCGACGCTCACCGGCGGCCGTTATACCGGGGACGACATAACCCTCGGGGTCGGGGCGGGGGTGTCGGCCCGTTTCGCCCCGGGAGCGCCGACAAGCGCGGGCCGACCCGGGGGTGATTTATGTAGTCGGCTGCGTACCGGCCGGCATGACCGACAGCACGGCCCGTGCGGAGTTCGACACCTTGCGCGAGGTGCGCGTCCACGAGCCCGGGTTCGAGGCCCTCCTTGGCGCGATGGATCCGGAGCCGAACCACTTCTCGCGGGCGTTTTCCCTCAGGGAGGCGAAAGCCGAACACCGGCTGATCGTCGAGACGCTCGAGGACGCCGGGGTCGAGGTTCGCCACCTCCACGAGGATCTGGAGGGCTCGCTTTCGGAACTGCTCGAGGTGGCGATCGACGTCGACGACCCGTCCACACTCGATCGGGAAACGGTCCTCGGGAACCTCGGGGGGATGAGCGCCTACGAGCGCCTCCAGGCGGCGCTGCTGGGACCGACGCTGAGTCGGCTCCCCGACGGGCCGCCGTCGGCGGATCCCGAGGGAGCCGCGACGGGCCTCCGGATCGAGCGGGCGGCCACCAACGTCTACTTCCAGCGCGACTCCCAGATCCTCGGGGACCGCGGTCCGATCCTGCCGCGACCGGCGACCGCGACCAGACGGCGGGAACTCCCCCTGATCGAAGCGGCCTGGGAGGGAGCCGGCGCGGAGTTCGTCCACCGAACGAGCGGGGGAGAGACCCTCGAAGGTGGTGACTTCCTCCCGGCTGGCGAGTTCGCCCTCGTCGGCGTCTCGGCGATTGAGGACGGCCGGGAGGTCGTGCTCCGCAGCTCCCACGGGGCTGGGACGGAGCTGCTCCGTGAGGGCGCCGTCGGCTACGAGGAGGTCGGGCTCGTCCGACCGCCGCTTTCGGCCGACGAACGGCTCGCAGCACGCCACGACACCTCCTCGCGGCTGCTCCACCTCGACGGCTGGCTCAACGTCGCCGCCGAAGGGCTCGCGGTCGCCCGGGAACCGCTCCTCGAGCCGGCGACCGTCGAGGTGTTCACGAGGGGGAAAGAGGGGTACAGCCGTCGGGGCACCGAGAGTCTCGCGGCGTTTCTCGACCGCCACGGCTACGAGGTGATCGACGCACCGTACCCCGAGCGGTGGGCGACGAACTTCCTTACGGTCGACGACGGACGGGTCGTGGCGATCTACGAGACCGACGACGGAGGCTACGATCCCGGGAACAACCGGACGATCGAGCGCCTGAAAGCCGAGGGCGTAGAGGTACTGCCGGACGGGCAGGGGTTGAACCCCGAGAACCTCACCAACGGTGGCGGCGGAATTCACTGTATGACCTCGCCGCTCCGACGCGGCTGAGCTCCCGCAACCGTTTTGTCGACCCCGCCCGACCGCCGTCGTATGCCAGTCGGCGTCGACGAGGCCGGGAAGGGGCCGGCGCTGGGATCGATGTTCGCTGCCGCAGTCTCCGTGACGAGCCGTGACGCCCTCCCCGAGGGGGTCGCCGACTCGAAGCGACTGTCGCCGGCCCGCCGGGAGCATCTCGTCGGGCGGCTTCGCGAGGCCGACGGGATCGACGTCGGCGTCGCCGAGATCACGACCGACCGGATCGACGACCCCGAAACGGACATGAACGGCCTCGCGGTCGAGGCCCACGCACGGGCGATCGCCGCGGCCATCGGCGATCCCGATCACACCGCAGACGTCGTCTGTGACGCCTGTGATACGGACGCCGATCGATTCGCCCACCGGGTCGCCGACGCCACTCCCGTGGCGGCGACCGTCGAGGCGTTCCACGGGGCGGACGACGACGATCCGCTCGTCGGCGCGGCGAGCGTGATCGCGAAGGTCGAACGGGACGCCCACGTCGCCACGCTGGCTGCCGAGTACGGCGACGTCGGCAGCGGCTACCCCTCCGATCCGACGACGCGACGATTTCTTTCGGCGTACGTCGACGACCACGGCGAGCTGCCGCCCTTTGCCCGCGCGTCGTGGTCGACGTGTGCGGACGTCCTCGCCGCGGCCGAACAGTCCGGGCTCGAGGAGTTCTGAGGGCGAGGCCGTTCGCTGTCGGGACGGGGTCGTTCGCGGTCGGGACGGGGTCGTTCGCGGTCGGGACGGGGTCGTTCGCGGTCGGGACGGGGCCGTTCACACTCCGAAAGGAGACTCGTTCGCGGTCCGGGACGGGGTCGATCCCGGGTCAGAGAACGGCGTTCCAGGGAGAGGGCTCCGCGCCGCCGATGTCGATCGACGTTGCGCCTAGTCGCTGGCCTCGACGCACTCGGGCGACCGGCCGACTCCTCGGCCGTCGTCGCAGACGACGATGGTGCCGTCGCTCGAAATCCGGACGCCGTAGCCGGCGGCCGAAAACCCCACGGTGGTCGACACCTCCCGTTCGCAGGCGTGATCGAGGAGTCGTCCGACCGACTCGAGGTCGACGCTGTCGTAGAGCGGTGTCAGCTCGGTCGCGGGAACGTTCCGGACCGCCGCGAGGGCGTTGATGACCGTCATGGCGGGCTCTTCGGGATCCGCGGGATCAAAGCGGTCGCGGACGAGCGGTTGGCCACTGTCACACTCGGGACTCGGATCGCTGTCGACGGGGTTCGTCATCGATAACCCGTACGTCACGACGCCGAGTAAATACGGAGGTGGAGTGTGCCACTTTTTATATATTATCGGAACAGGGTTCCCTCGACCAGCGTCCGGATGCCACGCCGGAGCCGGCCGCTGACCGCCGACGAGGAGACCCCGAGCCGCGTTGCGAGCTCCTCGACCGTCGTCCCCCGCGGATCGTCGAAGTAGCCCTGTTCGTAGGCGACACCGAGGGTCTCCCTCTGGACGTCGGTGAGCCCGAGCTCCGAGCCCGGCGGATCGTCGGCGTGGTAGAGCCGGCGGACCGTCACCGTCACGTCTCGATCCGCACAGTACTCGCGGAACCGCCTGAGATCGGTCAGCTCCGGGACCTCCAGCGTCGCGAGCCAGCCACCCTCGCCGCTCGTTGCGTGTAACACCCGCATCCCGAGGTCGGCGGCTTTCGGCAACACCAGCCGTTCGTCGGAGGTCAGCCGCATCCGGTAGACCCGAAACCCCGGTGCGTCGACGATGACCGTCGGCTCCGAGACCGTCGGATCGTCGGGCAGGGCCGCGTCGAACGCGTCCAGATCCTCTCCGCTCACCTCGAAAAAGAGGTAATGGACATCCGGCGGTACGATCGTCTGTGACTCGAGTTCGGAGACGACCCCCGGGACGCGCTCGATCGTCGGCGCCAACACGAGTTCGGGGTGGACGAGTCGGATCTCGGCGATGACCCGTGGCTCGGTCATACGTCGTGTTTGGGATCCGGGAGCATGAAACTGGGGCCAGTGGGCGGATCGGTACGAGCCCGGAGACGGCTCACCGGGCGTCGTGGACGACCTCGCCGTCGACGACCGTCAGCGCGACGTCGATCTCCGCGATCCGATCCGGTCGCTCCCAGGGGGAGTCCTCGAGGACGGCGAAGTCGGCCCGCTTGCCGGATTCGATCGTCCCCAGACGGTCCTCGTCGAAGCCGGCGTACGCCGGCCCCAGGGTGTACGCCCGGAGGGCCTCGGTCACCGACAGCGACTGGGCCGCCGTCGGAGCGTTGACCGCGTGGTGGACGCCGTAGAGGGGATCGAGGGGCATACAGTCGGAGCCGAAAGCGAGGTTCACGCCCGAATCGAGGAGCGTCCGGAACCGATCGGCCCGGCGTCGGCGCTCGGCGCCCAGCTGTCGATCGTACAGCCCACCCTCCTCGGCCCACCGGAGGAAGTTCGGCTGCATCGAGGCGACGACGCCGCTGTCGGCGAGCCGTCGAATCTGGTCGTCGGTCGCGAGCTCGGCGTGTTCGATCCGGTGGCGGGCCTCGCCCGGGTCCTCGAGCCCCTCGTAGGCCGTGAGGATCGCCTCGATCGCCTCGTCGCCGATCGCGTGGGCGGCGAACTGATAGCCGGCCGTCTCTGCCTCCTCGAGGGTTTCCCGGAGCTCCTCGGGGTCGACCACCCAGAGCCCGCGGTCGTGGTCACCCTCCTCGCTGCCGTCCGTTCCCTCGCTGCCGTCCACCCCCTCGCCGTCGGTCGTACCTTCGTCGTCCACCTCGCTGCCGTCCACTCCCTCGCCGTCGGTCGTACCTTCGTCGTCCACCTCGCTGCCGTCCACTCCCTCGCCGTCGATCGATCCGTCCGGCCCCTCGTCGTCGATCGATCCGTCCGGCCCCTCGTACGGTTCGAACAGCTTCGCCGTTCGGGCGCCGATGCTGCCGTCGGTGAACGACTTGATCGCACCCATCCGGACGAGCTCGCTTCCCGCGTTCGTCGCCAGTCCGGCCTCCCGGACGGCTCCGAGGTGGTCGCTCCAGTAGTTCAGCCGCACCCGGAGGTCGAGCTCGCCGGCGGCCTCGAGCTCGCGGTAGGCCCGCGGCGCGTGGGAGTCTCTGACCATGTCGTGGACCGCCGTGACCCCGCGGGCGGTGGCGTGATCCTGGGCGGCGACGAGCAGCTCCCGACAGCCCTCGAGGTCGGGCTCGATCGCCCTCCAGACGGCCTCGGCGGCGTCCTCGACGACGACGCCGGTCGGCTCGCCGTCCTCTATGAGGACGTCATCTTCGGCCAGCTCCCCGCGGAGCTCCTCTATGGCCGCGGTGTTCAGCGAGGCGGTGTGCATGTCGACGCGGACGGCCGCGACCGGTCGGTCCGTACTGACCGCGTCGAGCTCCTCGCGGGTCAGGAGGTGGGGGTCGGGCCACTCGCTCTCGTCGTAACCGAAGCCGACGGTCCACTCCCGGCCCGCCGCGAGCTGGTCGCGCAGTCGGTCGACACACTCCTGTGGGCCGGCAGCCCCCGAGAGGTCGGCGTGGACCCGGTACTGGCCGAGCAGCTCCATGTGGACGTGTGCGTCGACGAAGCCGGGGAGGACGACGCGGCCGTCACAGTCTATCACCGTCGTCTCGACGCCCTCGAGGAAGGCGGCCTCGTAGCCGTCACAGAGCCTGACGATCCCGCCGTCCCGGACGACGACGGCCTCGTACACCTCGTCGGGCTCGGTCAGGGTGTGGACC
This sequence comes from Natrialbaceae archaeon Tc-Br11_E2g8, assembly GCA_001564115.1. Lineage (GTDB taxonomy): Archaea > Halobacteriota > Halobacteria > Halobacteriales > Natrialbaceae > Tc-Br11-E2g8. The sequence continues at coordinate 15,730 of LKNG01000012.1, read as the reverse complement.
TCCGCGTTCTCGAGGATCAGCGTCGCGGCTCCGGTCATACCCGGTAGGGCGGCGGCGACCGGAATAAGCGTACGGAAATCGTCCGACCCGCGGTCGTCGCGGGGGCACCGCCGTGGATCGGCTCCGGCGGGCGCGGTCGTCGTGGGGACGCCATCGGAGGATCGGTTGCGCCGTCCGAGGGCATCAGTCGTCGCCTGGGGGCATCAGTCGTCGCCCAGAGGCATCAGTCGTCGCCCAGAGGCATCAGTCGTCGCTCGAGGGTATCAGTCGTCGTCCGACCGTCGGGGGGCCTCCGGCGCCAGCGCGTCGTCGTACACCCGGACGTACAGCTCCTCGATCTCCTCGCGGGTCGGCTTTCGGGGGTTGTTCGCCGGCGAGCCCGACTCGATCGCGTCGTCGGCCATCCGCTCGACGAGCCCCAGGTACGTCTCGCGGTCGGGGATCTCCCCGAACGATTCGAGTTCGTCGTACAGTCCGAGCTCCGAGCAGAGCTCGAAGACGGCGTCGCTGGCCAGCCTCGCGGCCTCCCGATCGGGGGTGTGGGCGTCGGCCGCCCCGAGCAGACGGGCGATCTCGGCGTACTTCTCCGGGGCACCCATCGCGGAGAACTCCATCACGTACGGGAGCAAGACGGCGTTTGCGAGCCCGTGGGGCAGGTGTAGCTGGGCGCCGAGCGGTCTGGCCATCCCGTGGACGAGCGCCACCGAGGAGTTGGTGAACGCCTGGCCGGCCTGGAGCTGTCCGATCAGCGTCCCCGTGCGTGCCTCGACGTCCTCGCCGTTGGCCCAGGCCTTGCGCAGCGAGCCGTCGAGCCGCCGGATCGCGTTCCGGGCGAAGTCGTCGGGGATCGCCCAGGCGTTCACCGAGACGAACGCCTCGATGGCGTGGGTCAGCGCGTCGATGCCCGTAAAGGCGGTGTGGCTCCGCGGGAGCGACGTGACCAGCTCGGGATCCTCGATCGCGACCGTCGGGACGACGTTCTCGGAGACGATCAGGAACTTCGTGTCGGTGTCGGCGTCGGTGAGCACGACCGATCGGGTCGCCTCGCTGCCGGTCCCCGCGGTCGTGTTGACCGCGACGAGCGGCGGGATGGGTTCGGGGACGCCCTCGTAGCCGGCCCGGTCGACGCCGAACTCGCGGATCTCGCCGTCGTTTCCCGCGAGGATCCCGACGGCCTTGCCGGCGTCGATCGAGGAGCCACCACCGAGGGTGACGATCACGTCGCAGTCGCCCTCCCGATAGCGCTCGTAGGCCGCCTCGACGTCGGCGATCGTCGGATCCGGACGCACCTCGGTGTACGTCTCGCAGGGGACTCCGGCGTCCTCGAGGATCCCCTCGAGACGGGCGCCGTGTATCCGGTGGATCTGTTCGGTGGCGACGACCAGCGCCCGTTCGCCGTAGAGGGCGGCGTACTTCCCCGCGTGCTCGACGGCACCCGTCCCGACGACGGTCCTGCTCGGCGAGACGACCAGCCGTGGCCCTTCCGTGGGATCGCGTGACATATCCCTCACGTCTCTCCGCGGCGTCAGTAGTCTTGGGGATGCGGCAGGGCCGACCCGGAGCCGTGCCGGGCTCGGATCGGCGCTACGGCCGGATCGGGACGATACCGGGTTCGGTTCCGGACGGTTCCGCGATCCGGACCGGCTCGCCACGGCCGGGTCGGGACGAAACTGTTAGCGACGAGCTCGCGGACCGAACCGTTTTGGTCGATCCCCACGCTCTCGGAGGTATGACGGAGTTCGACGTACCGCCGGCGCTCGAGCCGGGGGATCGGGTGGCGATCGTCGCCCCGGCCTCGAACCCCGCCCCGGAGTTCCCCCACGTCTACGAACGCGGACTCGACCGGCTCGAGAACGTCTTCGGGCTGGAGCCGGTCGAGTTCCCGACGGCCTCGCGGGGCGAGGCGTACCTCTACGAGCATCCGGAGGCCAGAGCGAGGGACGTGATGGCCGCGTTCACCGACCCCGAGATCCGGGGCGTGGTGACCGTGATCGGCGGCAACGACCAGATCCGGATCCTGGACCACCTCGACCGCGGGCTCCTCCGGGAGAACCCGACCCGGTTTTTCGGCTACAGCGACAACACCCACCTCGCGCTCACCCTCTGGAACGAGGGGATCGTCTCCTTCCAGGGGCCGTCGGTGATGACCGAGCTCGCCATGGACGGCTTCATGTTCGATCTCACCGTCGAGTACGCCCGCAAGGCGTTTTTCGGGGACGCGATCGGCGAGCTCCGACCCGCGGAGGCGTTCACCGACGAACCCGCCGACTGGACCGATCCCGCCACGCTCGAAACGCCCCGCGAGACCGAGCCGAACCCGGGCTGGCAGTGGGCCGGAGGGGGCGAGCGCGTCTCCGGGCGGATCTGGGGTGGCTGTCTGGAGATCATAGATCAGTGGCTGCTCGCCGACCGGTTCGCCCCGCCGGATTCGGCCCTCGACGGGAGTGTCCTCGCGATCGAGACCTCCGAGGAGGTGCCACCGGCGACCTGGGTCGCCGGCGTCTGCCGAGCGCTGGGCGAACGGGGGCTCTTAGAGCGGTTCGACGGCGTCCTCGTCGGCCGGCCGCCGGGACGCTCACACCTCGAGTCCCATCCCCCCGAGTGGCGCGAGCGGTACCGCGAGCGCCAGCGGGAGGTGATCACCGACGTCCTCGCGGAGTACAATCCCGCGGCACCCGTGGTCACCGGGCTGGACTTCGGACACACCTACCCGACGGTGGCGCTCCCGATCGGCGGCCACGTCGAGATCGACCCCGGTACCGAACGGATCGTACTCGGCTGACGGTCGGCTCCGTGTTCGACACAGGTAAAAGCCGGGCCCCACTCTGTCACCCCAATGAGCGATTCCGTGGACGCGAGCGTTCCGGACCCCCCCGAGCCGCCGGATCGCGACCGCGGCGAGGTCACCGTCCTCGGGACGGCCCACGTCTCCCAGTCGAGCGTCGAGGAGGTCCACGAGACCGTCGACCGGCTGCGCCCGGACGTGGTCGCCGTCGAACTCGACGAGGGACGGTTCCGCCAGATGCAGGGTGGAACCCCCGAGGACATCGAGGCGAGTGACCTGCTGAGCGGCAACACCGTCTTCCAGTTTCTCGCCTACTGGATGCTCTCGTACGTCCAGTCGCGACTCGGCGATCGGTTCGACGTCGAGCCGGGTGCGGACATGCGGGCGGGAATCGAGGCCGCCGAACGAAACGGTCTCGGGCTGGCGCTCGTCGACCGGGACATCCAGGTGACGATCCAGCGGTTCTGGGCGCGGCTCTCGGCGGGCGAGAAGCTCCGGATGGTCGGCGGACTCGCCCTCGGCGTGACCGATCCCCGGACGGTCGGGCTCTCCTTTGGCGCCGGGATCGGCCTCTTCGCCGGCGTCGTCTTCGCCGCCTTCCTCGCGCCGTTTCTCGGCCTCGGGGAGACGCTCGCGCTCGGGATTACCGATCCGGCCACCCTGGCGACCGTCGGCGCCGTCGGCCTCGGGCTGGTCGGTGGCCTCCTGGTCGGTCTGTTGTTCCTGCCCTCCCTCGAAGACGTCGGCGGGCTCCCCGTTCGGCTGCTCGCGGGAGCGGGAGTCGGCGTCGGAGCCGCGCTCGCGGCCGTCCACACCGGGACGTTCGTCGGCCCGCTCGACGCGGCGACCTTCGAGAACGCCGGGTCGTTGACCCTCCGTGGCGGCGTCGGCGGGACGGCCGGTCTCGGCGTCGGCGTCCTCCTCGGCGGTGTCGTCGGGGTGGCTCTGGACGCGATGGCCGGCGACGTCGAGGACGTCGAGGAGATCGACATCGAGGAGCTGACCGACGGCGACGTCGTCGCGGCGATGATGGAGGAGTTCCGCAGGTTCAGCCCGCGGGGCGCGGAGGCGCTGATCGACGAACGGGACGCCTACATCGCCCACAAGCTCCACGGGCTCCGGGAGTCGGGGTACGACGTCGTCGCCGTCGTCGGCGCCGGCCACCGGGAGGGGATCGAACGATATCTCGCCGACCCCGACAGCCTGCCGCCGATGGAGTCGATCACGGGCACCGAACGGGGCCGTCGGTTCTCGATCGCCAGGGCGGTAAGCTACCTGGTGATGGTCGGCTTCGTCGGCTTTTTCGTCCTCCTGCTCATGGCCGGCGTCCGGAACACGTTCCTGTTGCAGGTGTTTCTCGCCTGGGTGATCTTCAACGGCGTTCTTGCGTTCAGTTTCGCCCGGCTGGCGGGTGCTCGGCTGCCGAGTGCGGGCGTCGGCGGCGCGGTCGCCTGGCTGACGAGCATCAACCCCCTGCTCGCGCCGGGCTGGTTCGCCGGCTACGTCGAACTGCGCTACCGACCCGTCAACGTCGGCGACATCGGCCGGCTCAACGAGATCGTCGGCGACACCGAGCGGCCGGTCGGCGAGGCGTTCGGGGAGATGTTCGAGGTGCCACTGTTCCGGCTGATCATGATCGTCGCGCTGACCAACGTCGGGAGCATGATCGGCACCTTCCTGTTCGCGTTCGCCGTGTTGCCCTGGCTCGCCCCCGAGATCGGCGGCGTCGACGCGCTGATGAACGAGCTCCTCCGGGGAGCCCGAAACAGCGTCGAGCTGATCCGCGGGGTGATCGGGTGAGCTACCGCCGCCAGCGATCGCTGTCGTTCAGCGACCGGGAGCTGATCGACCTCGCGATCGCGTGGATCACCCTCAGCGTCGCCTTCGCGCTCTTGCTCAACCCGCCGGCGGCCGGCCGGTTCGCCATGGAGCCGTTCCTCTTGACGACGGCACTGAGCTTCGTCACCGTCGGCGTCGGCTTTCTCGCCCACGAGCTCGCCCACAAGGTCGTCGCGGTCGAGAAAGGCCAGCTCGCGGAGTTCCGGGCGAACTACCGGATGCTGTTTCTGGCGATCATGAGCGCGCTGATCGGCTTTCTGTTCGCCGCTCCCGGAGCGGTCTACCACCGCGGCCGGATCACGGTCAAGGAGAACGCGATGATCGCGCTCGCGGGGCCGGTGACGAACCTCATCCTCGCCGCCCTCTTTTTCCCGTTGATGCTCTTCCCGAACCTGATCGGGGTCGTCGGCCACATGGGCGTGCTGATAAACCTCTTTCTGGCCGCGTTCAACATGCTCCCGTTCGGCCCTCTCGACGGCAACTCGGTGAGCGACTGGAGCTGGGGGGTGTTCGCCGTCGTCTTCGGGGTGAGTCTCCTCGCGCTCGTCGGCTTCTACCTGCGATTTGGCTTCTTCTGAGAGCGCGTGTTCCTCACACTGGCCACCGGCCGTCGTCGGTGAGTCGCTCGGGCCTTCGGCACTTCCATCCCGAAAAACGAACCCGGGGCTTCGGTCCGGCTAGAACGGCCCCATTCCGCCGCCACCCCCCTGACTCTGCATCTGTTGCATCATCCGTTGCATCTCCTGTTCCGAGCCCATCCCCTGGAACTGTTTGATCGTCTTCTCCATCATCTTGTACTGGCTCAGCAGCTCCCGGACGGCCTCCTCGTCCGTGCCAGAGCCCCTGGCGATGCGTTCGATCTGGCTCGCGCCGATCGCCCGCGGATACTCCTTTTCGGCGTCGGTCATCGAGTCCATGATCACCTGGAACGTCGTCAGCCGATCCTGGGTGACGTCCATCGCGTCGTCGGGCAGCTGGTCCATCACGTTCCCGCCGAGCCCGGGGATCATGTCGAGCACCTGATCGAGCGGGCCCATGTTGTTCATCGCCTCCATCTGTTTTTGCATGTCGTTCAGGGTGAAGTTGCCCTGAAGCATGTCCTCGGGGTCCCAGTCGTCCTCCTCGACGCCCGTCTGCTCCATCGCACGCTCGACGCGTTCGGCCAGCTGGGCGAGATCGCCCATCCCGAGCAGCCGGGAGATGAAGCCGTTCGGTTCGAACCGTTCGATGTCCTCGACCTCCTCGCCGGTGCCCAGAAACGCGATCGAGGAGTCGGTCTGGTCGACCGCCGTCAGCGCGCCGCCACCCTTGGCGGTGCCGTCGAGCTTGCTGATGACGACGCCGTCGATCCCGATCGACTCGTCGAACTGGCTCGCCTGCTCCTTTGCGCCCTGGCCGATCGCGGCGTCGAGGACGAGCAACGAGGTGTCGGGGTCGACGACGGACTCGATCTCCTCGATTTCGGCGATCAGGTCGTCCTCCAAGGCGTGTCGACCGGCGGTGTCGACGATGTGGACGTCTGCCTCATCGAGGGCCGCGAGTCCCTCGCGGGCGATTTCGACTGGGTCGTCGGCGTCGGGGTCGCCGTAGAAGTCGACCTCCGCCCGTTCGGCCATCTGTTTGGCCTGGTCGTAGGCACCGGGTCGGAACGTGTCCGTCTGGATCACCGCGGGCCGGAGCCCCTTCGTCGAGAACCACCACGCCATCTTCGCCGCGGAGGTGGTCTTCCCCGACCCCTGTAAGCCCGCGAGCAGGATCGTCCGCTCCTCTAGGGGGAGTTCGGTCGACTCGCCGATGAGCTCGACCAGCTCCTCGTAGACGATCCGCAGGACGAAATCCCGCGCCGGCGTCCCCGCGGGGGGTTCTTCCTCCAGGGAGCGTTCTTCGATCGACTCGGAGAGCTCCATGACCAGCGAGACGTCGACGTCGGCGGCGAGCAGCGATCGCTGGATCTCCCTGACGACCTCCTCGACGTCCTCCTCGGAGATCCGTGACTTCCCGCGGAGCGTATCGAGGGTGCTCCGAAGGGAGCTTCCCAGATCGTCGAGTACCATATGGACAGCGGTAGGTGGCGGGGACCTTTAAGCCTCGCGACGTGGGACCGAAATCTCGCGACGTGGGCCAAAACTCCCACTACGCGAGTCGACTGGCGGTCCTCCACGGGGCGAGAAGAAGCCTCGGTGACACGATGGCTCTCAGCGGGACGCGAAGGATTTTCCGCGGGACGCGAGGGATCTTCCGGGAGTCGGAGCCTGCACAGACTCCCGTCGCTCTCAGTCGAATTCGATCTCGCCGGCGTCCTCGTCGGCGGCGCGTTTCGCCAGCGCCGTCTGGAGACGTTCGCGACAGTCGTCGTGGATCGATCGGGCGACGGCCAGATCGGCGTCGTACACCGTCGGCGTCCCGCGGAAGAACGTCTGTGAGCTCGCCGTGTCGACCACGAGCGAGGCCAGCCCGAGCCGGCGCTGGAAGATCGACCGGCGGGTGTTGATCGTCTGGACGCGGTAGTAGGGGATCACCGTCGTCTGGCGACGCCAGAAGCCGGATCGTATGACGACGTGGTTCTCGCCGACGTAGTAGCCGAGGTGAATCCACTTGAGGTGCGCCGCCGGCGGCACCGCGAGGAAGGCGAGGGCGGCGTACTGCCAGCCGGCGATGGGGGTGACCGTCGAGAGGCCGTAGACGGCCGCGACGAAGAGGCCGGCGACGATCGAGTACCGCGCGAGGTAGCGCCGGCGGGCGACCGACGTCGGCCGTTCCATCGTCGGCCGCTCGAGGTCGGTAAATCGTTCGGCGAACCGATAGGCGCGTCGCTCCGTCGCCAGCGGGATCGCAGACTGGCTGCCGCCGCTGCTGTCGGGGCCGTAGCCCGCCGTCTCGACCCACAGACCGGCGTAGCCGATCAGCCGCTGGAGCGGGTTGTCGGTGATCGTCACCGACTGGACCTTTCCGACCGGGATCGAGCCGCTGTAGTTCTGGAGGAGCCCGCGCTCGTAAACCAGGTCGTCGCCGGCCCGGCCGAGCTGGAAGCCGTAGTAGCTGACGAAGGTGAACCCGGCGCCGACGACGTACGTCAACACGGCGCCGTAGAAAAGCGAGACGAGCGTGAGGATGGCGTACCCACGTGGCGTACCGGTCGCGATCGTCTCCGGCCCTCCGAACGGCTGGGCGGTAGCGAGGACGACCTCCATCGCCGAGTCGCCGGCGACGAACGCGAAAAAGAAGACGGCGGCGGCGGCCGCGAACCGGAACGAGGCAAACGAGTAGAGCAGAAGCTCCCGGGCGGTCAGCTCGAAGAGCCGTCTGGTCCGGTACTCGTCCGCGAAGACGGGCTCGTCGTCGACCGCCCAGTCTCCGGATCCGGCTGCCGTGTCGATTCGCTCGTCCCCGGGGCCGCTCGCCGTATCTATTGCCCCGTCCTCGAGATCGGCGTCGTCGTCGAGCCGCTCACCGCGGACGGCCCTCGGGCCCTCGTCGGGATCGATCGGTTCCGTCACGTCGTCGGTCGCCCCCTCGGCCGGCTCCGTTCTGCCTTCCGCGGGCTCTGAGCCGGTGGCTCCCTCGGCCCGTTCCGCTGGCTCCGGATCGGCCGCTCCCGGGGGATCGATCGCCTCCCCGGGCCGATCCTCGCCGGTCTCGAGGGCGTCTGGATCGACCCACTCGAGGTCGTCCGCCGACTCGGCGTCCGTGGCAGTCCCCCCTTTCCTCCGACGCCGTTTCGACTCGGCCGTGAGACGGCGGATCTCCCGCTGGAGCCGTTGGGCTTCGTCCTCGCCGACGAAGTTGAGCACGCCCTCGGTCGCCCCGCCGCCGGCGGTCTCGACGTTGACGATCGCGAGCCCGAACAGCTTGAACAACACCCCCTGTCTGACGTCGACGTTCTGGACGCGGTGGTAGGGAATCTCCCGGTCGCGACGGGCGAAGACGCCGGAGGCGAGGTCGAAGGTGTCCGCCGTGAGCTCGTACTCGAACCGGTAGTAGTAGGCGACGCCGTAGGCGGCTCCGAGCAGGAAGCCCGTCGGCGCCGCGACGACCGTCCAGAAACCGCTTACGGGGTCGAACACCGCCGCCAGGACCGTCGCGAACACGAAGCCGAGGAACAGGCCGGTGACGCCCCGGTTGAGCGCCATCAACACCGCACTCAGGGGATGGAGGCGGTTCATACTGCGTCGTCGCCCTCGCTCTCGACGGCGAGGTCCCGCAGGGTGTCCTGTAGCTTCCGGGCGCGTTCGGGGGTGAGTCCGGGGACGCGGACGTCCGCGTTCCGCGAGCCGGCGGTGTAGACGACGAGACTCGAGAGCCCGAGGGCGCGCTCTATCGGCCCGAAACGGGTGTCGACGTGCTGGACGCGGACGAACGGCACCGAGGTCTCGACGAAGGTGATCACGCCCCGCTCGAGGTACAGCGAGTCCTCCCGGAGATCGAAGTGCCAGCGTCCGTAGAGCAAGACGGCGTAGACGACGCCGACCAGGAACACCACGAGTCCGGCGCCGACGGGCACCGCGGCGGGCAGCTCCCGGATCTGGCTGTCGACGCCCGCCGCGATCAGCCCCACGATGGCTGCGCCGACCGCCGCCTGGGCGATCCAGAGCAGCCTGATGCGGGGGTGAAGGGATTCCATACCCGTTCTGATTCAGCTACGAAGGAAAAAGCCTCGGTCCGCCGGCGTCACGACGGGGCTCGCCACCGACGTTCCGGGGCCAGCGTCAGCCGGTCCCGCCGGTGTCCTCCCCCGTTCGGCCGTCGGCGCCGAGCTCCTCCAGCCGGGGGTACGACTGGGCGCCGCCGGTCGAGTTGCGGGCGACGACCGTCGCCACGGCGGCGTCGCCGTCGATCACCGAACGCAGCCGTTCCTCGTAGTACAGGACGGTGAGATCCAGACAGGCCCGAAGCAGGTCGTTCGATCGGAACCGGTAGCGATCGCTCGAGGGACCGACCTCGACACCGTCTGCCGATCTGAGGTGGTGTTCGTAGACGAGGACGCCGCCGGGGGCGAGTGCCTCCTTCAGCTCCGGGAGGAGATCGAGCCCGGCGAAAAACGAGACCGTCACCAGATCGTAGGCCCGACGGTCGAACGTGTACTCGTCGACGTCCGCCCGGATCCAGTTCACCTCGACGCCGCGGCGGTCGGCGCGTTCGGCCGCCCGTTCGAGGGCCGCGTCGGCGACGTCGATCGCGTCGACGTCGTAGCCGCGTTCGGCCAGAAACGTCGCGTTCCGACCGGTTCCCGTGGCCACGTCGAGGGCGCGGCCGTCGGGCAGGGTCGCGATCCGGCGTTCGAGCTCGGGGATCGGCTCCTCGGGTAGCTCGAAGCTCGCCTCGGCGTACTTCTCGTTCCAGCGCTCGCGGTCGTCGCTCACGCCCGGCGGGACGGGCCCCACCGTCTTGAGACTCACGGAGCTCCCCATCGACCGGGACCGACGGAGTCTGGGGTGGGGATCCGGGACTCACGAGCCCGCATCGACGGTCGCCCGTTCAGAACGGGGCGTCCTCGAGGCCCGCGTCGGCTTCGAGATCGGGGTCGGATTCGATCTCGTACTCCTCGGCCCACTCCTCTAGACCGCCGGCCAAGCTCTCGACGCGGGCGTCGGCGGCACCCTCGTAGGAGGCGATCAGCCGCGCGGCCTGGACGCTCGCGATGCCGTGGGGACAGACGGTCACGATCCGATCTGCGCCGTCGAGCTCGGTCACTCGGGACGGGAGCCGATCGAAGGGCAGGTTCTCGCTGCCGGGGATCCGACCGCGTGCGAAGCTCTCCTCGTCCCGGATGTCGACGATCCGGACGTCCTCGCCGCCCTCGAGGAGCTCGCGGACCTCCGCCGGGGTGATCTCGTCGTCCATCGGTGTCGACGTTTGCGTTCGCGGGGAGATAAACGCGGTGGATCCCCTGCCGGTCGACCGGACGACTGTCCCGCGAGGTCCCTCCCCGATCCGAACGCGGACCCCCTCACGGGCTCATCGCCGAGATGCTTACCCGTTTCGAGCACCTACCACGTCCGAACAGCCCGACGAACGCCCCTCCAGCGACGCACCCCATGAGCACACGAGCGTCACCGACCGAGCCGCTGTGGACTCCCTCCGACGACCGCCTCGAGGAGCGGTCGCGCCGGGCGCGATCCGAACCGATGTCCGTCCACCCGGTCGGCGACGGCCGCTACGAGGTCGACGCCGCGAGCGGGGAACGGTACCACGTCGATCTCGAAGCGGGGCGGTGTAGCTGCCCGGATCACCGTTTCCGCGGGGCCCGCTGTAAACACGTCCGCCGGGTGGCCATCGAGATCACCGAGGGGCGAGTTCCCCCGCCCGGGGAGGTCGTCCGTGACTGTCGTGACTGCGGGACGGCCGTCTTCGTCGAGGAGGGAGTTTCGGGACCGACGTACTGTCCCGACCACGAGCTCACGGCAGGTGATCGCGCACGGGACCGGGAGACCGGCGCCGAGGTGGTCGTCGTCGGCGTCTCGGCGCTCCGGGCGGACCACGTCCGTATCACGGCGACGGACTGTACGGTCGCGGAGCATCCCACGAACGATCGATACGAGCCCGACGTCCCCGTCGTGGCGGCGATCTACCCCCACGCGCGGGTCGCTCCGAACGGCACCGTCCCCGCGTCGCTTCGGACGTATCTCTTCCCGCGGACGCGGCTCCGACGGATCGGTCCCCCCTGAGCGCGAGGGAAACGCGTTTTACGATCGGCCCGGATGGATCGGTATGACCGACCTGGGTGACTTCGAGGAGTTCTCCGCTGACGACGGGGAGTCGGACGGGACCGCCGGGCGGGCCGGGGCTGGTGGAGACTCCGGACGGACCGAGGCCAGCGGAGCTGCCGGGCGAACCGACTCCGGCGGAAACGCCGGCCGGACCGGGAGGGAGGGGTTCGAGCGGGCTCCGGTCGAACCCGCGGGCGCGGACCGCGGGATGGGAGTGATCTGTGTCTCCCAGGGGCTCAGAATCGCCGAGGACGAGGACGCGACCAGCCTGCGGGCGTACGTCACCCGTGGCAACCGGTCGTCGGTCCGGATCGGCACGTACCTGCTCGCGCCGTATCCGGACGGCGAGACGCTGTTCTGTCGGATCGCGGGCCTGGAGTACGCCCAGCAGTACCACACCGACGACGCGACGGAGATCCACGCCAGACGGGCGATGCGCCGGGAGGGGTTCGACGAGGACGACGAGGCCGACTACAAGTTCGTCGCCGACCTCGAGCCGGTCGCGGTCGTCTACCGCGACGGCGAGACGCTCCGTCGTCGGATGACCGATCGGGTGCCCAAACCGGGAACGGTCGTCCGCGAGGCGTCCGACGTCGCGGAGATCAAGACGGGGCTGAAGATCCCCGAGGACGGCGTCTTCCTCGGTCACCTCTCGGTCGGCGGCGAGAAGGTGCGGACGGCCGCCAGCCCGCCGACGATCGACTACCGGCTGAAAGACGACTACGAGTCGGGCGATCCGCTGGTGTTCCGACACACCCTGGTCGCCGGCGGGACGGGCTCCGGGAAGACCCACGCGGCGAAAAACGTCCTCAGACAGTACCTGGGCGATCGGACGTACCCGATGGCCGACCGCCCGAACGTCCGCCCGGCGGTCGTTCAGTTCGATCCCCAGGACGAGTACGCTCAGATGCACGACGACAACCCCGAGATGACCGGCGAGTTCGCCCGTCGGCTCGACCGGGAGGGGATCGTCCACGGCGGCCACGAGGACACCGTCGCCTTCGTCCCGAAAGTCGGCTCGGCGACGTACTCCGGGGGCCACCACGGGGCGAGGCAGGTCGAGTTCTCGATCCCGTTCTCGATGGTCCACGACGATCCGTGGCTCGTCGCGGGCAGCGGGCTGAACGACAACCAGTACGGCGCGCTCGTGCGCGTCCTCCTGCCGGAGTTCCGGAGCCGCCACGGCTCCGACGGAACCTACGAGGAGTTCACCACCTTCCTCGACGACCCCGCCTTGCGCGAGGAGCTCGACGACTCCGGTCGGGTCCACGAGGCGACCTACGACGCCGTCCACCGGCGAGTGCTCGGGTTCGGCCACGTCTTCGACCGGGACGCCCGGCCGATCACGGACCTCGTGGCCGAGTTCGTCCGACCCGGCGGGCTCAGCGTCGTCCCGACCTACCACGTCAACGACTCGCGGGCGACCGAAGCCGTCGTGCTGGCGCTTTCCTCGCTGCTCATCGACCAGAAGCTCTCGAACGATCCCGACTACGACCGGATCAAAGAGACGCCGCTGATCGTCGGCATGGACGAGGCACACAACTTCCTCACCGACGCCGACAGCGTCCAGGCCCGAAAGGTGATCGGGAAGTTCACCGAGGCGGCAAAACAGGGCCGGAAGGAACGGCTCGGCCTCTTTCTTATCACCCAGGATCCCCAGGACATCCACGACGCCGTCTTCAAGCAGATAAATACGACCGTCGTCCTGAACCTTGGGGACGAGGACGCCATCAAGAGCGTCAACATCCCGAGCAGCCTCGAGTCGAAGGTCCCCTACATGGAGAAAGGCCAGATGGTCGTCTACTCGCCGGACAACTCCGAACCCGTCGAGCTGACCGGCCTCCCGACCTGTCTGACCCGCCACGGTCGGGAGTGATCGGGGACGGTCGATGGTCCGCCACGGCCGGGACTGATCGGGACGGTCGGCGATCCGCCACGGCCGGGACCGATCGGGGACGGTCGATGGTCCGCCACGGTCGGGAGTGATCGGGGACGGTCGATGGTCCGCCACGGTCGGGGCGTAGAAGACATCTCCGACGAGCGATCCCCGAGCCGGACGGACGCCCTTTTATCACTCGACCCCGTACCGGCGGACATGATTTTCGAGGAGCTCCCGACGACGCCCACGTCGGAGGAGCTGATCGACAAGGCGTTCTCGCGGGCGGCGCGGGCCGGCAGGGCCCAGGGCGGGCTCGAGGCCCAGCAGTCGATGCTGCAGACGGCGTCGAACATCGTCTCGGACAACCTGGAGAACGTGGTCACCGCCTGGCCGGACTTCGAGCGGGACGTCCACCCCTTCTACTACGAGCTGGCCGACGCGATCCTCGGAGCGGAGTCCTCGGCGGGGCCGGCGGGCGTCGACGGGCTCCGACAGGCCCTCTCCGAGGTGATGTGGGCGAGCCGGAAAGCCCGGGAAATAAACGGCGAGTACCAGCCCAAACTCAGGAAGACCGACGTCGATACGGCACGCAAACACCGCAAGCAGGCGTTCGCCCGGCTCGCCGACGTCGTCGAGCAGGTCGGCGCGGAGCTGCTCGCGATAAACGCGGCCCGCAACGCCCTCCGGGACCTTCCGGAGATCGATCCCGAGGTGCCGACGATCGTCGTCGCCGGCTATCCGAACGTCGGCAAGTCGTCGTTCGTCAACGCGGTCACGCGCGCCCGCGGCGAGACGGCCTCCTACCCGTTCACCACGCGGGGGATCGGCGTGGGCCACTTCGAGCACGACCGCGTTCGCCACCAGATCGTCGACACTCCGGGGTTGCTCGACCGACCGCCGGCGGAGCGAAACGAGATCGAGTCCCAGGCGATCAGCGCGCTCGAGCATCTGGCCGACTGCGTGCTCGTCGTCCTCGATCCGAGCGAGGAGTGTGGCTATCCGCTCGACGCCCAGCTCGAGCTCCGGGAGGCGATCGAGGCCCGGTTCGACGGGATCCCGACGCTCGTCGTCGCGAACAAGCTCGACCGGGAGCCCGACCGCGAGGTCGAAGTCGATCACTCGATGAGCGTCGAGACCGGCGAAAACGTCGAACGGACCCTCGAGGCAGCGGTCGAGGCGATCGGCCACGAGCCGGAGCTGCCGTTCGAAGGGTAACTGAGACCGAAGAGCCGACGCGAGTGAGTCGGGGAAGACGGGTCGACGCGGACGGATGGTCACGGCTGGATCGACGCGGACGAGCAGATGCGATCCGGTCGGCGCGGACGAGCAGATGCGATCCGGTCGGCGCGGACGAGCAGATGCGATCCGGTCGGCAGGGACGGCCCGAGCGCGGTATTGATTATCGTCGGCACAGTACCGTCCGTATGGACACCGCGGTACTGCGCGAGGACATGGTCGAGGGGCTCGAACACGAGTCGCGGGCGGTCCTCGAGGACGCGGCGGTCGCCGCGGCCATGTGTGCGGTCCCCCGACACCGGTTTCTCGACGATCACCCCGAGGCCTACGCCGACCGCGAACACGAGCGGCTGGGCACCCGCGTGCTGGCCCCGAGCACCGTCGCCCGTCTGATGGAGGCGCTCGACCCGACGCCGGGGGACTCGACGCTGATCGTCGGCGCGGGTGTCGGCTACACCGCGGCCGTGCTCGCGGAGCTGGTCGGCGAACGGAACGTCCACGCCGTCGAGATCGCCCGGCCGGTGGTGGCTGTGGCCCGCGAGAACCTCGCGGAGACGGGTTACGGCGACGTCCTCGTCGACTGGCGCGACGGGGCGGAGGGGCTGCCGGCGTACGCCCCGTACGATAAGATCCTGATAGAGGCGGCGGCCGTCGCCGTCCCCGCGACGCCGCTGGACCAGCTCGCCCCGGACGGTCGGCTCGTGTTCCCGCGTGGGAGTCACGACCAGCGGCTCGTGGCGGTCGAGGCCGACGGTACCAGGGAGCCGCTCGGTCCGGTCTCGTTCGATCCGTTGCTCGTCGACGGCGAGCAGACGGGATCGATCGAGCGCAACCGGACGGCCAGGGAGGACGTGGAGTTCGCCCAGCGACGGGCCGAACGCCGCCGCGGCTGGGAACAGGAGTGGATCGAGTGGGAGTGACCTCTCTCGGCGGGAGATCCTCGGGGAAAGGGGGGATGGGGAAAGAGTGGGGGTGTGGGGGATGGCGACTGTCCGTCGCGGGTCGCCACCTCCGACTATGGACCGGCGTATGTTAAAAATGGCTGCCAACCACCTAGATGGGGATCGCCGATATACTAATCAATTAGAAACAGGACGGGTGGCGTCCGCGGGGAGAGGGGTCGGTCGAAAAGGGACCGATCGGGGTCGTCCGTCGTCGATGAAACTAGAGCGGCGACCGTCCGTCGTCGATGGAACGATCGGGGTCGTCCGTCGTCGGCTGGAGTAGCGGCCGCTCGTCGCCGGCACGGCTACCGCTCGCCGTCAGTAGGGAACGGTTGGGGGG
>LKNG01000011.1 GCA_001564115.1 Natrialbaceae archaeon Tc-Br11_E2g8 | reverse complement strand
TATTCGGAGTGATCGAAGCGAGTGGGATCCGGACCGGAGTCTACCGGGGCGAGTGAGATCAGGGTCACTTATACTCCACGCACAGATACTTGTCCCACGGATGGTTTCAGACCGCGGGGGCGACCGACGGCGATGACGCTCGATAGACTTCGCCCGTTCGTCAGTCGGGCGATCACGCCGTTCGTCGCCGCCACAGCCCGACTCGGTATCTCCGCAAACGCGATCACGGTGTTCTCCGTGGTTACTGCGGCCGGTGCCGGATACGCGCTCGTGCTCGGGGGCTCCGATTCGTCGTGGTACCTCGCGGCCGCCGCACTCGTCTTGCTAACCGGGTTTTTAGATGTGCTCGACGGTGCGCTCGCGCGGGCGACGGACACTACGTCGGACGCCGGCGACTTCCTCGATCACACCCTCGATCGGTACGGCGACGTCCTGATCCTCGGCGGCCTCGCCCTCGGCGTCGAGCAGTACGAACTGGGGATGCTCGCGCTCACCGGCGTCCTTCTGACGGCGTATCTCGGGACACAGGCGGAAGCGATCGGTCTCGGACGAATCTATGGCGGGCTACTCGGCCGCGCCGATATTCTACTGCTCGTCGGCGTCACCGTTGCGATCGCGGCCGCCACGAACCCTGTCCGCTACGGGCTCTCGCTCGTCGAGTGGACGCTCGTCTTCCTTGCGATCTTCACGCACGTCACCGCGGCCCAGCGGTTCGTCTGGTCCTGGAAGGCACTCGGCTCTGACGACTGACCTCGAGCGAAGTGCCACTCATTCCGAGTGTATCTGCGTTTTGTACTGCCCTACGTACGATCTTTTTTGGACATTCCACCAGCCCGGTGCACCGCGGCAAATCGGCTCAGAGAGGGTAGTAATGACGTATATGAAGTCCTCGTCGTCTGTCGAATACGCTCCGCTCGGTTCTTTCATTCTCGCTCCCTCAGAAAACCTCAGTCGCTCCGATGGACTCGCCGGGATTTGAACCCGTAGGTAGACGGTCGCCTCGCTTCGCTCGGCACTGCGACTACCAGGCGTTCAAATCCCGCCTTCGACGACTAGTTGCGGCGCTCGCGGATTTGCTCGCGCCGCAGAATAGTGGACTCGCCGGGATTTGAACCCGGGGCCTCTCCCATGCCAAGGGAGTGATCTACCACTGATCTACGAGCCCAAGTCGCGTCAGTCCGTTCCCGACGGGTATAGATAAACCTCTCGGATTCGACCACGAGCGCCTCGAGGACAGCTCCGTACACCGACAATCGGATCGGGACGTTTCCGGCCCGTCGCGTCCGTCCGTGGACGAAAAGTCACAGCCGAATTGAACTGTCTCCCGCCCGTGACCGGGCGTATGGCCGCCTACCGGTCGAAGGTCGTCGAACGAATCGAGCTGCCAAGTCGGGAGCGTCGCGAGCGGGCCCTCCAGGACGCCGGATACAACGTGTTCAACCTCGCCAGCGAGGACGTCTACGTCGACCTGCTGACCGACAGCGGGACGGGGACGATGAGCGACGCCCAGTGGGCCGCGCTGGTCCGGGGCGACGAGGCGTACGCCGGCTCCGCGAGCTTCGAGGCCCTCGAGTCGGCCGTCGCGGACGTGATGGGATTTTCCCACGTCGTGCCGGCCCACCAGGGGCGTGGGGCCGAGAACGTCCTCTACGGGACGCTCCTCGATGAGGGCGACGTCGTCCCGAACAACACCCACTTCGACACCACGCGGGCCCACGTCGCCAACCAGGGCGCCGAGCCGGTCGACTGCCCGGTTCCGGCGGCCGGTGATCCGAACGCCACCGACCCGTTCAAGGGGAACTTCTCGATCGAACGCGCCCGCGAGGTCGTCGCGGAGGTCGGAGTCGAGAACGTGCCGGTCGTGATCCAGACGATCACGAACAACTCCGCGGCGGGCCAGCCGGTGAGCGTCGAGAACAGCCGCCGAGTCGCCGACTTCGCTGCGGATATCGACGCGACGTTCGTGATCGACGCCTGCCGGTTCGCGGAGAACGCCGGCTTCGTCCGCGAACGCGAGTCGGCGTTCGCCGACGCGACGGTCGCCGAGATCGCCCGCGAACAGCTCGCCTGTGCCGACGCGGTCGTGATGAGCGGGAAAAAAGACGGGCTCGCGAACGTCGGCGGCTTCGTCGCCACCGACGATCCGACCCTCTACGAGCGGTGCAAGGAACGGGCCATCCTCTACGAGGGGTTTTCGACCTACGGCGGGATGGCTGGCCGGGATCTGGCCGCGCTCGCGGTGGGGCTCCGGGAGGCCGTCGAGGACGCGTACGTCGGAGACCGGCTCGCGGAGGTCGGGCTCCTGGGGGAGCTGCTCGCCGACGCCGGCGTGCCGATCTACGAGCCGACCGGCGGCCACGCGGTGTACGTCGACGCCGCGGCCGCGCTCCCCCACCTCCCTGCCGGGGAGTTCCCCGGCCAGGCGCTGGTCTGTGAGCTCTACCGGCAGGGCGGGGTCAGGGCCGTCGAACTCGGCAGCTTCGCGTTCCCGAAAACCGATCGACCGGAGCTCGTCCGGCTGGCCGTTCCCCGCCGGACCTACGGCCGGGAACACTTCGAGCACGTCATCGAGACCGCACGAACGGTCCTCGAGAACCGGTCTGCGGTGTCCGGGCTACGGATCGAGAGCGAACCCGAGATGGCCGAGCTCCGTCACTTCACCGCGGAGCTCGAGCCGGTTTCGGGGTAGCCCCGCGAGTCCAGCGGATTCGCTCGCGGTCCTGGCGGACTGTGAGGGATTTCGCCGGCGGGGGGAGGCCGACGGCCAGCTACAGTGTCGTCCGTCGAGCAGCCACGTGAGATTATCCGACGCGTTCCGTCAGTCGGCGATCTCGCGAGCGACGTCCTCGTCGGTCGCCTCGGAGAACGAGTCGGGTTCGAGCCCGAGGGAATCGCCGTCTCCCACCCCGACACCGTCCTCGCTCTCGATGCCGAGGGCCTCGGAGACGTCCTCGTCGCTCGCTTCGGACGCGGGTTCTGTATCGATCGCGTCGAATACGGATTCGGCATCGATCCCTTCGGACGCGGGCCCGGCATCGATCGCGTCGGTTTCGAGGGCGACTCCGCAGCCATCTCCGCCGATCGCGTCGGCGACGATCCGTCCGGACAGCCACGCGGTGTGAAGTACCGCGGGGACAAGCCCCGCGGCTTCACCGTTTTGACCGCACGCCCAAAAACGGGCCGTGCCGTCGCAGGCGAATTTAATTTCCCCCGACCTCCCCGCGATGGGTCGGTTGGAATTAACACCCGAACGCCCGGTGCGTCCGTGGGGGCCGGCGGCTCCACCCCGCCCGACAACACCCGTCTCACCTGCCGTAGCAGGGTTTTGAGGGGTGTCGCATCCCTTCGCAACTGCCGGCAGTTGCTTCGAATTAAGGTCTTTAATCCACGTCGCAACTGTACTCAATGGTTCGGTGGATTGAGTAATAAAACTTACGCGATTCACCCTCGGGGTCAAGTGGTTCGAGACGCTTCGCGTCTCGTCATCACGGAAGACGAAGTCTTCCGTACGACCCCGAGGCACTCTCGCTGCATCTCTGTAGATCACGGTGCGGACGGACCCGGGGTGTCGGAGGGCGGCTGCCGAGCGGGAACCGCTGTGGAGGGTGGGCGTGTCGGTCGACTCCATACTCGCGCCCACGGCTCGCGGAGGCAAGTAGGCACGACAGCGGTTTCCAGTCCTGAAAACGGCCGACTGGGGGCGGTCGAGATCGGGAACCTCCCTCACACAGAATCGTCGACCACCCTCACGTCGAGTCGTCTAGCACCCTCACACAGAATCGTCGACCACGCGGGCGACGTCCTCGTCGGTGGCTTCGGTGATCCGTCGGGCGTCGACCGCCGTGGTGGTGGGCTCCTCCCAGGCCGCGAGCACCTCGGCGACGTCCTCGTCGGTCGCCTCCGAGGGCGAGAGGCCGGAACAGACCACGTCGTCGAAAATCGAGGTGAACGTCGAGACCAGCCGGTCGTCCTCGCCTCTGACGTTCCAGTGGACGTACGCGAGGGCGTTTACGTTGTCGAACCGGCCGGCGAGGGTGTGGACGAACCGGAACGCCTGGTCCGGACGGACGTGTCTGAGCAGGGCGTTGAGCGAGTGGAAACAGACGACGATCCGCTCCCCGGTAGCTCCCCACCGCTCACAGAATCGGCTCACCGAGAGGCCGATCGCAGTCAGGTCGGCCGGATCCTCGATCGCGTCGACCGCGATCGGTCCCGAGAAGTCGGGGCCGTCGGCGGCGCTCGTAGAGCGGAGCACGTCGCCGATCGAAATCAACCCAAGTTTCGCCGGCGCCTCGCTCGCAGACGGGCCGTCCGGGGACTCCCCCGGAAACGTCACCTGGAGCTCGGCGGTCGCGCCGTGACGGCTCGAGAGGGAGTGACACGGCTCCGGCTCGCCGCCGGGACCGTGGAGGGCCAGCACGGTCCCGGGAGGCTCGATCCGCTCGTGAGTGGTCGGTTTCATCTCTGCTCGCCGGGTGGCGATACGGCGAGATAGGCCCGACCGCGACTTTATAATTCCGGCCGAGTGGACGGGTTCACCCGACCCCACGCGGAGCTACAGCTCCTCGTCGCGGAACTCGATGTCGGCGACGAGGTCGTACGGGTGGGCGTCCTTGCGGATCCCGTCGACGAGGGCGAACGCCTCGCCGGGGGTGAGGAAGTGTTCGGTGACGACCCGTCCGAGCGGCGTCGGTTCGAGCCCGTCGATGAACTCGTACTGGAGGAGCTTCCCGACGGCGTGTTTGGTCGGCACGTCGCCGATCATCCGGTCGTTGAGCCGTTTGGCGTCCCGGCCGCCGACGACCACGTTCGCGAGGGTCTCCTCGACGGCGCCGTCCTCGTCGTAGCGGGTCACCACGGGCTCCATCTCGCCTTTCAGCAGCGAGAAGGCGACCTCGTCCTCGGTGCCTTCCATCGAGCTGTGGTAGACACAGTCGGGCTCGACGAGGACGTACACCGTCCCCTGGTCGTGGTAGTCCGGCCGGCCGGCCCGACCGAGCATCTGGTGGAACTCCTGGACGGAGAGCCACTCGATGCCCATCGCCAGCGAGTCGAAGATCACCTGCGAGGCCGGGAAGTCGACGCCGGCTGCCAGCGCGGCGGTGGTGACGACCGCGGCGAGCTCCTGGTCGGCGAACTTCCGTTCGACGGTCTTCCGGCGGCCGTAGTCGAGCCCGGCGTGGTAGGCGGCGGCGTCGTACTCGAGCCGGCGGGCGACCTCGTGACAGCGCCGCCGGGAGTTCGTGAAGACGATCGTCTGTCCGCGATACCCCTTCGAGGATTTCGAGTCGAACTCCCGGCGGACGAGTCTGTTCGCGATCCGGACTTTCTCCTCGCCGTCGGCGAAGGTGACGTGGCGTTCGATCGGTACGGGCCGTTCCTCGAACTCGATCAGCGTGGCCTCGAGTCCCCGGGCGAGCCGTTCGGGGTTGCCGACGGTCGCCGAGAGGTAGATCCACTGGGCCCCGTCGTACCCCGTCCGCTCGTCGGCTCGCCTCTCGGTGACGTACTTCAGCCGCGAGATCAGCCCGTCGAGGCGGTGGCCACGCTCTGGCTCTTTCAGCGTGTGGACCTCGTCGATGACGACGGTGCCGATGTCGCCCATCTCCTTGCCCGTCCGCAGCGCGTGGTCGATCCCCTCGTAGGTGCCGACGATCACGTCCGCGTTCGGGTCGAACCGGCCGCCGGAGTCGGTGATGCGACTCGCCCCGACCCTGATCGAGACGTCGACGAGGTGGCCGTACTCCTCTCGGAAATCCTCGTACTTCTGGTTCGCCAGCGCGACCAGGGGGACCAGAAAGAGCAGCGTCCCCTTTCCCTCGAGAACGCGGTCTATCCCCGCCATCTCGCCGACCAGGGTCTTGCCCGTCGCCGTCGCGCTCACCACGAGCTGGTCCGCACCCTCGAGGAGTCCGTGGCCCACCGAGAGGCTCTGGACGGGAAGGAGGGTGTCGAACCGGTCCTCGAGGAGCTTCTGGACCGACGGGTGGAGGTCGAGGGTGTCGACCCGGACGGGGTCGACTTCGTCGGTCGTCGCGCTGATGGTGTCGAACCGCGTGAGCTCGGGGTCGAGCCGTCCCTTGAGCAGGTTGACGATCCGCCCGAGATCCCCCACCTCGAACATGAGCTCCTCTAAGCGCTCTCTGGCCGCGCCGGTCACCGAGCCGGTATAAGAGAGCTGGCGTTCGAGCTCGCGTCGGGCGCAGTCCGCACAGATCCAGTCGTCGTCGTCTCTGATCGCCGTCTCCGTCGTCACCGGCGAGTACCGGCCCGCGGAGGCACAGTACCGGCAGGTCCGGACGACCTTCGCCTCGAGCTGGTAGCCGTCGAGCATCTCCCGGAGTTCGCGTCGTCCATTCCGGGAGGTCTGCTCCGAGATGCGGATGCGTCCGGCCCGGCGGGCCAGCTCGACGAACTCGTCGGGCTGGCGGGGCTCCTCGCTCGAGCCGCGTTTTACGCGGAACTTCGTCGGCCGTGGGCCGGCGTCGGTCTCCGAGAGTCCGAGTTTCGCCCGGAACAGCCGCTCGCCGTCGCGCTCGACGACCACGAGGTAGTCGTCGCCGGCCTCGTGACAGAACAGCGTCTCGACCTCTCCGACCTGCTGTGACACTGCCGAACGGTAGTTCGGCGGCGCACTTGAGCGGTTCGGAACGACGGCCGCGGGCCGCTCACTCGAGCAGCCGAATCTCGTCGTCGCCGTTTGGCACCGCACAGAGGAACGCCCCGGGATCGTCACCTTCGTTGCGGTACCAGTGAACGGTTCCGGCGGGGATGAGCAACGAGTCGCCCGCGCTCACGCGGTACTCCTCGTCGCCGATCCCCACCGTGTACTCCCCCTCGAGGACGTACTGCTCGTGTTCGACGGCGTTCGTGTGTTCTGGCACCGCGGCGCCGGGATCGAGGGTGAACCGACGGACGGCGAAGTTCGGTGCGCCGTCGTCCTCGTCGATCAACACGCCTTTCCGGAGCCCGTCGGCGGCGTCGACGGACTCGTACTCGATCTCCCCGCCACGGCGGATCACCAGCTCGGGATCGCTCATGCCCCCGACGTGGACGGCCGGTAACCTAAACGTTCCTCGTCACGGCCGACCACCCGAGCGTTCTCGCGTCGCGACCGGCTCCCGGACGTTCCACGATGTCGCGACCGGCTCCTGAGCGTTCTCGACGTCGTGGCCGACGGCGCCGTCGCTCGCCGGTGTAAAATACGGTTGTTACGTGCCGATGCTCCCGCGAATTCGCCTTACAGGCGCTCGACGTTGGTCGCGCGCGGGCCCTTGGGGGCCTGCTCGATGTCGAACTCTACGTCCTGGCCTTCCTCGAGGTCCGGACCGCCGACGTCCTCCATGTGGAAGAACACGTCGTCGTCCGCGTCGTCAGTCGAGATGAATCCGTAGCCGCCGGTGTCGTTGAAGAAATCAACGGTTCCTTTCGCCATTGCGTCCCAACGGAGTCCCCGTTCACGGATAACCCTTCCGACTCGCCGTCGCCGGCTGTAACGGGGCCGTCACGAGAAGTGAGATTCACCGGAATTCGACTTCTCGACGGCTCAACGGTCGGCGTCCGTGTTCGTCAGAAATGGGTTGGGGCAGATTTGAACCACGTCGAGACGGTCCGGCTCGGCTCACTTCGTTCGCCTGCGCGGGCTGCGACTCGCCCGATTCAAATCTTTGTGACAATTTCTGACTCACGGACTCCTCGCTACGCTCGTCGTTCGTGTTCGTCAGAAATGGGTTGGGGCAGATTTGAACTGCCGACTTCCTCCGTGTGAAGGAGGTATCATAACCGGACTAGATCACCAACCCGCAGCCGTCGGTAGCCGTCGATTCGACTTAAGAGTTCCCTTCGGAACGCGAAATCGGCCTACCGGAGGCCACCGAGACGCTGACGGGCGCCGTCGAGCGATTCGCGGGCCCCCCGCTCGGCCCGTCGTTCGGCCGACCTGACCTCCGTGACTATCGACTCCACGCGGCCCGGTTCAGGCTCTCGCTCCCGGCCCAGGCGCCGCCGGACGCGTCCCTCTATCGACCGGGCGTGTTCCGCGACGCCGAGTTTCGCGTGTCTCGCGGCTCGTTTCAGGTAGTACGCCGAATCCTCGAAGTGTTTGCTCATGGTGTAGCCGACAGTACGTCACTCGAGAATAAAGTCCTTTCGCGAAGGTCAGAGTTCCGGACCCCTCCCTGTCGGGGGGTCAGCCGCCGTGGTCGGGCAGGTAGCGGACGCTCACCAGGCCGTCGTCGGCCGACCGGCGCACCTCGACGCGGACGGCCTCCAGCCGCGCCGCGCGGGCGATCGTCTCCTCGTCCGCGAGGACCTCCGTCGCGGCCGTCTCGACCTCCCCGGACGGGACCGGGAGGAGGTGGAGTTCGCCCCGACCGGCGCGGTCGACCCGGAGCACCTCGCCCACCTCGGCGTCGGCGACGCGTTCGACGGAGTCGCGGGTCGGCTCGAGGTCGCTGTCGACGAGCTCGATCCGGCGGCGATCCTCCACCCCCACCAGCTCCCAGGAGAGCTCCAGGGGTGGCTCCGGTGTGACCGTCCCCTCGAGCACCTCGCCGACCGCGAGTCCGGGGTTCGAGGCGAGCGTGTGTACCTGTGCGGTCTCGACGTCCCGGAGGACCGCCGACCCCTCCTCGGCGTGTGTGACGACGAACGTGCCCGTCTTCTCGGTCATACCGGCCGGAGGGCGTCGACGGCTTTCCGGGTTTCGACTCGCGTGAGGACTCCGGCTCTGACGGAGGTCCCCGGTCCGGCAGACGGACCCCGGTCCGCGTGACGGAACCGTTTTAGGGCCTGCACGCGCCCTCCCGGCCATGGACGTCGACATCGGCAACGCCCTCTCGTCGGTCGCCTCCCCGGGGGTCTCCCGGGACTCCCTCGAGCGGCTCGACGATCGGGTCGCGCGAGCTCACGAACGCATCGAGGCCGGCCGGGCCGCGGACGACCACGGCTACGCCGCGTTGAACCTCCCGGAGCGGGCCGATCCGGACGCCGTCCGGGCGGCCGTCGACCCTCTCGGCGAACCGGAGGCACTCGTGACAGTCGGCATCGGCGGCAGCGCCCTCGGCGCCGCGACGATCACCGACGCGCTCGGGGCCGACCTCGAGACGGCCTACCTCGACAACGTCGATCCCGCCCGGATCGACGCGGTCCTCGATCGGCTCCCGCTCTCGGAGACGGCGATCAACGTCGTCTCCCGCTCGGGGACCACGGCGGAGACGCTCGCGAACTTCCTCGTCGTCCGGGAGGCGTTCGCCGAGGCCGGCGTCGACTGGACCGAGCGGACGGTCGTCACGACCGGTCGATCGGGGCCGCTCGCCGACCTCGCCGACCGCCACGACCTGCGCCGGCTCCCCGTCCCCGACGGCGTTCCGGGGCGGTTCTCCGCGCTGTCGCCCGTCGGGCTGGTCGCGCCAGCCCTCGCCGGCGTCGACATAGAGGGGGTGCTGGCCGGCGCCCGGGCCGAGTCGGAGAGCCTCGCCGGCTCGCTTTTCGACTGTCCGGCCTACGCCTACGGCGCGATCACCTACGCGCTGAACTGCCGTGGCGCGTCGATCAACGCGATGATGCCGTACGCGGAGTCCCTCGAGACCTACGCCGAGTGGTTCGCCCAGCTGTGGGCCGAGAGCCTCGGCAAGGACGGGCTGGGAGGGACGCCGGTCCGTGCCCTCGGCGCGACCGACCAGCACTCCCAGCTCCAGCTCTACCGGGCGGGTCCCCGCGACAAACTCGTCACGTTCGTCGTCCCCGACGAACGCCCCGAGCTGGCGATCCCCGAGACCGAAGTGGACGAGCTCGCCTACCTCGGGGGGCGGGGGCTCGGCGAGTTGCTCGACGCCGAGTTCGCGGCCACCGAGGCGAGCCTCGCCGCGGTAGGTCGGCCGAGCGTCCGGATCGAGCTCGACCGCGTCGACGCCGGCGAGCTCGGCGGCCTGCTGTACGGGATGGAAGCCGCCTGCGTGCTCGTCGGCGAGCTGTCGGGCGTGAACGCTTTCGATCAGCCGGCCGTCGAGTGGGCCAAACGGGCGACCCGTGGGCTGCTCGGCGGCGGGGAGTTCGAGGAAGCCGAAGCGGTCGCGGGCAAGACGAGTCTCCGCGTCGAGCGTTGAGTCCGACCAGCCGAGCCTCCACGCCGAGGCTTGAGCCACGCCGTCCCTTCCCGAAACCTTTTGACCTCCGGGGCCAGCCCACACAGTATGAAAGAGTCGCTGCTCGAGATCCTCCGCTGTCCGCTCGACAAACACGAGCTCGAACTCGAGGACGCGGAGTACGACGGCGAGGAGATCGTCTCCGGAACCCTCGTCTGTACCGAGTGTGGCGAACGCTACCCGATCGAGGACGGCATCCCGAACCTGCTCCCGCCGGACATGCGCGAGGAGGCACCGGCCTGAGGTGGGGCCGTGTCGGGGGAGGAGCTCGTCGTCGACGTCGGCAGGGAGGGGGGGACCAGCATCGCGGCCGGGGTCGACGCCTACGAGACCCAGGGCTCGTTCGGCGTCCTCCTGAGGGGCCACGGCGGGCCGGCACACGTCCACTGCCGACTCGATGGCCCCCTCGCGGAGGTGGCGAGCGTGGAGCGATCGAACTACTACGTCGAACCCGACGGCGAGACCGCCGTCCCGGTCGCCATCGATGGCGACGGGGCCGACGGCCGCCTCGAAGAGCCCGTCGAGGGGAGCATCGAGCTGTCGACCGGCTACGGCGCCGCGAGCACGACGGTCGCCGTGACGGTGACGCCGGGGCCGCCGCCGGTCGACGTCGACGAGCGGCTGGCCGACCCCCCCGACAGGGGAACGGAGGGATCGGCGGGCGCTGCTCTCTCGGTGGCCGGCGTCGAACTCGACGCCGGGACGCTCGGCGTGATCGCCCTCGGGGCGCTCGCGGTCCTCGTCGCCGCCGCGACCGCCGCCGTCGTCGGCGGGACGGTCGCGTTCGTCGGCTTCCTGGTCGTGACCGTCGGTATCGTGGCGGCCGTCGCGGTGTTGCTCGCGTAGCCGCCGGAGTCCCGACGATTCCGCCGAACCGTCGCTGGGCCTCCCCACGGCCGGCACACAGGCCTTTGTGCTGGCCGCCGTACGTGGCCACCATGGAACCGAACGAACGGCGGCTCGTCCGCGAGACGGTCCGGGAGTTCGTCACGGAGGAGCTCCGACCGGCAGCCCGGGAGGCCGAGGCGAGCGGGGAGTTCCCGGAGGCGATCTGGGACGGGCTCGCCGAGCTCGATCTGACCGGGCTGGCGGTTCCCGAGGCCTACGGCGGCGTCGGGGCCGACGGGCTGACCGACGTCGTCGTCAACGAGGAGCTCGCCCGCGGCCACCTCTCG
This sequence comes from Natrialbaceae archaeon Tc-Br11_E2g8, assembly GCA_001564115.1. Taxonomy (GTDB): domain Archaea; phylum Halobacteriota; class Halobacteria; order Halobacteriales; family Natrialbaceae; genus Tc-Br11-E2g8. The sequence goes on along the minus strand of LKNG01000011.1, from coordinate 14,210 downwards.
GTGGCGACCGCGCTGTCGGTTCACGCGCTCGCGACGTCGTGTATCGCCGAGTTCGGCGACGAGAGCCTCCGGGAGCGGTGGCTCCCGGAGATGGCCGCCGGTCGTCCCGTCGGCGCGTTCGCGCTCTCGGAGCCCCACGCGGGCTCGAACCCGGCGGCGATGACCACCGAGGCCCGACGCGACGGCGAGGAGTACGTCGTCACCGGCGAGAAGGCCTGGATCACGAACGGCGCCCGCGCCGGCGTCGTCGTCCTCTTCGCGAAGACCGACCGGACGGAGCCGGGGACGGTCACCCAGTTTCTCGTCCCCGTCGACGCCGAGGGTCTCGAGGTCGGCCCGAGAGAGGAGAAACTCGGGCTGCGCGCGAGCGACACCACGAGCCTCCGGTTCGACGGCGTCCGGATCCCCGCGGAGAACCGGCTGACACCGGTCGGCGACGGGCTGAAGGCGGCGTTTTCGGTCCTCACGGGGGGACGGATCGCCATCGCGGCCCAGGCGGTCGGCCTCGCCCGGGCGGCCCTCGAGGACGCCCGGACGTACGCCGCCGAACGCGAACAGTTCGGGAAACCGATCGCGGACCACCAGGCGATCGCCCACAAGCTCGCGGAGATGGCGACGAACGTACGGGCGGCTCGCCTGCTGACCCGCGACGCCGCCCGCCGGAACGAGGACGGCGCAGATCCGGCCGCCGCCAGCATGGCCAAGTACTTCGCCAGCGAGACCGCCGTCGAGGTGGCGAACGAGGCGGTCCAGATCCACGGCGGCTACGGCTACACGACCGACTTCGACGTCGAACGCTACTACCGCGACGCGAAGGTGACGACGATCTACGAGGGAACCTCCGAGATCCAAAAGGAGATCATCGCCCGCCACCTCCGGGAGTGACCGGTCCGGGGACGGTCACGTGCCGGTCCGGCGGGTGACGCCGCAGGTCGACCACCCGCGGTCCGGCGCCGTCTACGCGGATCCACAGCCACTCCGGGAGCGCCGACCGCGGGACCGGAACCAGCGCGAGCAGCCCCTCGTCGTCGCCGACCAGCCGGCGGTCGCTCCCGAGCTCGTGGAGGCAGGGCTTCCAGATCCCGTGGTGGAGCCGTCGCTCGACCTGCCAGCCGGTGTGAAACCGACCCCGCGAGCTCCGATAGAGGGTAACACACTCGTGGCTCACCGAACGATCACCCGCCGGCGGTCGGCCCGAAGCGGTTCGATGGTGAACACCTACGCGTCGACAGCCGGCCGACCCCCATCGTCGGTCGGGTTCACATACGGACGATATAAGTACACGATCCGGTGACTGTCCGATTTCGGTGACGGTACGGGGATTTTCAACTCGGCGTGTCGGCGGGGATACTGCTCGGGGTGACCCGTAACGCCACACCGGCGATCGGGTCGGCCGAGGGCAGTACGCAGACAGTGGTCAACGGTGGTCTGATGAGTTCAGTAGACGGGGAAGTGGTCGGTTCGGATCGGGGAAGTGATCGCTCCGTGAGACGTCACATCTGACGAGACGACGGATCGACGGCGGCCGAGAACTCCACTCTGGAACTGGCTATCGCGACCCCGAACCACACTCGCGGGGAATCAGTACGTGATGACCTCGTAGCCGTCCTCGACGAACGACCGCACGCTCGGGTGGCCGTCGAACGCGGCGACGAGGGACGCTCCAGTATCCTCGACGGTTGCCTCGACGCCGTAGACGCCGGCACAGTACTCACAGGCACGGACGTGGGGCTCGACGGCCGCGTAGAGGGCGTGGTAGTCGTGGTTCTCGTCGTCGAGTTCGGGGATCCACTGCGTGCCGGCGCCGTCGAAGACGACCGTCACGTCGTCTCCCGCCTCGGCGAACTCCCGGGCGGTCTGGAGGGCGTTGACGACGCGACCGAGGTCGGACGGCGAGTCGGTACCGGCGAGGACGACGATGGCTGCTCCTGGCATCCAGTGTCCGTTCTCGCAGAAGAATAACGGTCTTGGGTGCCCGTGCATCCACGGCAAACGACCGGAGCGTCGGACCGGGAGTGAGACGACGTGACCGCCGACAGCGACGGCGTTCGGTGTGCCCTCGGGGGTCGGCGACTGACGACGACCGTCTGATCTCGAGGTGAGATTTATCACTCTGGGTGGTGTGGAAGACGCATGTCACGATCCGGCTACACCGTCGATCACCGACTGAGCGACGTCGACGCGAACGTCCACCACGCCTGGGACAACGATCTTGAGCCGATCCTCACCGTCGAGCCCGGCGACGTCGTCCGTTTCGAGTGCCGCGACGCCGTCGACGGCCAGCTACCGGTCGACGCGTCGGCGGCGGACGTCCCGGAGGTGAGCTTCGATCCGGTCCACCCGCTGACGGGTCCGGTGGCCGTCGAGGGCGCCGAGCCTGGCGACGTCCTCGAGATCGAGCTGCTCGCCTTCCAGCACAAAGGCTGGGGGTACACGGCCTTCATGCCCGGGGAGATGGGGCTCGGGTTGCTCCCCGAGGAGTTCCCCGAGGCGGGACTGCACGTCTGGGACCTCGAGGACGACGTCGGCCGGTTCGTAAACGGCATCGAGGTCCCGCTGGATCCGTTCCCGGGGGTGATCGGCGTCGCGCCGGGCGAGCCGGGCGAACACGATACCCTCCCGCCGCGATCCGTCGGCGGCAACGTGGACATCAAACACCTCACGGCCGGCTCGACGCTGTACCTGCCCGTCGAGGTCGATGACGCGCTGTTCAGCGTCGGCGACTGCCACGCCGCACAGGGCGACGGCGAGGTCTGTGTGACCGGCATCGAGGCGCCGATGTTCGTCACCTGCCGGTTCGACATCCACGACGACCGGGAGCTCGACGCCCCGCAGTTCGAGACGGACGGCCCGTTCACCCCGACCGGCCACGACGAGCGGATGTACGCCACCTCGGGCGTCGAGGACGACCTGATGGCGGCGACGAAGTCGGCCGTCCGATCGATGATCGACCACCTGTCGGCCGAGCGCGGGCTCACCCGCGGGGAGGCGTACATCCTCTGTTCGGCCGCGGTCGACCTGAAGATCAACGAGGTCGTCGACGCCCCCAACTGGGTCGTCTCCGCGTACCTCCCCGAGAGCCTCTTTCCCGACCCGGAGGAGTGACGGGACCGCGGTTTCGACGGTTACGACGGCCTCCGGACCATCGGAGGTGTGACCGTTGACGGATCGTCAACGACGACCGAGATCGACTGACATATATATACGTCCCGAGGGCGTAACTCGTCGATCCACACTGCCGTCTCACTGACGATCCTCCCCCCACGATGACCGAACCGACCAACTCGGCCGCGACCGACGACGACCGATCCTCGGTGGAGAACGCCCTCACTGGAACCGTCGCGGGGCGGATCCTCGACGCGAGTCCCGTCGGAATCGCCGTCGTCGAACCCTCCGGGGAGATCTCCTTCGTGAACGCACGTGGGGAAGCGATCCTCGGCCTTCCGGCCGCGGAGGTCACGGACCGGACGTACGAGCCCGACGACTGGGGGGTGTACTCCGAGGACGGGGCGCCGATCGCGTTCGAGGACCACCCGGTCACGCACGTCCTGGCGACCGGCGAGCCCGTCTTCGGCTTCGAACACTGGATCGAGCTCCCCGACGGCACCGAGCGGTGGCTGTCGACCAACTCGGCACCGGTGATCGACGACGGGAGAATCGAGTGTGTCGTCGTCGGCTTCGAGGACGCGACGGAGCTGAAACGCCGCGAGCGGAAGCTGACGAGCGACCGCCTCAGACGACTCGAGATCCGGGCGGACCGGTCGGCGGTTCCGACGACCTTTCGCGAGGCGATCGACGACGAGTTGCGGATCGACGTCGACTCGGTCGTCTCGCTGCCCGACGGAACCACCGTCCAGTACATGTCGACCGAAGACCTGTCGGCCACCGAGTTCGTCCGGGGGGTCGAGGAGGTTCCCCACTACTCCGACGTCCGCCTGCTCAGCAGCGCCGGAGGGCGCTGTCGGGTCGAAGCTCACGCCGATTCCGGCACCGTCTCCGGGGTGTTCCAGACGCTCGGCGGCCGGCCCCGCGCCGTCGTCGTGGGGACGGAGGAGGTCCGGTTCTACGGGGAGTTACCCGGGGACGTCGACCCGCGCGAGGCGGTCGAGGGGATCCGGGCGTTTCACCCGAACGCCGAACTCCGCTCCCAGGAGCTGGTTTACTCGCCACACCTCCTCTATGACGTCGTCGAGGAGGCGCTCACCGACCGCCAGTTCGCCGCCCTCGAGGCCGCCTACTACGGCGGCTACTTCGAGACGCCACGGAAGAGTACCGGCAACGAGCTGGCGGCGCGGTTCGGCGTGACCCGCCAGACGTTCAACCAGCACCTCCGGAAGGCCGAACTGGCGGTGTTCCGGGCGCTGTTCGAACGCACCGGCGAGGACGCACGCTGACCAGTCAGCCCCGAGGTTTAGATATCCGTGTGGGGTAGCCCGGGTATGAGCGAGGACACGAGCGGCTCTGGCGACGCCGTCCTCTCTGCGGGCGGCTGGAACGCACACCACGATCCCGGGACGGACGGTCGTCGAAGCGAGTTCGACCCGGAGGACGGTTCCGACGCCGCGATCGTCGCGATCGTCGAGACGATCGGCTCGGCTGTCGGCCGTCCCCCGACGGAGATCACGCCGCTTCACGCCTCCGTCGACTCGGGCGCGCTCGGCGCGCTCGCGACCTCCCGGGGGAACGCGTCCGTCTCGTTCGCCCACGAGGGCTGTCACGTCACGGTCGCGAGCGACGGACGGGTCGTCGTCGTTCCGGACGACGACTGATCGGGGCCGCGACGACGGGACGGCCGTGTCGCGGGCGTCGTCGTGGCGGCCGTGTCGCGGGCGGGACGACGCCGGCTCGCGATCAGCCGAGCTGTAGCTCCTCGTAGGCCTCCGGATCCTCGCCGGGGGACAGCGCCAGCGTCCCGATCTCGGCGACGTTTTTCACCGCCCGTGGCCCCTCCAGGCCCGCGGCGACGAACCGCGGGTAGCCGGCGTCGATCGAGAGCCGCTCCCCGCCCTGGTGGGTCGCGAGCACGCCACCGAGCGCGTCGAGTGCCCCGACACAGACCCGGAAGCCGTCGGTGGCCTCGACCGTCAGGTGGGTCGTCTCCGCGGGCACCTCGACGCGCTCTATCAGCCGGTCGATCGGCACTCCTCTCCAGCTGTCGCGGTACCGTTCGCCGGAGCTACAGACGATCTCGGCGCTGAACTCCCGGGCCGGGAGCTCGGTGAGCGTGGCGTGATCGACCGTCGTCGCCGTCTCACCGACGAGGCGTATCGAGCCGAGACGCGTCGATCGTTCCATACGCGACCGGAGGGAGTCGAGCGAGGAAAGCGTTCGCCCCCGGCGTGTCCTGATCCCGTGGGGCCGTCTCAGATCGTCCGGTAGGGTCCCAGCCGGGTCCCGTCGAGCAGGTACGCCTCGACGTCGATCCCCCCATCCGGCAGGAACGGGGCGAGAAACGAGCCGTCGGCGTTCACCCAGGTCCCGCCGGCGAGCTCGTTGAACGCCGGGAAGACGACGAGCCGGGGTGGCCGTTCGTCGAACCCTGCCGGGAGGTCGTCCCCCCGCGCGCGAAACGGCGCGGGATCGAGCCGCCCCCGGAGCCAGACGGGCTCGACCCGGCTGCCCCCGACCTCGTCGGTCAGTCGGACGGACGGGTGATCGTGGCCGTGACAGACGACGGCGGCGCCGAGGACCGCCGCGGACGGCCAGGTGTGGCCGTGGCAGACGCCGACGTCGCCAATCTGGGTCCCGTCACCCGGAACGATACGGAGCTCGCGGGGGCCGGCGGCCTCGGACAGCCACCCCTCGATGGCGCCGTCGTGGTTGCCCTTCACGACCGTCACGCCGACCCCTGGGGGCAGGGACTCGAAGAGTACCTCGAGTTCGCCCCGTTCGGCGCCGCCCGGGCCGCCGATCGAGTGCATGAGGTCACCGAGGACGACCAGCCGGTCGGCGCCCGTCCGCTCTAAAAGCGCGAGCAGCCGCTCGCGCCGACGTCGGGCACGCGAGGGAACCTCGACGCCACGTTCGGACGCCAGCGTGGCCTCGTAGCCGGCGTGGTAGTCGGCGATCAAAAGCGCCCGTCCGCCGGGGATCGGGGCGACCGCAGCTCGCTCCCCGGGAACCGGTTCGACGATCGACGGCTCCGTGCTCATTCGGGGCCCATCAGATCGGCTTGAGCAGTCCGTCGTCGGGTTCGTAACACCGGCCACCCATCAGGGCGTCCTGGATCGCGTCCGCGACGGCACCCTCCTCGACGTCGAGCTCGTCGACGACCCGCTCGGTGAGCCGGTCTCGGGGTGCCCCATCGCCCTCGTCGAGCTCGCCCATCGTCTCGACGACGTACTCGAGCAGGTCTAGGTCCTCGTCGGCTTCCTCCGGGGGTTCCCCCTCGTCGGACACGGCCCCGTCGTCCGGAGTCGCCTCCTCGTCCGGGCTCACCTCGTCGGCTCCGTCGTCGGGCGGCATTTCGCTATCCACGGCGGGCTCGTCCTCGACCGGCTCGAGATCCTCGGGATCCGGCACCTCGATGTCGGCCTCGCCCGGCTCCTCGACCTCCGTTCCCGTGGTGAACTCCGCGCCGAACTCCGCTTCGATCTCCGCGCGTTCGTCCTCGTCCATCTCGTATATTCCCCCGGAGTCGAACTCGCCCAGCTCCCCCTCCGTCGCCGGCTCGTCCCCGAGGTCCATCTCGTCTTCGGCCTCCAGTCCGTCTCCGAGATCCGGCTCGTCTTCGGCCTCCAGTCCGTCTCCGAGATCCGGCTCGTCTCCGACCTCCGACTCGTCTCCGACTTCGTCTTCGGGTTCCGATTCGGATACGCCCTCGTCTTCGGGTTCCGGCTCGTCTCCGACCTCGATTTCGGGTTCCGATCCGGTCGAGGCGGCTTCGCTTCCGGACTCCCGCCCGGCCGGAGCCGGCTCCTCTCGGCTCTCGGCCGGGATCGGCTCCTCCTGGGGCTCCGGCGAGCCGGATGCACCGGTCGCCGGCTCGTCTGCCGTCGCCGTCTGCTCGCTCGTCCTCGACGCCAGCGAGGGAAAGCCCGGCGCGTCGGCGACGGGCTCGTCCGGCCGCAGCTCGAACCGGGAGACCTCCTCGAGCTCGCCGGCGACGACCCGCGCCGCCTCGACGGCGAGCTCCCGGAGCGCGGCGAGATAGCCCGGAGTGGTGTCGTAGTGGTCCATCGCGAGGGGAATCCCCCGGGCGAGTCCCGTCTCGACGCCGACCTCCCCGAGGGCTGCCGTGAGATCCTCGCCGCGTTCCTCGCGGTTCGCCGCCGCGGCGTACGTCCCGATCCGTGTGATGGTTCGCTCCGCGGCGTCGACGACCCAGCGATCCCGCGTGTCGGCGTCGACCGTGGCGATGCTCTCGGGTCGGACGGAGGTGTACACCCGGTCGCCGTCGTCGGGCTCGAACGTCCGGGCTTTGCCCGTCACGGCGACGAAACACGGCGGCTCGGCGCGCTCGAGGTAGGCCAGCTGGTCGGGCTGGTACTGGCCGGCGTAGACGACGAACGCGCCGGTCGGATCGACGATTCGTGCCCGAACCATCTCCTCGTTTACCTGCGTGACCTCCGTGAGCGTCCCGACGACGAACAGCCGGTTCACCCGCGCGCCCGTGGGCGTGATCACGTAGTTCGGGGCACGCTCCTCGTCGCTCTCGGTGTGTGAGACGGTCGCGTCGTCGAACTCCGCTGCGAACAGCCGGTAGGCGACCTCGCGGCCGCCGCCGTCGACGCTCACGCGTCCACCTCCGCGAGCAGCGCCCGGGCACGGTCGGCTGGGTCGTCGTCGCTCTCCGCGAACGTCGCGGCGTCGAGGTTCGCGCCGTACTCGTCGACCGAGAGGTGTCCCCGGACGCGGTACTCCCGGCCGACGATCCGCTCGCGGATGCGGTCGGCGACGACCTCCTGGTCCATCGCCTCGCGGGCTTCCTCGAGGGCGTCCTCGAGGCTCCCGCCGTACACCGTCTCGGTGAGCTCGTCGTCCAGGACGACGGTGACGGTGCCCGTGCCGTCGTCGAGGATCGCCTTCACCCGGAGGTCGTCGACGCCCTCGACCTCGCCGTGAGTGCGACACTGTCCTTTCTGGATCACCCGATTACACTCCGGACAGCGCTGGATCAACCCGGAGCCGTCCCGGACGGCGAGGACGTCCCCGACCAGCTGGACGTCGTAGACGCCGCCGGTGGCGACCGCCTCGCCGATCGGCATCTCGGGGGCGTCCTCGCCGACGACGACCGGTTCCTCGAGGGGCGAGACCGTCGAGAACTCCGAGACGTTCACCTCGGGGACGCCACGGAACTCCCGGACGTAGGCGTTCTCGATCCGCACGGAGGCTCCCTCCTCGATCGCCGGATCGGGGTCCCAGTTCGTAAACGGGAGTCGGCCGCTTTCGTCGCCGAACACGCCGCTTAAGATCTCCGTCTCCCCGTCCCGGCCGTCTATCGTCCGGCGCTCACACTCGAGGACCCGGACCGCTATCGTCCGTGCCCGATCGCCGGAGCGCAACTCGGCGAGCTCTGCCTCGCCACCGACCTCGTAGGGCACCGCCAGGGGGTCGTCCTCGAGGCTCACCGAGGTGCTCTCCCCGAGGTTGAGCTCTGGCTCGCCGTCCCACTCACGGACCGAGGCGTTGCCGACGGTGACCGTGTCGCCGGGCGAGAGGCCGAACTCCTCCCAGGCGGTGTAGTCGACGGCCCCCGTCCCGTCGGCGAGACGCCCCTCGACGATGACCTGGTCCGATCCCTGGTACCGGATCGAGCGTTTCCCGGCGGTCAACACCCGCGCCGTGACGGTCACGTTCCCCGAATCGGGGGTGATCTCGCCGATGTCGGCCGTCGAGGGCGTACCGGAGTCGGTCCCGTCGCCGTACTTGCGCCGCAGACTGCCTTTGGCCTCGTCGATCGGGACGCTGTACTCCACGAGGTTCGCGAGATCCGCCTTGACCTCCGCTTTGTCGACGCCGAGGTCGGAGGCGAGTTCCTCGGCATGGCTGTCGAGATCCATCGATCCCACTTCGAACGGGGGCGTAAAAAACGTTCGCGGCGGACGCGGTCACGAGCCGCGAGCCGGCCGGCCACGCTCACGTCGGCACGGACGGGTTTTCCGGCGTCGGTGCAAGGGGACGTTCCCGGCGTCGGCACGGACGGGGTCTCCCGGTGTCGCCTCCGGCCTCGCGGAACGAACCTCCGTCCGGACCGACGCCCGCACGTATATGTCGCGTCGGGCCGAACCCGACTGCCGGATGCCGGGCGACAGCGAAGACCCGAACGCCGACGTACAGTACCACCTCGGGGTCCGAGCCGACGACGTCGCGGGGACGGTTCTCCTGCCGGGGGATCCCGGACGCGTCGAGACGGTGATAGGTAGCTGGGACGACGGCGAGGTGGTGGCCAGCCACCGCGAGTATCGGACGGCCACGGGGAGCTACGAGGGCACCCCCGTCTCGGTCACCTCGACGGGGATCGGGAGCCCGTCGGCCGCGATCGCGGTCGAGGAGCTCGCCCGCGTCGGCGTCGGGACGTTCATCCGGGTCGGCTCCTGTGGGGCGATCCAGCCCGGGGTCGAAGTCGGCGACCTCGTGATCACGACGGGTGCGGTCCGCCAGGAGGGGACCAGCGACGAGTACGTCAGGCCGGAGTACCCCGCGAGCGCCGACCACGAGGTCGTCTGTGCGCTCGTCGCCGCCGCCGAGCGGCTGGACTACGAGTACCACACGGGGATCACGGCGAGTACGGACTCCTTTTACGCCGGGCAGGGCCGGCCCGGCTTCGAGGGGTTCGAGGCCGCCGGCGCCGACCGACTCGTCGAGGAGCTCCGGGAGGCCAACGTCACGAACGTCGAGATGGAGGCGAGCGCGATCTGTACGCTCGGGAACCTCTACGGGCTGCGTGCCGGGGCCGTCTGTGCGGTGTACGCCAACCGCGTCACCGGGGAGTTCCGCACGGAAGGCGACGGCCGGGCGGCCGAGACCGCCTCGCTGGCGGCCCACCTGCTCGCCCGGATGGACGAGAGCAAACGCGAGGCCGGCGTCGACCGCTGGCACGCCGGGCTCTCGATCGAGTGAGTCGGCCGGGCCGGCCGGAGGCCGCTTCGGCAAAGCTCAAATCCGTCGGGCCCCTACCGGCACCGATGAACGGTCCCGGAATCCTCTGGATGCTCCAGGTCGCCGCCGGGCTGTCGATGGCGGGACCGATGTACATCGTCGGGATCGAGCTCCTCCGGACCGGCAGCCCGGCCGTCGGCGTCGGCTTCCTGGCGCTCGGGACGGTCGCGCTGTTTTTCCCGTCCTATCTCGTCCGCCGGATCGGCGGGCCACGGCGCTGGATCCGTTCGCTGCTCGGGCCCTCCTCGGAGGAAGAGGAGTCGACCGGCCAGCCGGAGCGACAGGGGTGAGCTCAGTGGGTTCCGACGGCGTCCGCGACGGCCTCCGCGAGGTGGATCGCCGGCGGTACGGGCTCGCTCTCGACGAAGCGGGCGATCTCCTCGCCGTCGCGTTCGACGACGATCGTCGGGATGTACTCGACGTCGTACTCCTCGACGCCGGGACCCCGTTTGTCCGTGTCGACGGCGTGTTCGACGATCCGTTCGTCGGGGACGCCGGCGGCCTCGAGTGCGGCGCCGAAGTCGGGCAACAGCGCCCGGCAGTCCTTACACCAGTCACCACCCCACACGTGGTAGGTCAGCTCCTCGCGGCCAGCGGCGAGGACGTCGACGGCCTCCTCGTGGGAGGCGGCGTCCCACGTCGGATTCGGTCGCATGGTCTCGAGTGACATGGGGCGGAGTAGGGCCGCGGAAGTCTTAACGGCCGTGATCCGGCGTCGGCCCCCGGCCACGAGTTATTATTATTACATTTACCGTCACTATTAACAGTGCGATTTTAGTCGTCTCTCGGTGTGCTATCGATTGCCATGTCGATGAACGCCGTCGTACTGGAGGAGTTCCAGGAACCGCTCGAAGTACACCGGGTCGACCGGCCGGAGCCCGAACCGGACGGGCTGGTCGCGAAGGTCGAGGGCTGTGGGGTCTGTCGGAGCGACTGGCACTGCTGGCAGGGCGACTGGGACTGGTTCGGCTACCGGCCCGATCCGCCCCACATCCTGGGTCACGAGCCTACAGGGACCGTCGTCGAGGTCGGCGAGGAGGTCGAGAACGTCTCGGAGGGCCAGGAGATCGCGATCCCGTTTAACTTCGCCTGCGGGAAGTGCTCGCTCTGTCGGAACGGCCGGGAGAACATCTGCGAGAACCACGTCGGCCTCGGCTTCATGAACGAGGCTCCGGGCGCGTTCGCCGAGGAGGTCCACGTACCGAACGCGGACGTCAACGCCGTCCCGCTGCCGGACTCGATCGACGCCGAGACCGCCGCCGGCTGTGGCTGTCGCTTCATGACCTCCTACCACGGGATGGCCCACCAGGGCGACGTCGGCCGCGGCGAGAGCGTCGTCGTCCACGGCTGTGGCGGCATCGGCCTCTCGGCGGTCCACATCGCCGACGCGCTGGGGGCGAACGTGATCGGCGTCGACCTCATGGAGGAGAAACTCGAGCGGGCCGAGAAGCTCGGTGCCGTCGCGACCGTCGACGCGAGCGAGGTCGACGACCCCGCAAAGGAGGTCCGGGAGATCACCGACGGCGGCGCCGACGTCTCCGTCGATGCCCTCGGCATCGAGGCCACCTGCCGGAACGCCGTCGACTCCCTCGGGAAGGGTGGCAGACACGTCCAGATCGGGCTCACGACGAGCGAGGAGCGAGGCGAGATCCCGCTGCCGACCGACGAGTTCGTCGCCAAGGAGATCGAGTTCGTCGGCTCGCTGGGCCTCCAGCCCTCCCGGTACCCGGAGATGCTCGATATGATCGAATCCGGCAAGCTCGATCCGACGATCCTCGTCGAGGACACGATCGACATCCACGCCGTTCCCGGCGAGCTCGCCGCGATGACCGAGTTCAACACGGTCGGGATCCCGGTCTGTACCGAGTTCGGGGGCTAGAAGCCGTCCAGCCGGCTCTGTCCTCCACCCGCACCCTCGACGCCGGCGAGCTCCGCGGCGGTCTCCACGGCCGACGCGAACGGTTCCGCCTGGCTCCGGTCGTAGAGGGTCGCCGCGGGATGTAGACAGATCACCAGCCGGCGGGCGCGCCCGCCGATCCGGAGCTCCTCGACCGAGCCCGCCTCGCCGGTCACCCCGACGGAACGCCCGAGGAGGTGTTCGGCCGGCACCTTCCCGAGGGTCGCGACGACCGACGGGTCGACCAGTTCGATCTCCCGCCGGAGGTGATCGCGGCAGTTCCCCAGCTCCTCGGCCGTCGGATCCCGGTTCTCCGGGGGCCGACAGCGCACGCAGTTGGTGATCCGGACGTCGGCACGGGCGAGCCCGACGTCGCGCAAGGCGTCGTCGAGCACGGAGCCGCTCCGGCCGACGAACGGCTCGCCGCGGTCGTCCTCGGTCGCGCCGGGGCCCTCGCCGACGAACAGCAGGTCGGCGTCGGCCGGCCCGGTCCCGTTGACGATCCGGCTCCGGGAGTCGACAAGCGTCGGACACCGCTCGCAGGCGATCACCGCCGCGCCCTCGCTCCGTTCGTCCATGGATCGCCCTTCGACGGCGGGCTACTACGCCTTTCGGATCCGATCCGGAGCGGGCGGCTTCTCGCCTCACCGGCGTAACTCGACGTCGACGGCCGTCCGGGTCGCCCGTGCGAGCCCGAGGACGGCGACGAACGAGCCGAGCAGGACGAGCCCCGCCAGGAGCAACGCACCCATCGCCGTCGCCCCGAACTCGGGGTGCGCGAGGAGCGGCTCGACGAACCGGCTGCCAAAGAGGACGACGAGGACGCCGACCGCGACCCGCACCGACGCGCCCCAGTAGTCGCCGTACTCCTCGGGGGAAAGCTCCATGCTACCGCGTGGGGTCTCCCCCCTCAAAACGTTTTCATCGCTCGCGGCCGGCGGCGCTCGAAAAAATCGGCTAAACGGTCGTCAGTCGTCCGCGGGGACGAACCCGGGGAGGCTGCTGCCGTACTCCTCGCCGGCGGTGATCGTCTCCGGCTCCTTGGCGACGTACAGCATGATCAGGATCGTCACGATGTACTTCGTGATGATGTCGAGGATGCTGTAGCCCCAGGAGGTAAAGGCGACGTCGAGCACCGCGATCCCCTCGACGCCGAGGAACCACAGGATCGGGTAACCGAACCAGCCGACGACGGTCAGCAGCTTCAGCGTGTTGAACAGATCCGACGTGCCGGTCTGTTTCGCGTCGGCGTCCCACTCGACGAGGATGATGTAGACGATGACGAGGAAGAACGCCGAGCTAAGGACGAACCACCACCAGCGCATGAGGTGCGTCGAGGTGGTGAGCGCGGCCGCGAGGCCGGTGACACACATGGCGATCGTAAACGCCACGGAGGTCAGGATCTTGGTCATGTTCGAGCCCGCGATGAGCCCGAGGGCGATCAGGATGAAGGGCGTGGAGAACGTCCAGGTGAGGTACCGACCCCACATGGTGAGCACTTCCTCGCCCTCGACGGCGTGGCCCGCCGGCATCTCGAGGAAGCTAATCGTCAGCCCCGAGGTGAGCCCGGTGTAACTCGAGATGGAGACGACCGAGATGAGCATCACCGAAACCGCGATGAGCTTCGAGCGGGGGTCGGTGAGGTTCCGCCCGAGCCAGACGATGGCCATGATGGTGAACCCGGCCAGCGCGATGTTCGCGACGAACGACCACGCGAGCAGGGGATCGTCGAACACGTGCTCGAATATCTCGGTTTGTGTCTCCGGTGCCTGTAACACCTGAGCCAGTACAGCCGTGGCTTCTGTTGATGCCATGGTACACCTGGAAGTATATATCGTACTTAAATGAAGCTGGGGCATAACTATGTAAGGGTAGTCGGACGTTTCCGCATGACAGGGGCCGGGGTCGGGACGTTTCGACGGGTTGGAGTTCCGAGGGGAGTCGGGACGTTCCGATCGGTTGGAGTTCCGAGGGGAGTAGGCAGTGGTTACGGTTCCGAGTAAATATCTATTACGGCCGGACGCGGACGACGATCGCGGCTCTACGATACGGACGGCCGGACGCGGGCGGCGGTCGTGGCTCCAAGCGGACTACGGTTCGAAGGCGCGGTTACGGTTCGGGACAGACGTCCAGGCGGTGTCTGATGACCTCCCCGTCCTCGTCGGCGGCGTCGATCCACAGCCGGTAGGGCTCGGTCGTCGGCTCGACGGTG
>LKNG01000142.1 GCA_001564115.1 Natrialbaceae archaeon Tc-Br11_E2g8 | reverse complement strand
TCTCCGAGGCCCATAGCTTCCATCGTCACGACGTCGCCGTCACGGTCGACCTCGACGTCCCGGTCCGTGAGCTCGGCTTCGTTCTCGAGGTGACGCTCCCAGCCCGCGGCGTACTCGCTTTCGATCCGCAGTGCGAGGTCCTCCCGGGGTGGATCGCCCGGTTCTGTGTCCATCTCACAGTCCCGACTCGCACCGGAGAGCTCCTCGACGGCCATACGGGAGGCCGTGAGGTTCTTCCGGGCCACCGCGTCGCCGCCGTCGTGGCTCCAGTCGATTTTCATCACCGACAGCTGGAGTCGGTCGTCGTCGAAGCCGACTCCCGGGGGCGATCTGACGAGCGTGTCACTCGAGGTCCGCTCGAAGACGCCACCACCCTGGTAGGCGACGGTGCGGTCGCCGGCCTCGTACTCGATCGTTCCGAGCTCGCCGACGCTGGCCCTGCAGGGTTCGTGGCCTTCGTCGTCCCACGGTATCGCTCCTTGCTCGCTCGCGTTGTACCAGACGAGGTCGATCGAGCCGTCCGGGGAGAAGCTGGCGCCGCTGCCGGCCTCGAGTCCGAGCACCTGCTCCTCGCCGGTCTCGGCGACCGTTCGGATACTCCGGTCGTTCATGTCCACCGCCGACCGGACGGTCTCGACCTCGGTGTCGGCCTCGACGGCGTCTATCAGCGCGCTCCCGGCGATAAAGAGCAACGCGGCGCCGGCGAACACCATCCCGAAAAGCAGGACGATGCCGACCAGCGGCGTCACTCCCCGCTCCTCCCGGTCGGATCGCGGCCCGCCGGCTGTCGACGACATTTGTTACACCACGGTTCTCAATGATATCATATAACTGTTCTGGCCGACTCGGGGCGTGAAACGAACGAAAGATATAAATATTGGTTTGTCCCGCCGCACGGGTCGCCGACGCGAGTGATCGCCGGCCGTCGACGGGCGGGCGAGACCCCCGACGCCGACGGTCGGGCGAGAGCCCCGGGGTGTCGCTGTCGTCGGCCGGAGCGGCGAGGGGTCGTCGCCGGGCGAGACGGGTCACGCCCGACTGGACGCGATCCGACCGGTCGATCGAGGCCGGAAGATAAACACTTGTATACCGGACGTGCCCTAGCCTCGGGTAGATGACCCGTACCGCGGAGAAAGTGGACGCCCTCGTCCGCGAGGACGCCGCGATGGTCGACGCCCTAGAGCGGGTGCGGGAGGCCGCCGACGAGAACGGCGGGGAGGTGACGTGGGGGGACGTCAACGACGAGCTCACGAGCGGCCAGTGGGGCCGGATCATCGAGAAGGGGATCCTCGTCGACCGCGACGACGGCTTCGAGATCGCCGACCGGGAGGCGTACGACCGGGCGCTTGACGGCGACGCCGAGCCGGGTGCGGACGCCGACGCGGAGCTCGAGGAGGCCTCGAGCTGGTCCCAGTGGGACAAGATGGCCGGCGCCGGCGCGGTCATGCTGATGGTCGCCTACTGGTTCGAGTCGGTCCGGGACGTCGTCGGCGGGACCGTCGATATGGCGCTCGCGCCGCTCGACGCCACCCTGCCCTTCTACGCCGTGATCCTCTCGGTGGCGATGCTCACCGGCCTCTACTCGACGCTGTTGCAGGCGAACCTGATGAACGTCGAGCGGATGGGGGTCTACCAGGAGCGGATGAAAGCCGTCCAGGACAAACGCAAGGAGGCCCAGGAACGAAAGAAGGCGGCCGAAGAGCGGGGTGCGAGCGAGGAGGAGATCGAACGCATCGAGGAGGAACTCCAGGAGATCCAAGAAGAGCAGATGGAGGCGATGGCCGAGAACCTCGGGATGTTCAAAGAGCAGTTCCGGCCGATGGTCTGGATCATGCTCCTGACCATCCCGCTTTTCCTCTGGATGTGGTGGAAGATCCACGACGTCGGGCTCACGGAGGCGGACGCCTCCGTGGTGATGCCGATAATCGGCGCGATCGACTGGAACGAAGGTGTGATCGGACCGCTGCGTAGCTGGATCGTCTGGTACTTCGTCTGCTCGATGGGCTTTACTCAGCTGTTGCGCAAGGCGTTGAACATCGACATGAGCCCGACGGGCTGACCGGAGCACCCTACCCGTTCTCCCGGGCGATGGGTCGTCCTTCGAGCGACGGACCGTCACCGCCACCCCCAAGGTGACGGACCGGTATCGCTAACCGTCCACGCTCCCCAGCCGGACGTATGCGGACGCCCGCGGAGAACGCCCGGCTGGCCCTGTTACTCGAGGTCGCCGGCACGCCCAAACCCGGCAACGTCGACCGCCACCGCGACCTGCCGGAGCTTCGTTTCGAGCACTTCCTGGCGGGTGCCGTCGGCGCGAGCGAGGGGCTAGCGCTGGCGGAGTCGGGGACTGCGATCGGGGACGCCTTCGAGCGTGCGGTCGCCGGGATGGCCGACCAGGGCGGTGACAACACCCAGTTCGGCGCGCTCGCGCTCCTCGTCCCGCTCGTCCGGACCGCGGCAGACTGCGACCGTAGACCCACGCCGGAAGCCGCCTCCCGCACCGTCGAGTCGACGACGGTCGCCGACGCCGTGGCGTTCTACCGCGCCTTCGAGCACGTCGACGTCTTCGTCGACGAGCCGCCCGCCGAGGGCGCCGTTCCCGACGTCAGGCGCGGGGGCGAGGCGGCCGCGGAACTCGAGGCAAACGGGACGACGCTGGCGGACGTGATGGCCGCGGGTGCTCCGGGTGACGACGTCGCCCGGGAGTGGACCTGTGGCTTCGAGCGGTCGTTCGCCGCCGCCGACCGGCTCGCCGCCGCCGACGGCCCGCTCACGGATCGGGCCGCGGACGCCTTCCTCGCCCTGCTGGCCGAGCGGCCGGACACGCTCGTCGCGAGCCGACGGGGAGACGAGGTCGCCGAGGAGGTCAGCGGCCGCGCTCGCGAACTCCGGCGGACGGACGCACTCGCCGCGGATCCCGACCGGGTCGAGGCGTTCGCCGACGAACTCGTCGCCCGCGGGATCAACCCCGGAACGACCGCGGATCTCGTCGCCGCCGGACTGTTCGTCGCCCTCGAGAACGGGGTGATCGAGCCGTGACCGACGGCGCTGGGTCTGAGGACGACCGGGCCGCGACCGACGGCGCTGGGTCTGAGGACGACCGGGCCGCGACCGACGGCGCTGGGTCTGAGGAGGATCGGGCCGCAACCGGCGCCGAGTGGCCGGTCGAGCTCTCGGGAGTCACCGAGTCGGTCGTGACCACCCGCGGACCCGACGGCCGGTGGAACCTCGCCGCGCTCGGCCTCTTCGCCGGCGACCCCGTCACTGCACGGACCTGGGGGAACACCCGGACGCGGCGAAACTTCGACCGCGAGGGGGAGGGGTACGTCCAGTTCACGCGCGACCCGATCACCTTCGTCGACGCGGCGCTCTCGATCGCCGAGTTCGAGGAGCCGGTCGTCGAGGGGGTCGACGCCTGGGTGCGGGTCGAGGCCGAGGGCGTCGAGACGGGCGTCGACGGCGGGACCCGCTGGGAACGCTGGGAGCTTCGACCGATCGACGCCGGCGTCCGACGGCGACGGGTGGGAACGATCGACCGGGGGATCGGCGCCGTCGTCGAGGCGACCGTCGCCGCCTCGCGACTGGAGGTGTCGGCGTACGACGACGAGCCACTCCAGACGATCCTCGACCACTGCGCGTCGGTGGTCGACGGCGCCGGCGACGACCGTGCCCGCGAGGCGATGGCCCGCATCCGGGAGCGATCGGCGTGGGAGCCGGCGGACGATAACGAATGGCTTTAGAGTGCGCTCACGGAAGGTGAGGGCATGGCAATCAAGCCCGCCTACGTCAAGAAGACGGGGAACCTGCTGCTAGAGCGGTACCCGGACGCGTTCACGACCGACTTCGAGCAGAACAAAGAGAGCGTCACCAAGCTGACCAACGTCGAGTCGAAAGGCGTCAGAAACCGAATCGCCGGCTACGTCACCCGGAAGAAGGCCGCCCAGATCCCCGCCTAAGCCGAGTTCTCGCGAACGTCGTCGCCCGCCGAACAGTCACCTCGCCGAACGAACGGTCACGCCGTCGCCGGTCGAGTGGTCACGCCGTCGCCGAACGGACGGTCACGCCGTCGCCGATCGAGTGGTCACGCCGTCGCCGAACGGACGGTCACGCCGTCGCCGATCGAGTGATCACGTCGTCGCCGAACGAACGGTCACGCCGTCGCCGATCGAGTGGTCACGTCGTCGCTCGCCGGCAGGTTGCGGATCGGCGCTCCACCGACCGCGCCACGGGAGCCGGCGACCGCCCTCGATCGTGCGAAGCGTATCCAAACCGTTTTGAGCGCCGGCGTCCGACCCCCGGCAATGTCAGTACGTGTTGGCATCCTCGGCGCCACCGGCGCGGTCGGACAGCGACTGATCGAGCTGCTCGATCCACACCCCCAGTTCGAGATCGCCGCACTCACCGCGAGCGAGTCGAGCGCGGGCGAGCGGTATCGCGACGCCGCGAAGTGGCGCATCGAGGCCTCGATCCCGGAGGACGTCGCCGAGATGACCGTCGCGGCGACCGAGCCCGGAGCGGTCGACGACGACGTCGACCTGCTTTTTTCCTCGCTGCCCTCGGACGTCGGCGCGGCGGTCGAGCCCGCCTTCTGTGAGGACGGCTACGTGATCTCTTCTAACTCCTCGAACGCGCGGATGGCCCCGGACGTTCCCCTCGTCATCCCCGAGGTGAACGCCGAGCACATGGACCTACTCGAGGTTCAACGCGACGAGCGGGGCTGGGACGGCGCGCTCGTGAAGAACCCGAACTGTTCGACGATCACGTTCGTCCCCACCCTCGCCGCACTCGCCGAGTACGGCCTCGAACGGGTCCACGTCGCGACCCTCCAAGCGGTTTCGGGCGCGGGCTACGACGGCGTCAGCTCGATGGAGATCCTCGACAACGTCGTCCCCCACATCGGGAGCGAGGAGGAGAAACTCGAGACGGAGTCGAAAAAGCTCCTCGGGGAGTTCGACGGTGCCGAACTGTCCCACCACGACGTCGAGGTCGGGGCCTCCTGCAACCGGATCCCCACGATCGACGGCCACCTCGAGAACGTCTGGGTCGAGACGGCGGCGGAGCTGTCCGTCGAGGCGGCCAGAGAGGCCATGCGGGCGTACCCCTCGATCGACCTGCCCTCCTCGCCCGACCCGCTGATCGAGGTGTTCGACGACCCCGACCGGCCCCAGCCCCGGCTCGACCGAACCCTCGGGGAGGGGATGGCAATCTCCGCCGGCGGCGTCCGCGAGTCGACGTTCGGCCTCCAGTACAACTGTCTGGCACACAACACGGTCCGGGGTGCGGCGGGCGCGAGCGTACTCAACGGCGAGCTGTTGCTCGAGAACGGCTACCTGTAGCCTCGACTGCCGAAAGATCGTTACGGACCCGCGAGGGACGGTGTGCTCCATCCGATCCCGATCGAAGACGGGTCGTTCTCGATCCGTTTAATAACACCTCGAGCGTACTGTCTGCAGTGATAGAACTACTCGTCTTCGTCCTCTTCGTGCTTTTCGTCTTCACGCAGTCGGTGTACTTTCTCGTCAACCTCGCCGTCGTTGCCCTGCTGTACGTCCGGAGGGTCAATCTCGTCCCCGAGGAACGGCCGAGCCGGGAGCGGCCGATCCACGTGCTCATGGCGGTCCGAACGGAACGGCGGGAGATCGTCGAACGGACGATCGAGGGGATCTACGGCCAGGAGTATCCGGACGAGCTGATACACGTCTACCTGATCTACGAGGAAGAAGACGCCGGCGTGGCGGAGTACGTAGACGACCTCGGACGGGAGGCCACGGAACGGGGCTGGAGTGTCACCCCGTGGAGCGTCGATCGGAACGGACTCCAGTACTACCTCGAGGCCGAGGGGGGGCTCTTCGAGACCGGGGACCTCCCGCGGACGAAGGCGGCGGCGCTCACGTACGCCTTCTCGACGCTGTCTTTGCCGGAGGGGGACGTCGTCACGGTGTACGACGCCGACACGGAGCTGCCGTCGGACGTCTTCGCGCTCGGCGTCCGGGGACTGGAGGAGTACGACATCGTCCAGGCGAAACAGACCGTCCGGAACCACGCCGACGGCTGGCTGCCGACCCTCGAGGCGATGGGGATCGCCGCGTGGTCGCACGTCATCTACGCACACACGAGCAAGGGGCCGTACCAGCTGCTCGGCAAGGGCTACTTCGTCGGGGTGAAAGAGCTGTACGCGCTAGGTAGCTGGGACGCCGACGAGATCACCGAGGACATGGCTCTGGGCGTCGAGGCGTACGCCAACGGCTACACGCTCGGCGTGATCGACAGATACGTACAGGACCTCTGTCCGGCGGAGTTCGACACGTGGGCACGACAGAAACGCCGCTGGGTGAGGGGTCCGTACAAACACCTGCTCACCCCCCGTCTGTCGTTTCGCGACCGTCTTCGGTTCCTCACGTTCACCGTCGCCAACCAGATGCTGACGTTGACCAACCTCGTCGGGATCCCCGCAGGGATCTTCGTCCTCTGGCAGACGCTCTCGGGAACCGCGTTGGAGTTTCCGACCGCGTTGTCGGTTCTCGTCACGGCGAACCTCGTGAGCTGGATCTACTATACGGTCCGGACGTACGCGGCGACCCGACGGGCCGTGATCTTCGAGAACGGCCGCGAGAAAGTGCGATTTTACCTCCTCTCGAACCCGTTCACCCAGCTGCTCTACGCGACGATCTGGGCCGTCCCGATCGTCGGGGCGCTCCGACAGTCGCTGGACGGCAGCCCGTCCGAGTTCGAGATCACTCCCAAGTAACCGTCGAAACGGACGGCACCACCGGGTTCGGTCGGGGTGTGATCGGCTTTGCCGTCCGGTCGTCAAGAGTCGCGTCCGGCCGTCGGGAATCATGTCCGGTA
>LKNG01000010.1 GCA_001564115.1 Natrialbaceae archaeon Tc-Br11_E2g8 | reverse complement strand
TACCCCTTCTGTCGAAACGATCTGGCTCATAGCGTCTTGTAGAGCGCAATCACTGATAAAGCGTCGCATCACGTCGGTTGCCACCAGGGAGGACACCGCAACTGCAGAGACAACGGCGAGTTCGCCCCGACGGTCACGGCCGAGCGTCCGGCCGTGGTCGTCGAAGAACCGGCACAGACCTCGACCGGTTCACACGAACGAAAAGGACCGTTACATACGAACGAAACGGACCGGTACACACGACCGAAACCGGTTCCCGGACGCAGACACGAGCCTCGCTCATGCCCGACGAACCCGACCGCGACGACCGCGGCCAGTACGTCGAAACGCTCCCCGCCGAGGAGGTGCTGGCGTTCCTCCGGCGACACGACGAACCGATGACCGCAACCGACGTCGGCGAGACCTTCGACGTCACCAACCGCACGGCCCTGAACAAACTCGAGAAGCTCCACGACCGGGGCGCGATCGAGCGCAAACAGGTCGGTGCCCGCGCCGTCGTCTGGTGGACCACCGACGGGTCGGGCTCCGATCCGCAGGGACGGTCCCGCGGTCGCGGGCCGCCCGACACCAGCAGGAGGTGACTGTACGATCGGGGCCGCCCGCCGGACGCTCGAACAGCTCCACGAGGAGGGACGACTCGATCGCCGCAGGACCGCAGGCAGGCTGATTTACTGGCGAGAGGACGACGCGTCGCGTGCGGGACACCGGACAGTCCGCCGCCAGGACGGGGACGAGGATAGCGCCTTCGGGAACGCCTCTGTACGACCGCTCTCGCCGCTCATATTCTGTGGCGCGACGAGAATTGGAACGTCGGCATCCCGACTCCCAAAATCAGAGACATCTGTCGAAAGGACTGCATATCCCTCAGACTCGGCATACGTGGTGATGTCGTGATCAGTTGCTTGCGGTCCCAAATCCGACACACTTCGACTGTATCGGACCCGGTGACCATCCCGCGAAGTGCCGAAACGTACTCTTCGGGCACGTTCGTATCGGCGAGAATCTGCATTGGGTTATTCGGGCTGTCCGGCTTCCCGAGTCAGTAGCTCCTGAGTCCGACGCTCACCGTCACGTCGTGCAGTCTCAAATTCCCGTTCCCGCTCCGCGATGCCGTCCCGATGCTCGTAGTAGTACGCGAGCGCTGTAAACAGCTCTGCCATCGAGATGTCGTATTCGCCAGCAACGACGTGTGGGTCTTCCGCTTCGTCGATGACCCGGCGCTTGACGTCCAGCACCGTGATTCGTGTTCCATCGATGCGGGGCGTTCCCGACCGAATCTCGTCGTCGCTGACGATGGCGTTCATGCCTGTTTCTTGAGGGTATTGCTGTATAAACTTGTGGTGCCGCGATGGACAGTGGGAGTAGCTCGGACATGGACCGCGAACGCGCAGACAGCAGCGAGTTCGTTCCGACAGTCACGCCAGACCGCGTCCGTGCCGTCTTCGACGCCGTCGAGGGACCGGTGATCACGTCCGGCGACGTCTCCGCAGAACTCGACTGCACAACAGAGGCCGCCCGCCGGACTGCCGGCCGGTTGGTCTACTGGCGAGTGCACGACGAACGGCGTGGGGGGCGACCGGGCGGTCCGCCGCCAGGGCGGGGACGAGGATAGGACGGGTGCCATCGGGAACCCTCGACCCCTCCCGCCGCCTATTGAATAGCAGCAACAGTTGGTGGCAGACCTTTTTATAATCGCAGGCGCAACAACAGGATATGAAGGAAATCGTCTCTGACGAGGCGATATTGGGTGGCACACCCCGACTCGACGGAACGCGGATCGGCGTCGTCCACATCTATCGTCAGTACCAGGAGGGAGCATCGCCGGAGGCCATCGCGAGCAACTACGACGATGTCACCGTCGCCGACGTCCACAATGCGCTCGCGTTCGTCTTCGATAATCCTGCTCTGCTTCGGGACCAGGAGACAGCCGAGGAGGAGGCGATCGAGCGGATCCGCGAACGGCGACCCGTCGATCCCGAAGAGTTCAAACCGCAGCTATAATGCGGTTGCTCGTCGACGAGAACGTGATTCCGGCCCACGTGTCCGCACTCGATTCTGCGGGATACGATGTCCTGCGTAGCGATTCCCTCCTGGAGAAAGGCGCAACCGACGAAGCAGTGCTCGCTGCCGCGCGCCAGGAGGAGCGAGTGCTCGTGACCTACGACCGGAAGGACTTCTCCGATGTCGAAAACCACGCGGGAGTTCTCATCGCGACCGAGGGGATGCAACCGCGCGAACTCCGCGCCGCAGTCGATCGCATCCAGCGGGCGTATCCAACCCTGGAGGACGTCACCGAATTTCTCTCTGATTGGACCTGATTGTCGCCGGTAAGCGCTCGAAGCACTCGCCCGAACAGGCGGCCGAAGCGTTCGTTCAGAAGGATTCGAACCCGATCAGTTCACGCGTTCGGCTTCAGAGACGAGTCACGAACGTCATCGAATGCTGCCTCGTCCGCCCGCTCGTACTCACGCATCGCCTCGATGTGCTCGTAATAATACGAGAGGGCCTTGTATGTGGCTGCCAACGAAATATCGAACTGATCGGCCACGGCAGTTGATGACTGGCCGCCTTCGATCACCCGCGCGGCGACGTGTCACACACCGGCACGAGTCCCCTCGATCCGTGGCTCGCCACCGAGAACGCCCCCATCACGTGTGATCGTCATACCACGACATAACGTGCCTGTTTGTTTATATCTTTTCGGCGACCCGTTCGACACGGACGAACGACGCGAGTGGCCACCGGGACGGACACGTATACCGGTCGACGCCGTACGGTAGCGTAATGGCGAAGTCGGCTGCATCGAGGATCGTCAGGGAGGTCCACGACGAGCCACACCTCGAGGGCCGGCGTGTCACTGTCCGCCGGATCCAGGGTCTCGTCGAGGACGCCGGCCAGTCGCCGTTCGAGGTTGCGGACGAGCTGCAACTCGACGTCGCGGACGTGTACGCCGCCCTCCATTACTACCACGCCAATCCCGACGAGATGACCGAAATCGAACGGAGGCGACGGAAACGGGTTGCCGAGGCAAACCGGGCCGATAGCCGATCGGTTGCTGATTATCGCGAGAACCGGCCGGATGACGCTGAGAATTCTCGTTGACGAGAACACGGGTGAGGGCCGTCATCCAACTCGAAACCCGGGACCACGATGCAAGCCACGTACTCGATGCGCTCGGTGGGGACGTTTCCGATTCGGAGATCATCTCCTAGGCTAGGGAGCACGGATACGCGATCCTGACACACGACGATGATTTTCTCGCCAGGACCCCCGTCGACTGTCGGTGACACCACCAGTGCCACCAACCGGACACCGGCGTCGCCTTACCCCGATCGGAGTACCCCAGGACCCGACGTTCAAGTACGATGGCGGCGTACACCCCGTTATGAGCCAGACGGCGAGGGGAATCGTACGGAACCTCCACGACGAACCACACCTCGAGGGTCGACGAGTTACCGTACAGTTCCTCAAAACGCAGGTCGAGGACCGCGGGCTCGCGCCACGAACGGTCGCGGATCGCCACGACCTCGACGTGGCTGACGTCTACCGTGCGCTCACGTACTATCACGACAACCCTGCGGAGATGCGCGCAGTCGAACGCCAGCGGGAGGATGCGATCGCGGAACACGACGAGCTGACGACCGATCCGGAAGACCTCCGTGGCTGATGACGTATCGGATTCTCGCGGACGAGAACGTCGAACGCGCGACGATCAATTATCTGCAGAAACTAGGCCACGACGTCGAACGTCTCGACGACGCCTCCGACCTCGGATTCGGGGCGGACGACGCGTCGATCATCGGCCACGCCCGTGACCACGATCGACTGATCCTCACGCAGGACGATGATTTTTTCACCGAACACGATGTCGCCGACGCTGCTGGCATCATCTTTCAGAAAGACCAGACGCTATCCGCACGCGAGGTCGGAGATATCGTCCACGAAATGGCACAGTATCTCGACCAAGCGGAGATTTCCCTCGAATATGTCAGTCGAGACTGGCAGTGAGAAGTCCTGCTCTATCTGACATCGTAACTGTCCGTCGCGTCAAACTACACCGACGGTAGTGCGTTTCTCGCCGAGCTGCGAGCCGGTCTGGTGAGCGTCCAACCTGCACCGCAACCTCGAACAGGTGGGAACGTCCGCAACTCCTGCTGTGCGGGTGAGTTGGTCAGGGTCTCCGTCGGCAACGGGGCGTGTGGTGCGCAGGTCTTCGCTGGAGTCACGCTGAAAACTCGAGATAGCGAACTCGACGAGTCCACGAGTGGACTGGACGGGAGACGATGATGCAGTCCGTCGACGGGGCCGCCCGACGACTCTGATACAGCCCCCAGAGAGGCTGCTTCGATCCGTATCACTGATCCCGTACATTGATTCCTCACTCCCCTCCGTTCAGTACGACCCGGTCACGATCACCTGCCCGAAGTCGGTACATATGATCGACACCGCGAGTTCCCCGTGCTCGTCGCCAGCCCCCTTCTCGTGCGCAGCCCTCCCTCGCAGGCTGGACACCGCTGCAGAACGGCCTGGCGAGCGAGCAACTCGCCGCGGCCCTCGCCGTCGAGGGTCGTCCACGGAAGGATCCATTCCTCGAGCGTCGGGTACAGCGCGACGTCCCTCACTAGCAGCGGCGTCGCAGCCGAACTCGATTGCACGGCCGCGGCCGCCCGCCGGACTGCCGGCCGTCTGCTCCACTGATGAGAAGACGGTAGGTTACATGAGAGCCCGCGGAGAACGGGGCGAGGAAACGACGAGCGGTCTAGAAACAGCCCGTAGCAGACCTTGTTCGATAGTACAGTGCCACGATCCAGTTCAGTCGTCAGCCGTGTACGCACCGGACCGGTGTTCGATCGAGTAGACGACCAGCAGTCGGTCCTCGTGCCGGCAGGAACAGGCGAGTCGAAAGGGGCCGATCCGGAGCTTCGAGTACGGCGAGCCAGTCAGGGGCTCCAGATACTCGTCGGGCGTCCGCCACTCGTCGCCGACGATCTCGTCGAGCTTCGAGGTGATGCGGTCCTGCTGGTGGGCGTCGAGTGACTGAACCGTGTCGCGGGCGGACGTCCTGAACTCCCAGTCCCACTCCTCATCCGTCATCGTCGACGAGTGTTTTGATCTCCTCGCTGCTGTACGTCTCGGCCTCACCAGTCCGCTCCCTGTGCTCCTCAGCCGCGATATTCTTCCAGGTCTCCCGCGTGAAGGAAGGGTGTTTCACCGCATCCCGGAGCACGAACCGGATGAACTCGCTTCGCGAGTTGAACCCCTCCGCCTGCCACGTCGTGTCAACGTCTTCGAGAAATCCCTCCGTGATCCGAATGTTGATGTTCGTTTTCTGGGGCTCTCCGTCCCCGTCTGTATCCGTGCTGGACATACATTTGAATTACATCTGCGGTCGAATAAGTGTTCTCACGGCGGTCGCGACGTGGATTCGACAGCGGCGAGTTCGCCCCCACAGTCACACCCGAGCGCGTCCTCGCGGTCTTCGAGGCGATCGAGGGACCGGCCATCACAGTGGCGATGTCGCCGCGGAACTCGACTGCACGACAACCTCCCCGCCCGACGCTCGACGAACTCCACGAGGAGGGACGGCTCGGCCGTCGCAGGACTGCCGGCTGGCTGCTCTACTGGCGAGAAGGCAAAGGGCGTGGGGGACAATTGGGCGGTCCGCCACCGGGGCGCGGGCGAGCGGTGGAAGCCGCTGAACTGTCCAACTACGACTACTCGTCGACCGGAGTGGCGCTTTTCAAACGATCGGTGAAGAATGCAGTAATGACGAACGGGCTGTCGATGTCGTATTTAACGACCACCAGCAGAATTTTCTCGGTGACCGGCGTCTCAGCGTACCGACGGTGGTACAGTCTGACTGTCTCGTCTTTCTTACTCACCCGGAGTTCCTCCGGATCCTGGAGTGTCTCTTCGATCCGGTCGAATTGCCCTTCCATTTCAGGACGGCGTTCGATGTGCTCGCGTCGCTCGTCAGTGAGCCGAATCGTTGTCCCGGTCTCGTCACGAACGGTTCTCACGCTCCGGAACTCGTCTTCTCGAACGTGACGTCGAAGGGGAGGTCACGCTCCTTGCGCGAAGAGACGTTGAGGACTGCAAACCCGATCGTTTCACCGTCTTCGTCGACACGCTCGAACACGCCGTCGCCGAGGTCGACGAAGAACCCCTCCGTCTCCTCGCGCGTGAGTTCGAGGTAATCCCCCTCCTCGTCGTACCACACGGAAAGGTTGCCCATTGTCGTTCGGTACGGATCGCACTAACTAATCCTTTGTTGCGTTCGACGAGTCCAACGTACGGGTGTGCAGTGACTCGAACGCGTCACCGGGCAGGCAGGCGTACCGTAGTTCAATGGTCGATGCGCTGGATCGCCGTCACGACACTCCGGGGGCACGTTGTTCGTCTAGAAACAGAACACCAGGATGCTGATCGAACTCGAAGAAATCGTCATCGTTAGTATGTCAGTAGTTGGGAATACGGTTTCTTTATTTAGCTTTTTACTGGAAGGCCCACCGTTACATCTATGACGTAACGTAACGTGGGTTATCGTAACGATGAAAACCGTCACAACTCGAATACCCGAAGAAGACGAAGAGTTGCTTGCAGAACTCGAACAGGAGATGACGGCGGATAGGTCAGAGGTTCTTCGCCGTCTCATTCGTGAAGGACTCACAGACTGGCGAAAGGAGAAGGCACTCGACCAGCTTCGAGAACACAAAATCACCCTTCGCCGTGCGGCTGAAATTGCCGACGTAACGTACGTCGAGATGCTGTCACTCGCCGCCGAGGAGGGCATCGATGTCGGATACACAACCGACGAACTGGAACGCGATCTCGGGCGGATTTGATGGTCGTCGTCGATTCTTCCGCGCTCATCCCGCTGTCGTGGGTTGGCCGCCTTGACCTGATCACGGCCACCTGTGATGAGGTACGGACGACTGAGCACGTGAGAGATGAGGTTCTCACTGAGGGGAAACGAGGAACCGCTCCATTGAAGTCGTTTCTTGAGGATGTGTCGATTTGTGAGACGCCTCCCGAAGCTGAAAAAGTAGCATCGTTGGAGGGTATCGCGGTAGCCGATGCGTCAGTGATTTTGCTGGTGGATGATGGGGAGGAAGTTCTTCTCGCTAACGACAGAGGGCTTATCGAGGTTGTCCGGAGTCACGGTGCCGAGTGTTGGTGGGTGACAACGTTGTTGCTCAAGTGTACGAAAGAAGGAGTATTGACTTCCGAAGAAGCAAGCGAGGTTTTGTACGATCTCGTAGACTCGGGGATGAATCTTCGTCCGAAAGTGTATTCGCAAGTACAACAGAAACTCCAGGAACTGGGAGATTAATACATTCAGTAACCGAATAACGGAATCGTATTACACTCCGGTTTCCCGAGACGATGGACAGTACGGAACGGTTCCGCGAGCGGAACCGCATCGACGCCGAGCTTCAGGCGCACACCTCCGGCTTCGTCGACGTGGGTGATATCGAGACGCTTCCGACGCCGGTCGCGCACGCTGCGTTGCGGGACGGGATCGGACTCGTCGGCGATCGAGATGCCGTCGAGTCGTTCCGGGCGAAAATCGAGGCGGAGTACGAGTCCACGGCCGAACGGCGAAAACGGGAGCGCGAGGAATTCATCGATCGACTCGCGAGGGGAGATCTCTGAACGGTCGGCGAGGACATCGTTGCCGTCACCGGACTCCCGAAGCGTTTTCAGGTCCGGTGAAGTACTGGGGGATATGGCACGGGCTGGCACCGGGAGTTTGGATTCGGAGCGGCGAGAGATTCGCCTGGTTGAGGAGGAAGACGGCCGGTGGTCAGCAATCGACGAAGGGGTGGGTGTGGCAAGTCAGGGCGAGACGCGGTCTGAGGCGCTCGCCAATCTGGACGAGGCAGTCGCGCTCCATCGAGGAGAAATCGGCGACCCGGTAACGGACGCCGATCTACGCGATCTGGGGATCGACCCTGACACAGTTCCGGACGAACCGCAAGAACCTGATGCACCGTGGTTTTCTGAGTAGCTGTGCCTGCCCCGTATTCGTCTCGGGAACTAGTGAACGCGCTCACTGAAATGGGATACCAGCCAGTTGACCGCGCTGGCAGTCACCTCAAACTCCGGTATGTCCATCCAGAAACCGGGGAAGTCCGAAACGGTACGATTCCAGTGGGCAAAGAAATCAGCGGGGACACGCTTCGAAACATCGCCAACCAATGTGGTGCCGACGATTTCAGGTCATGGTGTGACTGGATCGACGACATTCTGTGAGACTGTACTGCATCCACTCTCTCCATCGTCCCGGTTGGACCGTCACACGGGCCAGCGACGTCCTCTTCAAGCGTAGGTTGACCGGATATCGGACCGATTCTCACACGCCGAGAGTCCGATCGTCGACATTGACCCGTCTAGAAGGTTACCTCGAGGTAACCTGAAGCTTACTTTTTGATCGGCGACGAGGACGCGTATCTACGATTGGAGTATCCGAGGATCGACGTCGAAGACTGCATCGAAGAAGTCGAGTTACTCACGCTGACGAATCAGCTGAAAGCTCCGATCGAAACCGTAGAGATCGATCTCCTCGATCCCACCGACGGACTCGACGTCGAGATCGTCGACGTACCCGAGACACCGATCGACGTCGGTGAATCCGGAACCGTGACGGCCAGAGTGAGATGTGAGAACGAAGACGAGGGATCCGTTGGATTCGAGATCGACGTCGACGGTGACGACCTCGCGGTCGAGGCCCACCGGACCGATGCCGACGCGGTCGAAGTGGACTGCAACTGTCCAGTTTTGGCCCTCAAGGGCATCTCCTTCGTCGCGTTCTGTGGTAACGGTATCGAGGAAGGGGACGTGGAGATTTCGGCCATCCAAGCCGTCGACGACGACTGGAACCCAGTGAAAGTGGAGTGGAAGTCGAATGTCGATGTCGACGAGGTCGTGGTCAAAGCCGGAACCGAATGGTATCGATTCGATTACCATGGAGGGGCCCGAGGCGGAACTGTTAGCTCTGATGAGGAGGATGCCGACGCGTTCAAGGAAGTCGTTGGAAATGCCCAGACGTTCGTGTTCGATGACGAGGGCGATAGCGATGACGATGAGGAATACGACGGCCCGGAGCGCAGTCCCAGCTCACCCTGTCTGGACCAGGATGGAGTGAAAATCGACGCGGATGACGACGAGTTCGGTCTCCCCGATTAGACGAACTCGGACTGTTAGTGTCTGCCCTCATCGGAACGCGACTCAACTTCCACGACTACCACCCGGTTCGTTGATTCGAGCCGTGGCGAGCCAAACGTGAGTCCTAATCCGACGATGTGCCTCGGCGGGGTCTACACACGTGGATTCGTCCAACCACGTGAGCGCCAGTCGCGATTCAATGGCCCGGGAACGGTGGTTCGAGGCAGTCTGGACGATTACTCCCGTGGTTCACCGACGGTGAATCGAAGTTTCGGTGATCCGAACCTCACCGATACGAGCCGCTGAACACCCGCGCGCCGCAGGCCTCACAGTCGACGTCGACGCTGACGTACGTCGAACAGCAGGACTTGCGGACGTCCTCGACGGGCTCTAGCTCCGCCTCGCAGGCCGGACACTCCTCTAAGAACGCCCGCAGCCCGGCGATCAGCTCGGTCCGGGTCCGGTCGCCGAGGGTCTCCCACTCGAGGATCCACTCGCCGAGGGTGGGTTCGACGGCCAGGTCGGCGTAGAAGGCGGCGTCGGAGTCCCACCGGCCGATGGGCTCGCCCTCGAAGGAGACGACGAACCGGTCGCCGTCGCCCCCGACCTCGAGCTCCTCGGGATCGACGTCGATGATCGCCGCGAGCCGCTCTTCGGCCCCACCTCCCTCGCGCAGTTGCCGGATCCGACGCCACCACACCTCGTGGAACCGGTCGGTCAGCCGGAGGTCGTCGACCTCGGGATCCTCCTCGACGACGTCGGCCGCCGAGAGCAGCTCCTCGACATCGACTTCCTCGGCCCCGCCGACCTCCTCCACCTCGACCTCCTCGGCCTTGCCGAACCACGCGAGCACCCGCTCGGGTAGATACTCCGCGGTCAGCGCCGGCGTCCCGGGAACGAGATACCCCCGGAGGTAGATGGCCGCGGCGAAGATCACGAGCGCGAGTATCCCCGCCGGCGGCCACACGAGCCCCACGACCGCGGCGAGGACGACGGCGATGATCGCGTTGACGACGGTACACGGCTGACACCGGTTCTCCCCGGTGTACTCCGGAACTCTGACCCTGTCCACGACGTTCCCGATCGACATGCCACCCCCTAGGGAGTACTGATACTAATGTATAGAGACGTTTCCGTCGGCGCGACGGCTTTCTGGCTTCCGTTGAACCGGAGGCTCCCGGTCGCCGTCGGCTCCGCCCAGGCCGGTTTCGCCGTTCGATCGGCTTCAGGCCGGGCCTGAACGACCGATTCGACCCGAATCGGATCGCCGTCCGCCCCCTCGGGACGGACGACCCGCGGGGTCGGCTCGAGGTCGCCGTCGAGGCAGCCGGCCCCGCGACCGATCCGCTCAGCTCACGAACAGCCGTCGCTCCCCGCGCTCGTGGCGCATCCCCATGATCTCCGCGAGCGGCGCGAACGAGGCCATCGCCGCCGGCTCCGCGTCGACGTGACGTTCACAGACGGCGACGATCGTCGGCTGGAGCGCCTCGAGGATCGCCTGGATCTCGGTGTGGCCGAACCGGCCGAGCCGCTGGGCGGCGCCGAGCAGCCCGGTCACGAAGCCGTGGGCGTGGGCCAGGGCGGCCTCGAGGGGTTCGACTCCCTGGCGCCGGGCGACGACGCCGAACGCCACCGGATACCCCCCAGGCGTCTCGCCGTCGGCGACCCGTCGGGCGAACGCGACGCCGGCGGCGTCCAACTCCCCGTCCTCGAGGAACAGCTCACACAGCTTCGCCCCCGCTTTCGTCGCGCTCTCGCGGAACTCCCGTGGCATCGTGAGCGCGTGGAGCCGCTCGTCGACCGCCAGGATCCCCTCGAGATCCCCCGCGGCGCTCGCCCGGTTGGCGTTCGCGAGCGCCACCGTCTCCGCGGGGCCGACCAGCCGCCGGAGGTACGCCGCGAGCAGCTCCCGCAGTTCCTCGCCGTCCTCGAGACGCCCCTCGTTTAGGTACTGTTCGAGCCCGTAGGAGGCGGTGTACCCTCCGACCGGCAGGAACGAGTCCGACAGCCGGAGCGCCGAGAGGAACGCGGCCGGCTCACTCCCCATGGTCCTCGTGTGCGTGGTTCTCATCGTGTGTGTGGCTCCCGGCGGCGTGTGCGTGCTCCCCGTCGGCGTGTGCGTGCTCCCCGTCGGCGTGGTCGTGTGCGTGGCTCCCGTCGGCGTGTGGGTGCTTCCCGTCGGCGTGGTCGTGTGCGTGGCTCCCGTCGACGTGATCGTGCCCGTCAGTGTGGCTGTGTCCGTCGACGTGGTCGTGTCCCTCGCCGTGGAGCCCCCTTGAGTCGGCCAGGAACCGCTCGGCGTCGACGGTCTCCACGCGGGGCTCTCCCTCCGGAAGGACCGCCCGGACCACGCGCTCGACGACGTGGCGGTCGGCCTCGAGCGGGACGTAGCAGGTGCCGTCCTCGACGGCGAGCTCCCAGTGGTGGTTGCCGATCCGGTGGCCGAGCTCGACTGCGGCCTCGAGGGCCTCGGGATCGGGCTCAGGGAGCGGGATCGCGAGCGCCTCGCGGGGCTCGAAAGCGACGACGATCATCCGGTCGTCGTCGACGGCCAGCACGTCCCCAGCCGAGACGGCCGGTCGGTCGAGGACCACGCCGACGTCGGTGCCGGCGTCGGTCGTCGCCCGGAAGCGCGAGCGCCGCCGGACGCCGGCGTCGAGGACGAGCCGTTCGAGCGTGCCGGCCGCCTCGTGGGCCGCCCGCCGTGTCGCGAGCTCCCCGTCGGCGTGGACGTTGCCGACGACGCCGTCGATCCGCTCCATCAGTACCGCCGGTCGGCCGGCGCGCCGACCCCGAGCGTCCGCCGTCGCGTCTCGTCCCAGGCGGCCCGGACGGCCGCGGAGACGTCCGTCTCCCGGTGGCCGAGGATCCGAACGATCGCGCCGGCGTCCTCCGGGAGCGTCGAGACGCCCGCGTGGACCGCCTCGAGCGCGCCGAGCCGGTCGGCGACGGTCTCGACCAGCGCCTCGAGGGGTACAGCCGGCGCGAACACGTACAGCGAGCCGACGACGGCGAACTCGCCGACGGTCGCCGGATCCCGCGGATCGCCCGGCCGGAGGTCGACGGCGTCGGCACAGACCAGCCTCCCGTCGCGTTCGGCCTCGACCGTCGCGTGGTAGTGATCGAAGCCGAACGGCTCGTGGTCGCTCAGCCCGTCGGGCACCAGGACGTCGGCGAGGATCACGACCGCGTCGTCGGCGACCTCGACGTGGGTCGTCCCGAGACAGCGGGCGTCCTCGTTGACGATCGTCGGCCCGGGCAGATACTCGAGGTGGCTCCCTGCGGCCGCGAGGAGGGAGACGTCGAGGTGGGCGTAGTTCGCCCGCATGCTGTGGACCTTCGTGGCGCCCTGGCTCGTGACGTGTGCCCTGGCGCCGGGACCGGCCTCGACGGCGAGGCGGTGGCGGTCGCCCTGGGCGAGACCGCCGGTGGGCTCCTGGACGAGCAGCGTCGCGAGCGCCGGCGCCGGATCGCCCCCGATCGTCCCGGTGTGGTGGTAGGGCACCCGCACGCGGTCGCGGACGAGCCGCGTCGGGCCGTCGGCCTCGCGGGCGAACGTCGCCTCGAGGAGCCCGCGTTTGCCCGGTCCGCCCGCGGGCGCCTGGGCGAGTGGCTCCTCGGCGTACTCCGCGAACGCGGGTGGCAACCGCGCGCTCGCCGCGTCGGCGGTCACGCGAAGAGCACCTCGCGCTCTATGCGTTCGGCGACCGCGTCGATCCCCTCGCCGGCCTTGCAGTCGGTGAACGCGAACGGCGCCCCCTCGCGGACCGCCGCCGTGTCGGCCTCGATCACCTCGAGGTCGGCGTCGACGTACGGCGCGAGGTCGACCTTGTTGATCACGAGGAGGTCGGCCTGCACGACGCCGGGGCCGCGTTTCCGGGGGATGTCCTCGCCCTCCGCGACCGAGATGACGAACAGGAAGTAGTCGGCGAGCTCGGGGTTGAACGTCGCCGCGAGGTTGTCCCCGCCGCTCTCGATCACCACGACGTCGAGCCCCGGGTGGCGCTCGGTGAACTCGTCGACGGCCGCGAGGTTCATCGAGGGATCCTCGCGGATGCCCGTGTGCGGGCAGGCGCCGGTCTCGACGCCCTCGATCAGCTCCGGGGGGACCACGTCGGCGAACGACTCCCGGAACACGTCGGCGTCCTCCTGGGTCATGATGTCGTTGGCGATGACGCCGACCTCGTAGCCGTCGTCGACGAGCCGTGGCACGAGATGCTCGACGAGGGCGGTCTTCCCCGACCCCACGGGGCCGCCGACGCCGATTTTCGCGACGTCCCGGTAGCCCATCACCGACCCTCCCCGTCCGGCGACGGCTCGACTGGCTCGACGGCCTCGCGGCCCTCCGCACGGATCGGATCGTGGACGGTCACGAGCTTGGTGCCGTCGGGGAAGACGGGCTCGACCTGGACCATCCCGATCATCTCGGGCACTCCCTCCATCACGTCCTCGCGGGTGAGCAGCTGGGTCGCCTCGGAGCGGATCCGTGAGACCGACTTCCCCTCCCGGGCGGCCTCGCAGGCCCAGTCGGAGATGTACGCGACCGCCTCGGGGTGGTTGAGCTTCACGCCCCGGGCCTTCCGGCGGCGGGCGAGCTCGGCGGCCATAAACACCGTCAGCCGCTCTGACTCCTTCGGCGAGAGCTTCATCGGTCCACCCCCGTCGGCCGGTCGCCCGGTCGGTCGCGCGGCCCGACCGGTCGTCGGTGCGGGCGGGACGGTCGTCGGCCCGAAACGGTCGGTCGTCGGTGCGGGCGGGACGGTCGTCGGTTCGGAACGGTCGTTCGTCGGTGTGGGCGGATCGGATCCGCTCTCGGTGCGTCCGGCGTCGTTTGTGTCGTGGGCAGGCTCATGATCACAGGAGGTATCGCTGGGCGAGCGGGAGCTCCGTGGCGGGCTCGCAGGTGACGTGTTCGCCGTCGACCGCGACCTCGAAGGTCTGGGCGTCGATCTCGATGTCCTCCGGCCGGTGGTCGTTGTGGAGCATGTCGGATTTGCCGACCGACCGGGTGTTCCGGACGGGACGGACCGGCCGCCGCAGGTCGTAGGCGTCGCCGACGTCGCGTTCGTGGGCGGCCTCGCTCACGAACGTCACCGAGAGGCCGTGTTTCGCACGGCCGACGGCGCCGGCGCGCTCGCGGGCCAGCACGGGCTCGCAGGTCATAAGCGAGCCGTTGGCCTCGCCCATCTGTGAGTACACCGGGAAGCCGCCTTTGATCACCACCTCGGGTTTGATCCCGAAGAAGGCGGGCTCCCAGAGGACGACGTCGGCGAGTTTGCCCGGTTCGAGCGAGCCGACGTAGTCGTCGATCCCCGCCGTGATCGCGGGGTTGATCGTGTACTTGGCGACGTAGCGTTCGATCCGGGCGTTGTCGGCGTCGGTCCCCTCGTCGGCGGGGAGGGGGCCACGCTGGCGTTTCATCTTGTGGGCGGTCTGCCAGGTTCGGGAGACGAGCTCGGCCATCCGTCCCATCGCCTGGGAGTCGGTGGTCATCATCGAGATCGCGCCGGTGTCGTGGAGGACGTCCTCGGCGGCGATGGTCTCCGCGCGGATGCGGGACTCGGCGAAGGCGACGTCCTCGGGGACGTCCGGGTTGAGGTGGTGACAGACCATCACCATGTCGAGGTGTTCGTCGAACGTGTTCTCGGTGTACGGCATCGACGGGTTCGTCGAGGAGGGCAGCATGTGCTCGAAGCCGATCAGCTCGAGGACGTCCGGCGCGTGGCCGCCGCCGGCACCCTCGATGTGGAACGTGTGGATCGTCCGGCCGTCGATCGCCTCGAAGGTATCTTCGACGAACCCGGACTCGTTCAGCGTGTCCGTGTGGATACAGACCTGGACGTCCTCCTCGTCGGCGACGTCGAGACAGGTGTCGATCGCCGCGGGCGTCGACCCCCAGTCCTCGTGGAGTTTGAGCCCACAGGCCCCGGCCTCGATCTGTTCGTAGAGCGCGTCCGGCCGGCTGCTGTTTCCCTTGCCGTAGAAGCCGACGTTGACGGGCCAGCCCTCGGCGGCCTGGAGGAACCGTTTCAGGTTCTCCGGGCCCGGCGTGCAGGTCGTTGCGCCGCCGCCGAAGCCGCCACCGAGCATGGTCGTCACGCCCGAAGCCAGCGCGTGGTCGACCAGCTGTGGGCTGTTGAAGTGGACGTGGATGTCGAGCGCGCCGGGTGTCGCGATCAGCCCGTCGCCGGGGACGGTGTCGGTGGCCGGCCCGATCACCATGTCGACGCCGTCGCTCGTGTCCGGGTTGCCGGCCTTCCCGACGCCGACGATCCGTCCGTTCCGGACGCCGACGTCACCCTTTCGGATCCCGAGGACGGGGTCGACGACCACGACGTTCGTGAACGCCCAGTCGAGTGCCCCCTCGGCCTGGGTCGTCCCCGACTGCATCCCCATCCCGTCGCGCATCGTCTTCCCGCCGCCGAAGACGGCCTCCTCGCCGGGGACGGCGTGGTCGGTCTCGATCAGCGCGAAAAGCGACGTGTCACCCAGCCGGAGCCGATCGCCCACCGTCGGCCCGAACAGGTCGGTGTACTCCCGCCGGCTCAGCTCCCGGCTCATTCGTCCCCCGTCAGGTAGCCACGTTCCCGGGCGCGCTCGAACGCCCGCTCGCGGATCGCCTCGTCGTCGAGCTCCCCGCCGACGAGGCCGGCCATCCCGTGGACGATCCGGTTCCCGCCGATGGCGACGAGGTCGACGTCGCGCTCGACGCCGGGCTCGAACCGGACGGCCGTGCCGGCGGGGACGTCCAGTCGCATCCCGTAGGCCGTCACCCGGTCGAACGCGAGTCCCGGGTTCACCTCGAAGAAGTGAACGTGTGAGCCGACCTGGACTGGCCGGTCGCCGGTGTTCTCGACGGTGACCGTCGCGGTCGGTCGCCCCTCGTTGATCCGTACCGGCTCCGCCGCCGGACGCAACTCACCCGGAACGAGCTCGCTCACGGCCGCCCTCCGTCGACGGTCTCCCGCGGTGCTGGACGATGTGTCATACGAAGCCATAGAAGCGGACGAACGAACTAAAGGAACCTATCTTCGACAATATTTGCACACGATGTTCCGATACTGGTACAGATTCGTCATAAACCGATCGGAATCGGACTGAGCGCCGGGCATTCCCCCTCGATGCGGACACACGTCCAGCCGCCGTGCCGGCCGTCATCCAACCACCGGAGACGCAGGACCATCCAGCCGTCGGACACGCGGGTCCATCCAGCCGTCGGAACTGCCGTCCATCGGACACACGTCCGATCCACCCAGCCGTGACGGACCGGTTCGGAGCCGATCAGACGACGCTGAAGTACAGCCCGGTAAAGAGGACGGCGTTGTAGATCCCGTGGACCAGCGCGGGGACGAGGAGGTTCTCGGTGCGCTCGTAGATCGCCCCGAGCACGAGCGAGAGGCCGAAGACGACCCCCAGGCTCGCCAGCACGGCGCCGACGTCGGTCGTCCAGTAGGCCAGAAAGTGGACGCCGGCGAAGATGACGCTCGCGACGACGATGGCACCGGCCCGCGAGAAGACGTCATAGAGGGACTTCTGGATCACGTTCCGGTAGAGCAGCTCCTCGAACGGGCCGATGATCAGAAGCGAGGCCGGGATCAACACGAACAGGATCTCCGGGTTCTGCTGGGCCTGTTCTGCCGTCCCGTGCTCTGCGCTCTCGACGCCGGCGGAGCTCAACACGAGGCTGATGGCGATCAACGCGCCAAAGAGGACGAACACGCCGCCGACGGTCCAGGCCAGATCTCGCAGGGAGGGGGTCCGGAGGTCGATAAAGGAGAGCCCGTCGCCGCGCAGCCAGACGTAGCCGACGGCGACCCCACCCATGCCGAACGCCATGGCGAGCTGGGCGATCGCGACCGACTCCAGCGCGGAGAACTCCCCGCCCAGAAACAGGAACGCGGGGATCGAGAGCACGAGCGTCGAGGGGATCGTCGCCAGCAGCCCCAGCACGCCGACGAGGGTCATGCCGCCGGCGACGGCCGTCCGCCGTTTCAGCCCGCCGTCGGTGACGCCGGCGTAGTCGGCTGCGGCCATCCCCAGGGCACCGCCGCCGGCCAGCAGGACGCCGAAGACGGCCGGGAACGACCACGGACCGACCGCGAGGTCGGCCGTCACGCCCTGGTTCAACGCGTACCCCGAGAGGAGCACGACCGCCAGGCTCGCCACGCCGGCGACCGGCGCTCCCTCCCGGCGACCGACGAGGCCGTACCGGCGCGCCAGAAACACCGCGAGCGCGAGGACGCCGAAGACGACCGCGGCCGTGACGACCTCGTCGGTCTGACCCCGGCGTACGGGCAGGATGGCTCCGGCCATCGCGAGCCCGGACAGCGCCGTCCCGACGCCGATGGCGACGTCGCTCCCGACGGCGTCGACGTCGCCCGTCCGTACGGATCCGCTCACGGTCGAACGTACGGCCGAACGCTATTATGCCCTCCGCCTGCGAGTCGCCACCCCGTGAGCCCGTCGTGGCCTCTCAACCGACCACGTCGTCCCCGTGAGGACCGTCGTGGTCTCTCCACCGACCACGGCCGTGGGGGCCGTCGTGGTCTCCCCTCGTCGTCGCCGGCCGGAATTTTTTGTCCCGTGGGGCCCACGGAGTGGTATGGATTTACACAACAGAGAGATTCGCCGGGACGTCCGCGAACTCGGGGCGTTGCTCGGGGAGGTCATCGAGGAACAGAGCTCCCCGGCGGCGTTCGAGACCGTCGAGTCGTGTCGGACCGACGCCATCGCCTACCGGGAGGGGCGTCTCGACTCCCGCGAGCGGCTCGTCGACCGGATCGAGGAGTTCGCCCCCGGCGAGGGTCGGACGCTCGCGCGGGCGTTTACCACCTACTTCGAGCTGATCAACCTCGCCGAAGAGCGCGAACGGGTCCGGGCGATCCGCCGTGACTCCCAGGCCGGTGAGCTCGAGGACAGCCTCGAGCTCGCGGCCGAGGCGCTGGCCGACGTCGATCCGGCCGTCGCCGAGGGGATCCTCGAGGACGTCCTCATCGAGCCGACGTTCACCGCCCACCCGACGGAGGCCCGCCGGAAGACGGTCAAAGCGAAGCTGCGGACCGTCGCCACCCACCTCGAGACCCTCGACGAACGCCGGCTCACCGACAAGGAGCGCGCCCAGCTCTGGCGGGACGTCGACGCCGAGGTGACGAGCCTCTGGGGGACCCCACAGGTCCGTGCGCGCAGCCCCGAGCCGACCGACGAGGCGCGCAACGTCCAGTGGTACCTCGAGCACACCCTGTTCGACGTCGTCGGCGAGGTGTACGACGAGTTCGAGGACGCCCTGGCGGAAAGCCTCGAGGAGCCGCCGGCGGTGCCGAAGCTGTTCGAGTTCCGCTCGTGGGCGGGCAGCGACCGGGACGGCAACCCACACGTCACCCCCGGGGTGACCGCGGACACCCTCGAACGCCAGCGGTCGGTCGTCCTCGAGCGCTACCGGGAGGCGATCGCCGAGCTCCTGGGGGTGGTGAGCCAGGAGGGCGGCCGGCTCGACGTCGGCCCCGCGTTCGCGGCGTCCCTCGAGGCCGACCGCGAGCGGCTGCCGGGTCGGTACGAGGAGGCCCGGCGGCGGTATCCGGGCGAACCGTACCGGCAGAAACTCTGGCTCGTCGACGAGCGGATCGCACGTGTGGGCGACGTGCGTCCGGGCGGCTACCGCGACGCCGACGGGCTGCTCGCGGACCTGGAGCTGATCGCCGAGAGCCTGCGGAGAAACGGCGCGGGGACGGTCGTCGAGGCCCACGTCGCCCCCCTGATCCGCCGGGTCGAGACGTTCGGCTTCTCGCTTGCGGGGCTCGACCTCAGGGATCACCGGGAGAACCACACCGCGGCGATCGCGGCGGCCCTCGAGCGGGAGGGCGTCGACTACCGGTCGATGACCGAAGACGAGCGCGTCGAGTGGCTCACCCGGGCGATCCTCCAGTCGGAGCCGGTCGTCGACCTCGCCGATCGGGCGGGGCTGTCGGCGGAGGCGACCCGGGTCTTCGAGCTGTTCGACCGGCTCGCCGACTGGCAACGGGAGTACGGCGCCGACGCGATCGACACCTACTGCATCTCGATGACCGAAGAGCCGAGCCACGTCCTCGAGGTGCTCTTTCTGGCCGACCAGGCCGGCGTCGTCGACCTCCCGGACCACAGCGGCCTCGACGTGGTCCCCTTACTCGAGACCGAGTCGGCGCTGTCGGGGGCCCGCCGGATCGTGGGGACGCTGTTCGAGAACGAGGCGTACGCGGCCGCCCTCGCCGCCCGCGGCGACGTCCAGGAGCTCATGCTCGGTTACTCCGACTCGAACAAGGAGAACGGCTTCCTGGCGGCGACGTGGTCGCTGCACCGAAACGGCCGGCGGCTCGCGGAGATCTGTGCGGAGTACGACGTCACGGCCCGGCTGTTTCACGGTCGCGGGGGATCGATCTCCCGCGGCGGCGGGCCGATGAACGAGGCGATGCTGGCGTTACCCCCCGAGACGGTCACCGGCGAGATCAAGTTCACCGAGCAGGGCGAGGCGATCGCCGAGAAGTACGGAAACCCACGGATCGCCGAGCGCAACGTCGAGCAGATGCTCAACGCCCAGGTGCTCGCCCGGCTGCGGGCGGTCGAGGGCCGAAACGAGCCGGTCCGACCGGCCTGGACCGCGGCGATGGATCGGATGGCCGACGCGGCCAGGGAGGCCTACCGCGATCTGCTCGAGACCGACGGCTTCATCCGGTTTTTCGAGGAGGCGACGCCGATCACGGTCATCGAGGAACTCGACCTGGGCTCGCGGCCGGCCTCCCGGACGGGCGAACGGACCGTCGAGGACCTCCGGGCGATCCCCTGGGTGTTCTCCTGGACCCAGGCGCGGTGTATCCTCCCCGGCTGGTACGGGCTGGCGACGGGGATCGACGCCTACCTCGGCGGTAACGGCGCGGCGACTGCGGACGCCGACGGGACGGCACCTGCGGACGCCGACGGGACGGGAGCGACGGACACCGACGGAACGGCACCTGCGGACGCCGACGGGATGGGGGCGACGAACGCCCATGGAGGGTCGATCGAGACCCTCCGGGAGATGTACGAGGAGTGGCCGTTCTTCCGGACGACGGTGGACGCCGCTGCGCTCTCGCTCGCCCGGACGGACCTCGAAATCGCCGCCGAGTACGCCGCGCTCGCCGCCGAGGAGCGCCGGGAGCGCTTCTTCCCGCGGATCGTCGCCGAACACGAGCGAGCCGTCGAGCTCGTGACGGCGATCTCGGGCCGCGACGGGCTGCTCGCCCGGGAGTGGCTCGCCGAGAACCTGGCCCGACGGAACCCCTACGTCGACCCGCTGAACCTGTTGCAGGTGAGCCTGCTCGGCCGGGAGGAGCTGACCGACGTCGAGGAGCGAACCCTCCGGCTGTCGGTGAAGGGGATCGCCGCCGGAATGAAAAACACCGGGTGACCCCCTCGGCCGGGAGTTACTACGGGGTGACCCCCTCGCCCGCCATCTCGGCCGGGAATTAACACGGTTCTGAAAAGTGTTCGACGAGATACCATGCTATCGATTACACACTCTATTTCCGGACCTCAGCATCTCTGAGTGTATGGTTGGTGATAACACTCGCCAGAAGTTATTCGGAATATGAAAGTTTTTACCCGTCCAGGACCTCCCGTCGAATAAGGAGCCCAGAACCGATGACTCGAACCCAACCGACACGCTTCGATACGCCCCCGACGTACCGCTCTCCCAGGACCCTCCTCGCGCTGTTCGTGGTCCTCTATGGCAGCCTCTTTCTCGCCGCGTACCCGGCGGTCGCGGCCGCAGCCCTCGCGGCCGGCGTCGTCGCCCTCTGGGGTACTCGCCGTCTCAAACGGCGGCTCGACCGACGGCGCGGGACGCTCACCGTCCCCGGCCTCGGAACGATCGAGTACCGGTTCACGCAATCGTAGTCGAGTACCGGTTCACGCAATCGTAGTCGAGTACCGGTTCGCGCAATCGTAGTCGAGTACCGGTTCGCGCAATCGTAGATCCCACACACGACTCCTCCGCTTTTTGATGGTAGACGCGTTCCCCGCGACAGGACCGCAACGTTTGACCCCCTCCGGTGAGTTGGTCCGACTCGAGTGAGCAATCGATCATGAGCGACGACGGACGGTTCAGCTACGAGAAAGACGACCGACTGCCGAGCCGGGAGGTCACCGAGGGTCCCGACCGGGCCCCCCACCGGTCGATGTTCCGGGCGATGGGGTACGACGACGAGGACCTCTCCTCGCCGATGATCGCCGTGCCGAACCCGGCCGGGGACATCACGCCGTGTAACGTCCACCTGGACGACGTGGCGGCGTCGGCGGTCGAGGGGATCGACGGCGGCGGCGGGATGCCCATCGAGTTCGGCACGATCACCATCTCCGACGCCATCTCGATGGGCACCGAGGGGATGAAAGCGTCGCTGATCTCCCGGGAGCTGATCGCCGACAGCGTCGAGCTGGTCGCGTTCGGCGAGCGCGTCGACGGCCTCGTGACGGTCGCCGGCTGCGATAAGAACCTCCCCGGGATGATGATGGCCGCGATCCGCACCGACCTCCCCTCCGTGTTCCTCTACGGCGGCTCGATCATGCCCGGCGAGCACGGGGGTCGCGAGGTGACGATCCAGAACGTCTTCGAGGGCGTCGGCGCCTACGCCCGCGGGGACATAAGCGGCGAGGAGCTCGACGAGCTGGAGCGACAGGCCTGCCCCGGGGCGGGCTCGTGTGGCGGGATGTTCACCGCGAACACGATGGCCTCGATCTCCGAGGCCCTCGGGCTCGCCCCGCTGGGCAGCGCCTCCCCGCCCGCCGAGGACCACGAGCGCTACGCCGTCGCCCGCCGGGCCGGCGAGCTCGCCCTCGACTGTGTCGAGGCCGACAGACGCCCCTCCGAGATCCTCGAGAAACGCTCCTTCGAGAACGCCATCGCCCTCCAGACCGCCATCGGCGGCTCGACCAACGGCGTGCTCCACCTGCTGGCGCTCGCCCGCGAGGCCGGCGTCGGACTGGAGATCGAGGAGTTCGACGAGATCTCCCGGCGCACCCCGAAGATCGCCGACCTTCAGCCGGGCGGCC
The DNA here is from genome assembly GCA_001564115.1 of Natrialbaceae archaeon Tc-Br11_E2g8. Lineage (GTDB taxonomy): Archaea > Halobacteriota > Halobacteria > Halobacteriales > Natrialbaceae > Tc-Br11-E2g8. Next base: position 3,445 of record LKNG01000010.1, on the reverse strand, counting down.
AGCGGGTGATGAACGACCTCCACGAGCTCGGGGGCGTCCCCGTCGTGATCCGGCGGCTGCTCGAGGCGGACCTCTTTTATGGCGACGCGATGACGGTGACTGGCCGGACGATCGCCGAGGAGCTCGCCGTCTTAGAGGAGGATGGTGCCCTCCCACCCGACGAGGAGATCGAGGCCGACTTCCTCTACACCGTCGAGGAGCCAAAGGAGGCCGAAGGGGCGATCAAGATCCTCACGGGGAACCTCGCACCCGACGGCGCGGTGCTCAAAGTCACCGGCGAGGACGCGTTCCACCACGAGGGGCCCGCCCGGGTGTTCGAGGCCGAGGAGGCGGCGATGAAGTACGTCCAGGAGGGCGAGGTCGACTCCGGGGACGTGATCGTCATCCGCAACGAGGGGCCACGCGGCGGCCCCGGCATGCGCGAGATGCTGGGGGTCACCGCGGCGGTCGTCGGCGCCGGCCACGAGGACGACGTCGCCCTGATCACCGACGGCCGGTTCTCGGGGGCCACCCGGGGACCGATGATCGGCCACGTCGCCCCCGAGGCGTTCGACGGCGGCCCGATCGGCCTGCTCGAGGACGGCGACACCATCACGATCGACATCCCGGAGCGCAGCCTCGACGTCGACGCGAGCGAGGCGGAGCTCGCGGCCCGCCGGGAAGAGTGGGAACGGCCGGAGCCGGCGTACGACGCCGGCGTGCTCGGCAAGTACGCCAGGGACTTCGACTCGGCGGCCGACGGCGCCGTCACGAACCCCGGCCTGACCCGCGATCGGTGAGCGCGAGGAGCGGTCCGACGCCGGGATGCCCCTGGCGGCGCCAGAGGACGAGCGCGAGCGCGAGCAGGACGAACTCGGCGAGGAAGTACGGATCGCCGAGGGAGTCGGCGAACAGGGCAGTTACCGTCGGTGCGCCGTCCTCGTAGGCCGGAACCGGAACGAGCGGCCACAGGAGGAAGCCGGCGTCGGCGTTCGGATCCCAGAGGACCGGCGCCGCGTCGACGAACGCGTGTGAGAGCGTGCCGATCGCGAACGCGACCCCGTACTCCGGATGGCCTCGCCGGCGTGCCAGCGCGTACAACCCAAGAGTGAGCGGGACGAGCACGAGAAGCGAGTGGGCGAGCGTCCGGCCGGTCGGGAGAACCCCGAGATACCACGCGAGGGGTTTGTCGACCAGATCGGGAAACAGCGAGCCAAAGAGGACCACGAGAGTGGGAACCTCCCCGGGGCGCCCGTGGCCACGCGCCCGACAGTAGCCCGCGTACAGGAGGTAGGCGACGGCGAGGTGTCCCATCGGCCACATGCCCGATGGGAACGGGCCGACGGGCATAGGGAGCCCGGTTTCGGCTCACCTCCGGTGACGGGGTCCCGGACGGATGTCGGTGGCCGAACGATCGGTGCCGGTAGCCGAACGATCGGTGGGATTCCCCGCGACCGGGAGGTTCCGGTGGCTTTTACCTCGCTGGGGGGTGAGCCTCCGCGTATGGCAGACGATTACCGAATCGAGGAGGACAGCCTCGGGGAGATGCGGGTGCCCGCCGACGCCTACTGGGGCGCACAGACCCAGCGAGCCGTCGAGAACTTCCCGATCTCGGGGATCACCTTCGGCCGGCGGTTCGTCCGTGCCCTCGGCGTCGTCAAGAAGGGTGCGGCACGGGCCAACCGCGAGCTCGGGTTGCTAGAGGAGGAGGTCGCCGATGCGATCGTCGCGGCGGCCGACGAGGTCATCGCCGGCGACCACGACGACCAGTTCCCGGTCGACGTCTTCCAGACCGGTTCGGGGACGTCCTCGAACATGAACGCGAACGAGGTGATCGCCAACCGGGCGGCCGAGATCACGGGCGCGGAGGTCGGCGACCGCGTCGTCCACCCGAACGACCACGTCAACTACGGCCAGTCGAGCAACGACGTGATCCCGACCGCGATGCACGTCGCCTCCCTCGAGGCGATAGAGAAGGACGTGACGCCCGCACTCGATACGCTCCGGGAGGCGCTAGCGGAGAAGGAAGCGGCGTTCGCCGACGTGGTCAAGACCGGACGCACCCACCTCCAGGACGCGACCCCGGTCACGCTGGGCCAGGAGTTCGGCGGCTACCGCAGCCAGATCGAGAAGGGGCTCGGTCGGGTCGACGCAGTCCGTGGGAGCCTGAGCGAGCTCGCGCTGGGGGGGACGGCGACGGGAACGGGGCTGAACACCCACCCCGAGTTCCCCGGGCTCGCGGCCGAGTACATACGCGAGGAGACCGGCGTCGACTTCCGCGAGGCCGACGACCACTTCGAGGCCCAGGCGGCCCACGACGCGATGAGCGAGGCCCACGGCGCCCTGCGGGTGGTCGCGGGCTCGCTGAACAAGATCGCGAACGACCTTCGCCTGCTCGCCTCGGGTCCGCGAAACGGCCTCGGGGAGCTCGAACAGCCCGAGAACCAGCCGGGGTCGTCGATCATGCCCGGCAAGATCAACCCGGTGGTCGCCGAGTCGGTAAACCAGGTCCACAAACAGGTCGTCGGCAACGACGCGGCCGTCGCCGCCGGCGCCGCACGCGGGGAGCTCGATCTGAACCTCTACAAGCCCGTGCTCGCACACAACTTCCTGCAGTCCGCGGAGCTGATCGCCAACGCGAGCGAGACGTTCGCCGAGCGGTTCGTCGCCCCCCTGGAGGCCAACGAGGCCCACTGTGCGGCCCAGGTCGAGGGCTCGATGGCGCTTGCGACCTCGCTCAACGTCCACATCGGCTACGACGGCGCCAGCGAGGTCGCCAAGACCGCCCTGAAAGAGGGGAAGACGGTCCGGGAGGTCGCCATCGAGAAGGGGTATCTCACCGAGGCGGAGGCCGACGAGGTCCTCGACCCCGCGAAGATGACCGAGCGCGGAATCCTCGGCACGGAGTGAGCCCGTCGGCTACCGCCGTGGCGGCGACCCGTCGGCTACCGCCGTGGCGGCGACCCGGCGCCGAAAGTGTTCGCGTTCGGTCAGTTGCCGCGACATCAGCTCGCACGACAGTCGTGACAGCTGATAGCACGCACAGTTGATAGATCGTCGGATCGGCTCCCGTGACCGTCGCCGGAATCGACCGGTTGCCGTCCCGACCCGAAACCGGCCGATTCGAGCCACTCGCGGCGAATCGGTGGCGATTCGGGTGGAATAAAAGAACCCAAGAGGTTTTTAACCAGGTCGTGGAAGGGTCGACCATGCACACCTGTCGTAACTGCAATCAGTCGTTCCGAACCGAGCTCGCCCTCGAACTCCACCTGGACGGCTGTGAGGACGGGCAACTCCTCTGTCAGGTCTGTGGCGACCGGTTCGCCGAGCGGGAGGCGACACGGGACGGCTGGCACTACGCGTGCCCGAACGCCGACTGCGAGGGGGAGGGGCTGAGCGAGGATCTCATCGACGTCCGGGAGGTACGGGCCGCGACCCACTGAGTCAGCGGGGCTGTGACCGTGCC